>CAIMXI010000220.1 GCA_903845365.1 uncultured Geobacteraceae bacterium | reverse complement strand
TACCATCAACTTCACCCATCGAACACCTCCGATATTTTCGTATTTCTTAAAACAACGAACTAACACTACAAACACCTAACTACATTATAAATCAATACGTTACATGCTCTTGATGTTAGTTCGTTGTTTTACATAATCGAATAACAATACTCTCTTTATTCGATACTGTCTTTACAGCCACTTGTTCCCATAACCCCGATTCTTTGCCGGTTTCAACGACTTCAGCAAACTCTTTTGCTGACCAGTTAGAACGCTGCAACAATAACCGTTTTTTTAACTGACCGCCGTTTTTCGTGAGAATATCCGTTATCCGCTTTGTGTTCCGTTCAAAAGGTGTGAACCGGAATTCATCCCTCAGTAACCTGATAACGTTTCCCTGAAAGTAGGCTATGACATCACAAGCCTGCCTCATCGACTCTTTTGAGATAACGAGCCCTAATATTCCCGCGTCTGTATCTTTGACAACCTGAAAGACTAACGCCACCTTAAAACGCATCGCATCTAACCGGCCAAAGTACCCTTGGAGAATACCGGCAAAATCTTTATCTGTCGTTGACACGTGAGCAATGATAGCTGCATCGAAATCAAACTCAGACTGATATACTTCACCGGCTGCATACGAGATACTGAAGGGTTTATCCTCTGCCTGAAAAATGCGCGCCATCTGGTATATATTTTCCATCCCAGAAAGAACCAATTCTTCAGTATCGCTATCCGGTCTTTTGATCTGGATAAGCGATTGTAACGGCCTTTGTTGTTCTTTTACATGGCAAAACATAAACCGCTGTAAATACCCTGTATGCTTATCATCCTCTCTAACACGCTGAAGGAGCTGCGTCATCGTTGAGGCTCCAAATATAGAGAGGCAAGGGTTTTTGATAAGTGACTTCTCTTTTTTTAACTGACGATCATAGTCATTTCCATCATAGCAGTCAATGATGAACGTTTTATAACCCTTGTTATACTCTTTTGATACCATGTCAAGGAATCCAGCAAACTCGCTATAAAAAGCAACCCCACTATTCAAAACAGTTTTTTGTTCTGGTTCTTGGTGCTGAATTTTGTCTTTCCCATCTCGCTGTGTAACCGTTATCGTCTCAGGCTCCCGCATTATTTCAATTAACCCCTCCAATGAGCCCGAATCTGGCATAATGAACTTTACAGGTTCAAATGCCTCTGTATTTTGCGCTTCGCTTGTTGCTTTAATCCGATCTTCAAGAAGTCTCAGGTATTTTCTTGCAAGCTGGATTCCTGTGCTTTTCCGTCCAACCGTTGAATTCGCAACAATCAAGAGGTATAAATTCACCTTCAGTTTTTGGCTTCCAACCTGAACAAATACCCGGTTTCCGATTACAGAGGACACCATCATTAAGACGCTGCAATTCAAGAATGACAGAGGTGCGTCAGTCATCGTACTCAGGTATTCAACCACTGGTTGAAAGAACTCTTCAGGGATAGAATTCTCAGGAAATTCCAGCTTCCCATTGAGACGTGTTTCAATTCTACGCGCCTCAATCAGCTTGTCCGCTTGTGTGAGTTCACTCATTCACCACCTCCCCGATTCTTTGTCAACCTGTGGGATATCCGGCGCATTGAAATAACCAGACAGACCGCTTCGAGCGCAACTACGACCGACATCGTGACTTCATAAATGCTCATATTCCCCCCTTTCTCTCAGCCCTGACCATCAACCGGCCATTACTGCCAACGAAAT
>CAIMXI010000219.1 GCA_903845365.1 uncultured Geobacteraceae bacterium | reverse complement strand
ATTATGCCCGTGAATACACCCAGGACCTGCTGAAAAAAATCTGGCCCTATGTAGTGGTAGGAGTCGGACTGGGAGCATTTATCCACGGCTATGTACCGCAGGATTTTCTAGTGCGCTGGGCTGGACCGGATAATCCATTCGCCGTGCCAATTGCAGTTGCACTCGGTGTCCCGCTCTATTCAAACGCCGCTGGAGTAATCCCGATTGTCCACGCTCTGATGGAGAAAGGAATGGCAATTGGTACGGTTCTGGCCTTCATGATGGCGGTTACTGCGCTGTCACTACCGGAAGCGATCATTCTCAAGAACGTCTTGAAGAATCGGCTTTTAGTGGTATTTTTTGGCATAGTTGCAGCGGCGATTGTTTGTGTCGGATATCTGTTTAATGCAATTTTGTGAGGCTGAAAACTATGAACGATAAGCTCTACGCACAAGCTAATTATCTGGCACTGTTTACAATTTTCTACAATCTCGTTGAAGGCGGTGCCTCCGTCTGGCTGGGAACAGCAGATGAAACTCTGGCCTTATTCGGCTTCGGTGTAGATTCCTTTATCGAAGTAATATCGGCCATAGGCGTCTGGCACATGCTGCGGAGAATTGCGGCAAACAGAGGTGAATCACGGGACGAATTCGAGCAACGGGCACTCAAAATTACCGGTTCGGCGTTCTATCTCCTATCATTAGGCTTACTCGTGACTGCCGCTATGAACCTGTACTCGGGCCACAAGCCTGAGACGACTCTATGGGGTATCGTCATCTCCCTGCTATCAATATCCTTCATGTGGTATTTGATTCACCAGAAAATGAAAGTCGGTACAGCGCTCAACTCTCCCGCTATTCTTGCCGATGCGGCATGCTCAAAAGCCTGTGTCTACCTGTCAGTGGTACTCATGATCTCAAGTATCGGCTATGAATTGACCGGTATCGGCAGCCTCGATGCTTTTGGAGCCATGCTGATCTCCTGGCTGACATTCAAGGAAGGTAGAGAGTCCTTTGGAAAAGCGAAGGGGATGAGTTGTTCATGCTGCAGCAGCGCCAAGTTGACGGAAACGTTATGACCTCTATTGCGGATTGTATGCATTCAGGATGAACCTGACCTTGTTTGAAAGGGCGAAGAATGAAGTGTTTATTTTTATTGTTAATGCTGGCTGGCCTTATTCTTCCTGCTGGTTGCGACGACAAACGGGTCGTCAAGATAGGTGACAATGCCCCAGCTATTTCAATCAATGACATTTACGGCGAGCATGTTAGCTTGAGCCAACTAAAGGGAAAGGTAGTAATCATCTATTTCTGGACAAATTCCTGCTGTGGACATGGTGTGAAACAACTGGAACCTTTTTACCGTAGATACAAAAAAGCGGGCATTGAGATCCTGGCAATAAATGAAATGGATTCCACAAAAAGTGTAGAAGCGTATGCAAAGGATAACGCATTGACGTTTACGATACTAAAGGATGAACACTCAATATTGCTTATGGATTATTTTGCTATTGGGTTCCCGACTATTTTCATTCTCGACAAAAATGGGGTAATTCGGGAAAAAATCAACGGGAATATTTCTATTGAAAAACTGCAGACATTAGTTGAAAAGCAGCTCAAAATCCAAAAAATTATGGAGACTGATTATGAAAAGACTCATCCTCGTTAGTATATTCATACTAGCTTTTGCCAGCATCGTTTTTGCCATAGAAGATGACATTACGAAGCACTCGTCTTGTACCTACTGTGGTATGGACAGAGCAAAATATTCTCACAGCAGGGTTCTTATCGAATATGACGACGGTTCATCCTTTGGCGCATGCAGCCTTCACTGTGCCGCAGTTGATCTTGCCAATAACATTGACAAATCACCGAAGTCCATTGGTGTTGGTGATTATAACAGTAAAAAGCTGATCGACGCGCAAGGGGCTTTCTGGGTGATAGGCGGCAAGAAACCAGGAGTCATGACAGTGAATGCCAAATGGGCTTTTGAAGATAAGCATGCCGCTGAAAAATTCATAAAAGAAAATGGTGGAGTGCTGGCAACTTT
>CAIMXI010000218.1 GCA_903845365.1 uncultured Geobacteraceae bacterium | reverse complement strand
CTCCGGCGATCTGAATGATCTCCGCTGCATTTCTGACGAACAGACCAAAACCAACATAGAAGCCTTCATCGAACAGCTTGAGGAGGGAAAATAAGATGCTGGATCCGCTTTTTAAACCAAAGGCGATAGCCATTGTCGGTGCTTCCACCAAGGAGCTCTCGATCGGCAACGTCATCATCAGAAACCTGCAGAAATACGGCTACACCGGCCCGATCTACCCGATCAACCCGACCGCTCCCGAAGTCTGCGGCATCAAGGCCTACCGTTCTCTGGCGGAAGTTCCAGGTGAGATTGATCTCGCCCATATCATAATCCCCAGCACTCTGGTGCCACTGGCGATGGAAGAGTGCGGCTTGAAGGGGATTAAGGCGGTGATTATAAACTCCGCAGGTTTCAGTGAAATGGGGGAGGAGGGCGCCAAACTGCAGGCAGAGTTTCTCGCCACGGCAAAAAAGTACGGCATCCGACTTTTTGGCCCCAACTGCCAGGGCACCATCAACAGTGACCCGGCTCTAAAGGCTTACTGCAATTTTACATTCACCTATCCGGAACCGGGTCATATTTCTGTTGTCGCTTTGAGCGGTGGAGTCGGCGCGCTGATCATGCAGCAACTGGCCGATCTCGGCATCGGGCAGCGTCTGTATGCCTCAAATGGCAACGCCTGCGACGTTTCAATCCCTGAAATCATCAAATATTACGGAGATGATGAAGAAACCAGGGCAATTATTCTCTACACGGAAGGTTTTTCTGACCCTCAGGCCTTTCTCGAATCAGCCCGGGAAGTCGCAGCAAAAAAACCGATATTGGCCATGAAAGCGGGGCGGAGCCTGCAGGGGGCCAAAGCGGCTTCGTCGCATACCGGCTCGCTGGCAGGGGTTGATATCGCCACAGAACTGATCTTTGAAAAGATAGGCATACTATCTTTCGGCGATGAAGGCGAGATGGTGCGTGCAGCCATGGCCTTCTCATCTCAGCCGAACCCCACCGGAAACCGGGTCGGACTCATCACTAATACCGGCGGTCCGGCCGTTATCGCCACTGATGTACTTGTGGCCTGCGGCCTGGATGTCCCCAAACTGTCTGATGCCTCAATCGAGAAACTGAAAGTTACCCAGTTCCCGGAAGCGTCACTCGAAAATCCGATTGATGTGGTTGCTACTGCCGGCGGCCCACAATTCCGGGCCGCCTTGGATGTGCTCATGGAAGACGACGGGATTGACAGCATCTATATCAATTTCGTAACTGCCCCGTTCACCGACACTGATGCGGTTGCCCGTGAAATAGTGGCGGTCAATCAGCTTTCTAAAAAGCCGATGGTTTGCAACTTTATGACCAACCTTGATCTGGAGCGTTTTCAGAAAACCATGGCGATTCTCAAAGCGGGGAACGTCCCGTTCTATGCCAATCCGACGGATGCCGCCAAGGCTCTTGGCGCCCTGGCTAAATATGGGCGTGCCAAGCAACGTCAGATTGGTCAGCCGACAATCTTTGCAGATATCAAACCAGCCAAGGCAGCTTCAATTATTGAACAGGCCAGTAAAGAGGGGCGCTCCGTCCTCTCCGCGACTGAAGTCTATGCGATCTTCGAGGCGTACGGAATCCCGGTCGCCGGCTGGAAGGTGGTTGGCACTGCAGCTGATGCGGTGGCAGCAGCGGCGGAAATCGGCTTTCCGGTAGTTGTCAAGGTTGATTGCGAAGCGATTGATCACAAGAGCGACCGAGGCGGAGTTGCTGTTAACCTCAAGGATGCCGCTGCGGTACAGCATGCGGTCGAAGATATGCAGGTGCGCCTCGGTTCGTTCGGCACATTGAACTTTTTTATCCAGAAATTTCTCCCCGGCGGTCGCGAGTTGATTATCGGTGCATCTGCCGAGCGGAAACTGGGTCATCTTGTGATGTTCGGCCTCGGCGGCATTTATGTCGAAGTGCTGAAAGATGTCATTTTCAAGATAGCTCCGGTAACGCATCTGGAAGCGGCGGAGATGCTGGCCGGAATAAAAACTGCTGCACTGCTGGACGGTGTGCGCGGTGAAAAGGGGATCGACAAGGAAGCGGTGATAGACCTGATTCAGCGGGTATCGCAGTTGCTGACCGATCTGCCGATGATTCAGGAGATGGATATGAACCCTGTCATGGCCTTTGCGGACGGCGCGTTCGCGGTCGATGGCAGGATCAGGATATAGAGATATACCAAAATACCAGGAGGAACAGACATGTTAACAAAAGCATTTATCCCTTACAGAGGTTATTACAGCACCCCCTTTGCCCGTTGGCAGGGTACTCTTGCCAACGAGCATTCCATCGTGCTGGGCGCCACTACCTCAAAGCGCTTCTTTGAGAGTAAAGGGTGGGATCCCGCGATGATCGAATACGTCATGGTCGGCAGTACCGTATACCAGCAGCAGTGGTTTTACAGCGGCCCTTGGGCGGCTGCCATGATGGGAGCGGTGAATGTCCCCGGCGTACTGATCACCCAGGCCTGCTCAACCTCCGCTTTTTCACTCTTCCAGGCGGGGATGGGGGTCGAAACTGGCCTGTTCACCAACAGTTGGTGTCTGCTGGCTGATCGCTGTTCCAACGGCCCTCATGCCATCTGGCCCAACCCGAACGGCCCCGGTGGCAAAGTCATCGCCGAAGACTGGTTTCTTGACAATGTCAACAAAGATCCCTGGGCGGGGGGTGCGATGATTCAGACCGCCGAAAATGTCAGCAAAGAGTACAGCGTTACCCGCGAGGAGTGCGATGCCATCACGCTGCGTCGCTACGAGCAGTACCAGGACGCCCTTGCCAACGACCGTGAATTTCAGAAGCGCTACATGTTCCCGGCTGAAGTGCAGATTTCCAAGAAAAAGATCTTCACGCTCGACGCAGACGAAGGCGTCACCGTCACCACGAAAGAGGGGCTCGCAGGTCTCAGGCCGGTTCTGCCGGATGGCGTTCATACCTTTGGCTCCCAGACATTTCCTGCTGACGGCAATTGCGGCATCTCGGTGACTACACGTGAAAAGGCGCTGGAACTTAGCGCAGACAAAAATATTCCGGTGCAGATACTTTCTTACGGTTACGCCCGCACCAAAAAAGCCTATATGGCCGCCGCCGTTGCCCCTTCCGCCCAAAAGGCGCTTGATGACGCCGGCATCAAAGCTGCCGATCTGGCTGCAATCAAAACTCACAACCCCTTTGCAGCCAACGATATCGTCATGGCCAAAGCCATGGGCCTTGACGTTAACAGTATGAATAACTACGGCTCATCCCTCATCTACGGTCATCCTCAGGGGCCGACCGGTGTCCGCCTCATAATGGAGGGGATTGAAGAGGTTGCCATGAAAGGGGGAGGATACCTGCTCTTCTCCGGATGTGCCGCAGGAGACACCGCCGCATCAATTATCATCAAAGTCGGGTAATCCGCCTTACATTCTATCGAATCCGGAGTAACGTCATGGCATACCAGTTTATCACTATGAAAACCGAAGGGCGAGTTCTGACGATCAGTCTCAACCGTCCGCCGACAAACCCCCTGAACGGAGAGTTCGGTCTCGAACTCTCCAGCGCCTTCAACGAAGCGGAGAAGATGGATGACATCACTGTCGTTGTCATCACCAGCGCCCTGGAAAAAGCCTTTATCGCCGGTGCCGACATCAAAGAGATGGCCGCCCAGGATGCAGCAACTGCCGATAATTTTTCCAAGTTGCTTCAAAGTGCCAACAACACCCTCACCCGCATGAAAAAAATCGTCATTGCCGCCATAAACGGCCATGCCTTGGGTGGCGGATGTGAGCTTGCTCTGGCTTGTGACTACCGCCTGATGACCTCCGGCAAGGCACTTATCGGTCTGCCCGAAGCTGGTCTCGGCATCATCCCCGGTGCAGGCGGTACGCAGCGACTGCCGCGACTGATCGGTCTGGCCAAGGCTCTCGATATGCTTCTGCGTGGTAAAACTCTTACCCCACAAGAGGCCTTGGAAATTGGTCTTGTAGATCGCCTGATCGCACCGGAGAACTTTCAGGAAGAGGTTATGTCTTTTGCCACCCAACTGGCTTGCGGAGCGGGGAAGGCGCTTGGCTACATTAAGGCTTCTGTTTATGAAGGCATTGAACTGCCGATGGAACAAGCTTTGGCCGTTGAACGGAAGTATTCGGCGGAAAACAGTACAACTCACGATGCCAAGGAAGGGCTCACCGCTTTTATTGAAAAGCGCAAACCGGTTTTTTTAAACAAGTAGTGACTTATTTGACCATAAAAGGAGAAAGCAGATGAACATCGAAGAAATTGCAACCGTAGGAGTTTGTGGCGCAGGCAGTATGGGAGCGGGCATTGCACAGGTAGCCGCTCAGGCCGGATTTCAGGTCAAGGTTGTTGACGTCAGCGCTGCGGTCTGGGCCAGGGCTGAGAAGACCATTGCCACCAGCCTGCAACGGATGGTAAAGAAGGAAATATACACAGAAGAGCAGATGAAGGAGATTCAGGGACGGATCAGTTTTTCCACCGATGTGGCCACACTGGTTGACGCCCCTTTGATCATCGAAGCGGTCTTCGAAGACATCAATGTAAAAAAAGAACTGTTCAATAAACTGGACGCCGTCTGTGCTGATACTACCGTCTACGCGACCAATACCTCCTCAATTGCCATAACTGAAATGGCCGCATTGGTAAAAAATCCGGCCAATTTTATCGGCATGCACTTCTTTAATCCGGTTCCGATGATGAAGCTGGTCGAAGTCATCCCGGCTCTGCAGACCGTTACAGCAACAACCGAACTGGCTCTGGCCTTTGCCAAAAAGATCGGCAAAACCACCATCACCTGCAAAGATACCCCCGGTTTTGTAGTCAACCGCCTGTTTGTTCCCTACATTCTGGATGCCGTCCGTCTCCTGGAAGAGGGTGTGGCTTCGGCCGAAGATATTGACACCGCCATGAAACTGGGATGCGGTATGCCGATGGGCCCTCTGGAATTCCAGGATTTTGCCGGAGCGGATATCGGTTATCACGTTGGCAACATCTTCTACGAATACATGAAAGAAGCACGCTTTGCACCTCCCGGTCTGCTGCGCAAGATGATAAAGGCAGGCTATCTGGGGCGGAAGACCGGTAAAGGTTTCTACGACTATTCGGATAAATAGGTGCGCTTATGACAAACTGGCAAGCGAATTATCAATCACGCATAACGACGGCGGATGAGGCCGTTACGGCGATAAAATCGGGTGATCGTGTGTTTCTGACCGGCAACGCCTCGGTGCCGCTGCAGTTGCTGGCGGCGCTGGTCAAGCGTGCGCCGCAACTGGAAAACGTCGAAATTTGCCATCCGCTGGCAATCTGTCCCTCGGACTATGTTTCACCCGAAATGGCAGGGCATCTCCGCGTCAACACGATGTTTATCAGCGCCAACGTCCGCAAGGCGGTAAATGAGGGGCGCGCCGACTTCACGCCGGTCATGCTTTCAGAATTTCCGCTACTGTTCAAAAACGGGCATCTGCCGCTTGATGTAGCTCTTATTCATGTGTCGCCTCCTGATCAGCATGGATTCTGTTCGATGGGTGCAGAATCGGGGCTCACAATTTCAGCGGCTGAAGTCGCTAAAACAGTCATTGCCCAGGTGAATGAGCAGATGCCGCGCACTCTTGGCGACACCCTGATGCACATCGATCGCATGCACCATATTATCCCCCTCGATTGTCCGATCAGCGAGCATGCAATGGGATCGGAAGGGAACGATGAAGAGGTGAAAAAGATTGCCGGGCATATTTCCGAACTGATCCCGGATGGTGCCACGATGCAGTTGGGTATCGGCGCCATCCCAGATGCCGTACTCAAATATCTGTATAATAAAAAAGATCTCGGCGTTCATTCTGAATTGATCTCTGATGGCGTGATCGATCTGGTGGAAGCCGGTGTTCTGAATAATTCGCGTAAAAGTATCCACGCCGGCAAGATTGTCTGCGGATTCCTGTTAGGTACCAAACGTCTGTATAAATGGGTGGATAACAATCCTTTGGTTGAGCTGTATCGTACGGAGTATGTCAACGACCCGTTTGTGGTCGCGCAGAACGACCGCATGGTGGCGATCAACTCGGCTCTCGAGGTGGATCTCACCGGTCAGGTCTGCGCCGACAGTATCGGCCCGAGGATGTACTCGGCCGTGGGGGGACAGCTTGATTTTATCTATGGCGCCTCGCGTTCCAAGGGGGGGGTGCCGATTATTGCACTGCCCAGCACTTCAACATTGCGGGACGGAAGCGTCATCAGTAAAATCGTGCCAATGCTGAAGCAGGGCGCGGGGGTGGTTACCAGCCGCAACCATGTCCATTATGTAGTAACGGAGTTCGGTGTTGCGGAGCTGTACGGCAAATCCGTCCGCCAGCGGACGCAGGCGCTTATCAGCATTGCCGATCCCCGTTTTCGGGAGGAGATAACTGTGAAAGCCAGAGAGCTGAATTATTTATAAAATTGGGAGGTGGTGCGACCATGATCTGGAACAAGGTTGAGACGTGCAGCCGCAGCGAAATGCAAAGTATTCAGCTTGGCAGACTGCAAAAGACGGTCAGTTATGCCTACGAACAAAACCTGGTCTACAAAAAGAGACTTGATGAGGTGGGAGTAAAACCTTCCGACATCAAGTCGCTGGATGATATCAGAAGGCTCCCCTTCACCCTTAAAGACGACCTCAGGGATAATTACCCGTTCAAGCTATTCAGCGCTTCCCGCGATGATATCGTAGAGTATCACGCAACCTCTGGAACCACCGGAAAGCCGATCGTTGTCGGCTACACCCAGGTCGATATAGATACCTGGTCGGAAGTCATGGCTCGTTGCCTGACCGGTTCCGGCATCGGTAAACATGACGTCCTGCAGAATATTTACGGCTACGGCCTTTTTACCGGCGGCCTTGGTGCGCACTACGGCGGCTTAAAGATCGGGGCCGGAGTGATTCCGATCTCCGGAGGGAACACCCAGAAGCAGATTATGCTGATGCAGGATTTCGGCACGACCGCCCTGACGGTTACCCCTTCATTTCTAATGCATATTCACGAGGTCGGGGTTGAGATGGGGGTTGATTTCAAAAAACTCAATCTTCGCACAGCGGTGCTGGGGGCAGAATTCTGGACAGAGTCAATGCGCGAAAAGATTCAGGATGGTTTTGGGCTTAAAGCCTGTGATATCTACGGTCTTACCGAAATTACCGGCCCGGGTGTAGCCTGTGAGTGCCATGAAGCACGGAGCGGTCTGCACGTCAATGAGGACTATTTTTACCCGGAAATTATCAATCCAGAAAGTGGTGAAGCG
>CAIMXI010000217.1 GCA_903845365.1 uncultured Geobacteraceae bacterium | reverse complement strand
TCTGAACGGCATAGCCACCTGGCGCGGCATGCTGGTATCTCTGGTTGATGGCGAAAGGTTGGTTGCATGAAGATAAAACTGCTTGTCATAGATGATTCCGCCTTCATGCGAACCGCCGTGCGCTTGATGCTGAAGGACGATTCCGATATTGAAATAGTCGGCGAGGCCCGCGACGGTCAGACCGCCATAAACATGGTTGAGACGCTGAATCCGCACGTCATCACCATGGATGTCGAAATGCCCGGCATGGATGGCCTGAGCGCTACCAGAATAATCATGGAGCGCTTCCCCAGACCGATCATCATGTTAAGCAGCATGACCGAAAAAGGAACCGACACCACCCTTAAGGCGCTGGAGGCCGGTGCGGTTGATTTCATATCAAAGAAATCCTCCTTTGTGCAGCTCGACATCGTCCAGATCGGCGCCGAACTGCACAAGAAAATTCGTTTCTGGGGAGAACGGCATCTTCTGGCGGCGGTCGGAAGAGCTGCCCCGCATATCACCCTGCCGCTGAAAGGATTACGCAACTGGGCGAACAATTTTCATCCCGAGCTTGTAGTAATCGGCGTTTCCACCGGCGGACCGGCCATCATACCGCATCTGTTGCAAGCCATGGGGCGTCTCTCATGTCCGGTCGTTATCGCCCAACATATGCCGTTGCTGTTCACTGAAGGTTTTGCCCGGCATCTCAAAATGTTTACCGGGCTAAATGTCCTGCAGGCGTCTGACGGAATGCTGCTTACGCCGGGTATGGTGGCAGTCTGCCCCGGCGGCACCGATACTATCCTGCGGGAACCGCTGCCGGGACGGCTGCTTTGCTGCCTCAAAACTGATCCTGCCACGCCGATCCACCCCTCGGTTGACCGCCTGTTTGAATCTGCTGCGCGGCTGAAACGCCCGGTTGTCGCCATTGTCATGACCGGTATGGGGAGTGATGGCACAATCGGCGCACAGGCTCTGTCGGCGCGGGGCTGTCCGATCCTGGCTCAGGCGCCGGAAGAGTGTACCGTTGACGGTATGCCGACGTCGGTTATCGAAAGCGGAGTGGTAAATGAAGTGCTGAAAGTTGAGAAAATTGGCCGGCGACTCAGTAAATGGGCCGGAGTGGCGGGATGAATTATGTGGAATTCAACGCAATAGCTGCTCAGTTAAGCCGTTCGTGCTGAGCTTGTCGAAGCATGAATGGCTTAACCGCTCACCCTTCGACAAGCTCAGGGAGAACGGTTAAGCCATAAGTGAACCGTATTCGGAATTAGAAGGAGATAGGAGGAAATGATTATGCAAAAAAAAATTCTGGTGGTAGACGACTCCTTTGTCATGCGAACCCTGATCAAGGATATTATTTCGGCGGACCCTGATCTGCTGGTAGTGGGTGAGGCGATCAACGGGATTGAAACAATTGAAAAAGTCAGGCAGTTGCAGCCGGACCTGCTGCTGCTTGATATCGAAATGCCTGGCATGGATGGTATCGAGTGCCTGAAACGTCTGAAGCTGCTCAGTCCCTGCAAGGTGGTGATTGTCTCATCGGTTGCCCAGGCCGGGTCTCAGCAGGCCATGGAGGCACGTAAACTGGGCGCGTTTGATGTTATCTCCAAACCGTCCGGCGCCTTGAGTCTCGACCTGAAGAGTAAAAAAGGGAGTGATATTGTGAGGATTTCAAGGCGGGCGCTCGGTCTCCCGGAATGAATGACTTCATCGAAGAACTCTGGTCTCAATTTGCCATAGAGACTCAGGAGCATATCGAGGAGATTGAGCTGCATCTGGTCAATGCCGAGCAGAATGGCATCTCTGCTGAACTTGTCGCCAGCCTCTTTCGCGCCTTTCATTCGCTCAAAGGGCTTGCCACCGCTATGGACATGCACTCATTTGCACGTCTGGCTCACCGGGCGGAGGATATTCTGGGGGTGATCCGCGACGGGGATTTCCCAATGAACAGTGATGTCGTTTCGCTGCTGCTGGCCGCCCTGGATGAAATGAAGATGCTGCAGCTGAGTGCCGTAACTTCGCATACCAATGTTGATGCAAATTCGCAGTTACTGGAGCATCTTGCCGAAACGTTTACTTCAATGGAATGCTCCGCCGTTCCAAGGGTTACGCCTGTTTATGCCGAGACGCTCACTGCTGCGCCGCCATTACAGAGCGATCCTGAAATGCTGACCTATTTTGTTGAACTTGCTCGTGAAAAAATAGCTGTTATTTCCCGGCTTCTTGATCCATTCTGTACCTTGCCCGAACGGGCTGATCTGATGCAAAGCCCGGAGTGCATTGCTCAGGCAACGGAGGAAATCGAACAACTTTCCTACGCTGCCAAAACTATGGATTTTCTTAATCTGGTGGTGATTCTGGCACATCTGCGTGAAGCCTTATCCGGCAATCAGCAGAAAGCCATAACCGAGTGCCTTTGGGAGCTGCATGACCAGATTCGCTATATAGAGCATTCGAGCGGCATTCCGGATGTCGGTGCCAACAGTCTGCACACCATTTTGACCGACGTCATGCATACCAATGTCCAGCGGCTTTTTACCAGGGTGCTCGATCATCTCGATGCGCTGCAGTTTGGCGGCAGGGATGGCGATGATCTGCTGATTGCCCAAGCGCTGCAGGCGGATCTCTCCGGGCTCAATTCGCACCTTGCCTTTTTCATGTACAGCCCCACCTGCAACATCATTTTGATGCTTGAAGATGTTTTCAGTAGGGCGGCCAGAGGCGAGCTGCATCTGTTTGGCGAGATACTTGAGATGACAAGGGACGAGGTCACCCACGTCATGGAGCATTATCGTGATTGTTCTGATGGCGGTGTCTGTGCTAGAGATAAAGCGGAGATAGCCAGCAACCTGCAGCGTATTCATGATTATATCTGGGCATACGAGTCCGGTTGCGGTGTCGTCAATCCGATTGAGACGTTCCGGCAGTTCATGGGAGAGCTGAATATTGAGCCTGAACTTCTCAAAATCCTCTCTCCGGAGAATGTCCGCGACCTTATGCAGGCTCTGGAAAAAGGGGAACATATTTTTGAGGTGACGGCACACCTGGAATCCAATGAAGAGATGACCGCCCACTTTCTGGCCTGGATTGAAACAGGCAGAAGCAGAATCATTACCAACCGCTCGCTCTTTATCAATGACATGAGCTGGTACGAGATGCTGATTGTTTCGCCGTTATCACGCATTGAAATCAGCCAGGGGATTCAAACCATCGATCCGGGTGGAGCGTATCTTACCCTGAAACCGTGGTCTGGGGGGATACCTGAACGGGAACAACTGCTGAAAGCCATTGAAGATACACCCGAACGACAGCTGCGGATTGTTGAGACGGTCGCTTCTTCAGGTAATGTTCTCCGGGTTCAGGGTGAAACGCTGGACGGTTTCATGAATCTGATCGGCGAAATGGTGTTGGCTCGCAGCCGCCTGAGTCACATCATAAACCATGAGCGCCTGAGTAAGCAGGTTGTCCGCCTCAAACAGCAGCGTACCGGAAACGACCCCGATTCTGACGAACTGCTGGAGCTTCTCGTAGAGCATCGCAATGATTTGATGGAGGTAGACCAGTTACTGAACGCCGCGCTCAGACGCCTGCAGGAGAGCGCCGTTGGACTGCGGGTTGTCCCGGTGGAAATGGTGTTCAAGCGGCTGCCGAGGATAGTGCGCGATCTTTCCATGAGTCAGGGCAAACGTGTTCGCCTTGAAATGTCCGGTCAGGAGGTCAAGATTGATAAGGCCATGGTGGAAATCCTCACTGACCCGCTGCTCCATATGATCCGCAACAGCATCGATCATGGTGTCGAAATGCCAGATGTGCGGGCCATGGCAGGAAAATCAAAAGAGGCAGTCATCCGTGTATCGGCTACGCAGCGCGGCAGCGGCATCATTATCGAAATCTCTGACGACGGCATGGGCATAGATACTGACAAGGTGCTGGGCAAGGCGATCGAGCGGGGTTTGGTACAGAGGGATATAGCCGTTTCTCTTTCTCGTGAGGCAATTATGCGCTTTATCTTTGAACCCGGCTTTTCAACAGCCGCCGTTGTGACCGAAACATCCGGGCGCGGCGTCGGCATGGATGTCGTCATGACTAACGTCAAGCGCCTCGGTGGCTCCATTTCTGTAGATTCGACAGCGGGGCGCGGCTCGACGTTTACTCTCGAAATGCCACTCTCTGCGGCCATCCAGGATGTGTTGATGGTGGAAGCTGCCGGTACTATTCTGGCACTTCCCGGTCGCTATGTAGCGGAGGTAGTGGAGATCGCCGCTGATGAGCTGCAGAGTGTGCGCGGTGAACAGGCCATTTTGCTGCGTGGGGCGTTTCTGCCGCTGCATCGGCTTTCCACGCTGCTCGGCTATCCTTCTGCGGCTGCGGAGCGATGCGACGGCATTGCGGTAGTTCTGACCAACGGCAGTCAGACGATCGGCCTCGCAGTGGACAAGGTGTTGCGTCGCCAGGAGCTTTTTATCAAAGAGATTCAGGAGTCGGTTACAGCTATTCCCGGCGTGGGTGGGGCATCAGTGCTTGGCAATGGCCGCGTTGTACTGATTCTTGATGGTGAAGATCTTCTGCGGATTGCAAAATCCGGTGCCGGGAGATTATAAGGCAAAATATCAGTTTTTCAAAGGAGAAGCAGATGGCAACCAGAAAAAAGAAACCGGTCGCAACTAATGAAGCCGTCGAACCGTTAGTACCAGCGGTTGTCCCGGGAGTTGACACCCAACAGGAATCTAATGCTCACTTCCCCATTGTCGGCATAGGCGCTTCCGCCGGTGGTCTGGCAGCCTTTGAAGCCTTCTTTTCCGGAATGCCTGCGGATAAAGACCCTGATATGGCCTTTGTGCTGGTGCAGCATCTGGCGCCGGATCACAAAAGCATCCTGACGGAATTGATCC
>CAIMXI010000216.1 GCA_903845365.1 uncultured Geobacteraceae bacterium | reverse complement strand
GCAGACGATTTTATTGCAAAACCATTTGAATCTCAGCAAATTATCTCAAAAGTTAAAGAACTGCTGGAACTGGGTAAATCCCGGGAGTTTTCTGTAGAAACTGTTCAGCCACCAACGCCCGCATATATTTTCGAGGAGCAGCTTCCGGAAGAGACCTCTTACGCCCCGAAGACCATGTCATCCCCGTTTATCGAACAACAACCTGCAGCACCGATAAATATATGGAGCGCCTTTACTGCGGAAGCAGAGCCTGAAAAGGTGACAGAAGCAACTGTAGCTTTTTCTGGTTCATCTGTAGAGGCATTTGAACCTGACGTTTTTGCGATAGTTGATGAAGAAAACGATGCAGAGGTCGTTTCCACTTCAGTTACGGCAGGCGCGTCTCCGCAACTTACCGACTCCCAATGGTTTCCGGTTGAAGAGTGTGCGTTCGAATTTGAGGAAGAGACCACTGTAACCCCACCTTTACTAGATTTTTCTGATCGAATTCTGCCTTCTGAAGTAAACGAGCCTGCTAATGTTAACGAGCCTGCTGAAGCAAACGAATTTGGGGATATATCTTTTGAAAGCGAGCCAGCGCTTCCAATAGAGCCTTTTTTTGCCGATTTTCCCGAACCCGCACAGCCTACAGAAGCCGTTGCTGCAGATTTTCCTCCGTTATTTGATTTAGCAGCCACTGCTGAAATTACTACGGTCGAATCCGTGCCTGCTGCTGCCACACCTGTTATACTCTCTGAGGAGCAGCTCAAAGCGGCTATAATGTCCGCATCAAAAGAAGTTATCGAGCGAATAGTCTGGGAAGTTGTTCCGGATCTTGCCGAAGCGCTCATCCTTGAAGCCATCAGGAAAATCAAACAAGGGGTCTGATTTTCTCTTGTAATCATAACAATCACGAGGGGATGGCAACATCCCCTTTTTTAATAAGGGGAGAGATGATGATAAAAAAAGCCATAGCCAAAATAGTTGAACATAAAAATTTGAGCGAAGGTGAGATGATCGAGGTTATGAACCAGATTATGTCAGGCGAATGCACTCCGGCTCAGATTGCCGCGTTCATCACTTCACTCCGTATGAAAGGCGAAACAGTAGAGGAAATCACCGGTGCTGCCCGCGTCATGCGGGAGCGCGCCACACCTATCCGCGTCGGAAAGGGCGTACTTGATATCGACCGTGATGATATCAACATAGACAGGGAGACTATTCTTGACGTAGTTGGTACCGGCGGTGACGGCACGAATACTTTTAACGTTTCCACCACCGTCTCCTTCGTCGTCTCCGCCTGCGGCGTCAAGGTAGCCAAACATGGCAACCGCTCGGTTTCTTCGGCTTGCGGCAGCGCTGATGTCCTGGAAAAACTGGGCATTAACCTTGATGTAACACCGGAAACCGTCGAAAACTGTATCAAACAGATCGGCATCGGCTTTCTCTTCGCCCCCGCTCTGCATACCGCCATGAAGCACGCCATAGGACCTCGTCGCGAGATCGGCATACGGACTATTTTCAATATCCTGGGGCCGTTGACCAATCCGGCAGGAGCCGACTGCCAGGTTATGGGGGTCTATCGCGCTGACCTGGTGGAAAAATTGGCCGGTGTTCTGCACAAACTTGGCTGTAAACATGGTTTTGTCGTGCATGGTTCTGATGGCATGGACGAAATTACTCTGACCGGTGAAACTCTGATAGCAGAAGTCACACCAGAAGGGGTTGTTGTGGGTACTGTTTCACCTGAACAGCTCGGCTTGACCCGTTGTACCATGGCTGCTCTCAAGGGTGGCGATGCCGTTGTCAATGCCGCAATTGTAAAGGCCGTTCTGGCTGGTGAGGGTGGCCCACGGAGAGATATTGTGCTTCTGAATGCCGCATACGCCCTGGTCGCTGCAGGCAGAGTGGATACTCCATCTGAAGGGATTTCTCTGGCGGCTGAAGCCATTGATTCAGGACGGGCACTGCTGCAGCTTGATAAGCTGGCAGCGTTAACGAATACAAACTGAAAGAGAGGATCGACGTTCCCATGACCACCACGACACCTGACATCCTGAAAGAAATAGTTATTCAGAAACAGGAAGAGGTTTTTGCCGCAAAGGCAGCCGCATCGATCTCTGAATTGAATGCGCGGATATCTGATCTGGAGGATATCCCGCGAGGGTTTGAGCGCCATCTCCGTGAAGCGGCAGCCTCGAATTGGACACCCATAATTGCCGAGGTCAAAAGGGGTTCCCCCAGCAAAGGTGTAATCCGCGCGGACTTTGATCCGCTGGAGATCGCAGCCGTCTACCAGAACAGTGGCGCCACCTGTCTGTCGGTGCTAACCGACGAAAAGTTTTTTCTGGGGCATCTCCGCTATCTGGCGCTTATCCGCGAAGCCGTATCTCTCCCGCTATTACGCAAGGACTTTATCTGCGACCCCTACCAGATCTACGAGACCCGTGCAGCCGGAGGCGACGCAATCCTCCTGATCGCCGCCATGCTTGACCTGAATCAGTTACGCGATTTTTACGCTGCCGCCAGGGAGATTCATCTCGATGTGCTACTGGAAGTGCATGACGAAGAGGAAATGGAGAAAGCGCTGCTGACCGATTGCACCCTTATCGGCGTCAACAACCGCAACTTGAGAACGTTTGAAACCGATCTGGGAACTACCTCCCGCCTGGCTCAGATGTTGCCGTCCAACCGGTTGCTTGTCTCCGAAAGCGGTATTAACAACCGGGCAGATATCGTGCGTCTCAAGTCTGATGGCGCCGGAGCTTTTCTGGTCGGCGAATCGCTGATGCGGGAGGACGATATCGGAGCCAAACTACAGGAACTACTGAACGAATAAGAGAGGTACAAAATGGTTAAAATTAAGGGAATCGGCCTTGCCGTTTTCTCCTTTGCACTTTACATCATCGGCGGCCTTGGCACTTTCGGTGGCCTTGCCCTGATTTTATTGATGAAGAATAAAGATCTATGGGGGTGGGGTGAAGGACGGGCAATCGGTTATCTGTTTTTTTGTGTCGGCCTATGTCTCTCGATCCTCGCAGTTCTTTTAATGCGTATCTTCAGAAACCGTGGTTTTAGCTGATGGTTCGGTATTGTAAGTAAACCTACTGCACCGCCACATTCCGAATACCATCCGGTCGCCAGGCCAGACTGATGACATAACTCCCTTTTTCATCAGATGACAGCAGGCTGCCAAATGTGACTTTGAACTCGCCAAACCTGTCATTAACAATATCCATTGCTTTATACGAGTTCATGCTGCAGCTTTCTCCGGAAGTTATTCCGTCTTATGCGGATACAACAACCAACTCTGGTCGAGAGCATTAAAGACGATCTCAGAGAGAGCCTCGTCTTCGGTCACAACAGCCCAGTGCAGTAATGGCGCTTCACCGACTCGATCTTTCCAGTAATAGGTGGTACGGGCGATTTTATACTGTTTCCGGTTCAACTCGAACCAGACCGGTTTCGCCTTGGTGCCTGGCTGGAATACCACGGCTATACGTACAGGCAGGCCGGACATCACGGATAGTTGCGGATGGTCTTTAACAGCTTCCCGACAATAACGGTCTCGGCGGTTCCATTCTTGATGATTATCGGCTCCATGCTTTTATTCTCAGGCTGCAACCGGATATGGCGTTCATCTCGAAAAAACCGCTTCAACGTCGCTTCTCCGTCAATCATGGCAACGACTATCTCGCCATTTTCGGCAGAACGTTGAGGTCGGATAAGCACCAGATCTCCATCAAGGATATGAGCGTCAATCATGCTATCGCCATCGACCCGCAGAAAGAAGCAGCCCTTATCACGTACCCAGTTCATGTCGAGATTATAATACCCCTGGATATCCTCATAAGCTGGCGCGGGTTGACCGGCTTTGATCTTCCCGATAACTGGGATCGATACAGTTCCACCTCTGCCAACAACAGAAATGCTGCGAGAACCACCCACTCGCCGAGAGATGTACCCTTTGCGTTCCAACTCGTCGAGGTGACGAATGGCTGTAACGGTACCTTTGGCGTTTATGTGACTGGATATTTCCCGCAGCGTCGGAGGACAAGCGTTGCTGTCCAGGCAGGAAGTGACGAAATCTAATACCTGTTGCTGCCGTTCGGTTAGTGGTTCCATGATACACCTCGTTATCAAATGATAGCCGTATCAAATGATAGCCGCATGTCGAAGAATACGTCAAGTGGAATTTTTTGGAATCAGAAAATCATGATCTTGACGAATGAAAACATAACATGTATGAAGTACGTCATGCAAAAGGCCAAGCAATCAAAGGTTTCTGTCGTAGACAGCACGGATCAGGCACGATAGGGTTGGCATCGTAACTATGGATACTCTTGATCTCTGGGAAACCGGCCCCGTCAAAGATAAACCCCCGGGGTTTTCTACTCACGCGCCGCTTGCCGAACGTATGCGTCCGAGAACAATTGCCGAATTCTCCGGGCAGGAGCATCTTGTCGGTGATGGGCGCATTCTCAAGCGGATGATTGAAACCGATTCGCTCTCATCCCTTATTCTCTGGGGGCCGCCAGGTTGTGGTAAAACCACGCTGGCTCACATTATCGCCGCCGAAACAAAAGCGCATTTCATCTTTTTTTCCGCCATCCTCTCAGGTGTAAAGGAGATCCGTGAAACTTTTCGCGAAGCGGAACGCTACGCCGCTCGCGGCATCCGTACCATCTTGTTCATCGATGAAATCCACCGTTTCAATAAAGCGCAACAGGATGCCTTTCTCCCTTACGTAGAAAAAGGGACTGTCTCTCTGATTGGCGCTACCACCCAAAACCCATCCTTTGAAGTCATTGCCCCGCTGCTCTCACGCTGCCGTGTGCTGACACTGCATCAGCTTGAACCCGATGCCATCTACGAACTGTTGCTGCTGGCTCTCAACGACCATGAGCGGGGTCTTGGCAAACAGGCTCTTACGGCGAGCAATGAGACCCTGAATTTTCTGGCTGAACAGTCGGATGGGGATGCCCGCTCTGCCTTAAATACGCTTGAAGTTGCCGCCGGATTGCTAAAACAGGAACATGGAGAAATAACTGTTGCAATCGCCCATGAGGCACTCCAGAAAAAAGCGCTGCTCTACGATAAAGGCGGTGAGGAGCATTACAATGTCATATCCGCGTTCATTAAATCTCTGCGCGGGAGTGACCCGGACGCATCCCTCTACTGGCTTGCCCGGATGCTGGAAGCCGGTGAGGATCCGCTCTTTATCCTGCGGCGTATGATTATCATGGCCTCTGAAGACATCGGCAACGCCGATCCACGGGCACTCCAGATTGCCGTTGCCGCCTTGCAGGCGTTTCAGGTAATCGGAATGCCGGAAGGTCGCATCATCCTGGGACAGGCGGTAACGTATCTGGCCACCGCCCCCAAATCCAATGCCTCGTATGTTGCTATAGATGCTGCGCTCTCCGAAGTGCGCGCCAATGGCGCGCTCCCGGTTCCGCTGCATATCCGTAATGCTCCAACGAAACTGATGAAGGAGCAGGGATACGGAAAAGGTTATCAGTACGCTCATGACTATGAGGGCGGTTATTCAGGACAGGAATATCTACCGGAAAAACTTGCCGGCAGGTCGTTTTATGAGCCGACAGGTCGAGGTTATGAAAAAATCATAATAGAGCGGATGGAGTGGTTGAAAAAGAGGAGACAACAGGTGTAATGAAACCATTAGAGATAAACTATTCCGCCATAGAGGAGATTTTACCATGAAGCGACTTGCCATTTTAACCAGCGGTGGAGATTGTTCCGGCATGAATGCCGCCATCCGTGCCGCCGCCAGAACCGCACTTGCCAATGATGTTGAAATGATCGGCTACCGTAAAGGGTATGCCGGTCTCCTGAAAAATGATTTTATCGTCCTTAATTCACAGGCGGTGTCCGGGACTCTTCAGCGCGGCGGAACATTCCTGCAGTCGGCTCGTTCTACAGAGTTCCGCACCGAAGAGGGACGGAAAAATGCTCTGGACAATCTGCTCATGGAGAAGGTTGAAGGATTAATCGTGATCGGTGGGGACGGCTCATTAAGCGGTGCTCTGGCGCTGGACAAAATGGGTTTCCCGGTTATCGGTATCCCAGCGAGCATTGACAACGACATCCCCTACACCGACATGGCACTGGGGGTCGATACGGCACTTAACAATATCATCTATGCCGTTGACTGTATCAAGGATACGGCCAGTTCCCACGACCGTGCTTTTATTGTTGAAGTCATGGGGCGTAATTCTGGTTATCTGGCGTCAACGGCCGCCATCGCGACCGGCGCTGAGTTTGCTATCGTTCCGGAGGTAGAGCTGGATCTGAGTAGCATGTGCCACCTACTGCGCCAAAGATATGATGAGGGACGCACAAACGCACTTATTATTATGGCAGAGGGTGCCGGACATGCGCAGGAAGTTGCTGAAGGAATTAAAAATGCCGTCGGCTTTGAAACTCGCGTAACAGTACTGGGGCACTATCAGCGGGGCGGCGCACCATCAGTATTTGACCGTTTGCTTGGCAGTCGCTTCGGTATGAAGTCGGTTGAGCACCTGCTGAACGGCACAAAAGGGGTGATGGTTGGGCTGTCGGCGAATTCGCTTACTACCACGCTGCTGGAGATGGTGGTAAACGGCGGCCAGAAAAAGCTGAATAATGAGTTCTTGCGTATGTCTCAGATCCTTGGGATTTGAAGGGTGGAGCAGACTGGTTACAATCAGGGCAATGAACAGAAAAATCTTGACTTTCAAGGCAGGATTAGCTATTCACTTTGCTCCCTATGGTGGCTGTGGTGAAGCGGTTAACACGTGCGACTGTGACTCGCATATTCGAGGGTTCGATACCCTCCAGCCACCCCAAATTTGCCAACTTGCTGAAATAGCTTAAGTTATTACTTTGAATAGGTTTTTTCGTGTGTGTACCACAATTTGTACCACACGGGGAAACCTATTTTTATGTCCGATTTACCGCCGGGCTTTCAAACGGCATAAGATAAAGTCCATTTTGTTGAGAATTTTACCTGTCACCTTTGCTTGATCTACATTAATTGCTTATGGCTGCTCTTGACTTCCCATGAAACCATATTTTTCCATACCCTTACTAGGCGCATTTTCCATGATGGCCTGCGCTTTTCTCTGGAGCGTGGCAGGTCTTTTCATAAAAATCCTGGACTGGAATCCATTCCTGATTGCAGGCATGAGAAGTCTGATCGCTTTTTTCTTTCTTCTGATGATTGTCCGAACTGTCCGTTTGGCATGGTCGTGGCCTCTTGTTGGGGCCGCACTGGCCAATGCTGCCACAATGCTGCTCTTTGTCGCAGCCAACAAAACCACTACGGCAGCCAACGCCATAATTTTGCAATACCTGGCCCCGGCCTTTACTGCAATATTAGGTGTCATCATCCTGAAGGAAAATATTCGCCGGGAGCAGCTAATAGCTCTTATGCTGACTCCTGTCGGTATGGCCCTGTTGTTTCTGGACCGATTATCCGCTGGTCAAATGTTTGGTAACCTGCTGGCACTAACATCAGCCTGTACTTTTTCCCTGATGTTCATATTCACCCGAATGCAGAAGGAGGGTAATCCGTTGCAGTCATTCATGGCCTCCCATGCTATTACCGCCCTGGTCGCTCTGAGTATTGCCGCTTTTCTACCAATTCCCCGGTTAACTCCCGGTGCACTCGGCAGCATCCTGATACTCGGCGTTTTTCAAATAGGCTTGGCTGCCGTGTTTTTTTCCTATGGCATCAAGCGCGTTTCGGCGGTTACTGCAAACTTGATCGCATTGATAGAGCCAGTGTTTAACCCGGTGTGGGTCTTTCTGCTACTTAGAGAAGCGCCATCAGCACAG
>CAIMXI010000215.1 GCA_903845365.1 uncultured Geobacteraceae bacterium | reverse complement strand
CCTCTATTAACAGAGTCAGTCAACGCTATCCTAGCAAAAGGGATCTGTTCTGTCTACTGGTATCTTTGCGACAAAATATTTTATGTGCGCCGGGTAAAAGGCCAATACATGGGACTCTGTAGATTTGTGCGTCAGTCGTGGACGTGAAACATGCAATTTGCAGTCGAATAGGCTTGAAAGCAAGCCGTAGGTTTGCTATAAGTCAGGAAAATTCTGTTTTATTTCAGAGTTATAAAGATACAAGCCGACAGGCATGGAGACTGAGCATGTCCAATCCTACTATGGTCATGTACGAGGAAGAATTTCAGGAAGTCAACGATATTATTGAGCGTTTACTTAAGGAAGCGAATGCAAAGATAATTTTTCTGGTAGATAAAAATGGTCAGTTGATCTCCGGAGTCGGGGAAACGGAGCGTTTCGATACAACGTCACTTGCTTCCTTGACTGCCGGAAATATTGCCGCAACAGGTGGCCTTGCCAAACTTATCGGAGAAAAAGAGTTTTCGATTCTCTTTCACGAAGGGGAGAAGGATAATCTCCATATTTCTATTGTTGGTGGCAGAGTCATTCTGGTTGTGCTGTTTGATGCCGGCTCGTCTCTTGGCCTTGTACGCCTTCGAGTCAAAAAAGCATCGGAAGAGTTGTCTTACATTTTTGAAAAACTGATGAGAAAGTCTGCGGAGCGTGAAAAATGCGGCTCTTCAAATTTTCCATTTGCAGAAATCACCGATGAAGATATCGATAATCTTTTCAGATAATTCAAATGCCATATAGTAACGGGGAAAGCCAAAGATGTCCTTCATCAACTATGCTTCTCGCGAGATAAATTGTAAAATAGTCTACTACGGTCCCGGGCTGTGCGGAAAAACGACGAACCTTCAATTTATTCACCAAAATACCGCACCGGATGCCAGGGGCAAGATGATAAGCCTTGCAACAGAGACCGAAAGAACGCTGTTCTTTGATTTTCTTCCGCTTTCGTTAGGTGAAATTCGTGGTTTCAAAACCCGTTTTCATCTCTATACTGTGCCGGGACAGGTTTTTTACGATGCATCCAGAAAGCTCATCTTGAAAGGTGTCGATGGCGTTGTCTTTGTCGCAGATTCACAGGAAGAACGAATTGACGCAAATATAGAGTCGCTTGAAAATTTGAGGATAAATCTCAAGGAGCAAGGATACGATCTTGACAAGTTGCCATACATAATCCAGTACAACAAGCGGGATTTGCCGGGAGTCATGTCTGTTGAGGAGCTGCGCCGCGAACTGAATATTACAGAAGCCCCGGAATTTGAGGCCTGTGCTGCAACGGGTGTGGGCGTATTTGAAACGCTCAAGGCGGTGGCTAAACTGATTCTGGTAGATCTAAAAAAAGGAAAATAAGAATTTGACACAACGAAAACTGATTGAAGGAGATTGCCTAATGAAAAGAATGAACATCAAACATCTTATCCTTATCGCCTTGGCATTCGTGCTGATGCAGACCGGCAGCCCGTTTGCTGCGGAGTTAAATGTCGGACATTTCGACCTGCAGCGCCTGATCGCCCAGTCCGATGCCGGCAAGGATGCGCGGGAAAAATATCTATCCCGTGCCAAAAGCTATCAGGACGAGATTAACAGCCGCACGGAGAAGCTGAAGAAGATGAAGGAAGATGTCGAGAGTGAAGCCAAAAAACTTAAGGAAAATGAGAAGCCTTCGGCAAAGCTTGTTGAAAAGGATAAGGAGTACGCAGCCCAGTTCCGCGAATTTCAACGTTTATCCGGTGGTTATCAGGATGAACTGAAGGTGTATGACGCTGAACTGACACGAAAAGTATTGGAGGGATTTGCGCCGGTGCTCGGCGATTTTGCTGTAAAAAATAAGTATGACTATCTGTTCAGAGTGAACGAATCACTGGCTTTTGCCGGAGAAAAACGCGATGTGACCGATGAACTGGTCAAAACGTTCAACAATGCGTACAAGAAGTAACGTCCCATGTGTGATCCATGCAATATAATTATTATTAACGTCCGCCCTCGTTCCCACGCAGCGCGTGGGAACGAGAAATCAGAAGTACGATGATTTTTTAACAACCGGCTCTCTACCTGGCTCGTACTGAAAGTTTCAAGGAGCCTTTCGCATGAATTTGTCACTGCAGGGCATATATGACCCTGCACTCGTGGCGCTGATTGCTGCAGTTGCACTCGGCTGTTCCGGAATTCCCGGCCTGATCCTGCAAAAAACGGGGATTGGGCAGATTATTGCTGCAGTTACATCCATCCTTGCGGGATTGGCCGGTGTTACGGCCGCTCTGCAGATGCTCTTCAGTAATACGACAACAACCTATCAGCTCCAGTGGAACCTTCCGTTCGGCTCTTGCGAACTTGTTATTGACCCGTTTTCTGCCTTTTTCCTCCTTCCTGTTTTTCTTGTGTCCGCTGCCGCCTCTCTCTTTGCGGTTGGCTATTGGCCCGCTGCCGAACATCGCACCACCGAACGCGGCCTTACCTTTTTCTCTGGTCTGCTGGCCTCGTCCATGGCTATTCTTCTCACCGCTCGTAACGGAGTCTTTTTTATCATGGTGTGGGAAGTTATGGCGCTATCCGCTTATTTCCTGCTGGTTACGGAGCATGAACGGGAGGAGGTCAGGCGCGCCGGAATCGTTTATCTCATTGCAACTCACATCGGTACAGCGGCGCTGTTTGTCTTTTTTTCGCTGCTGGCTGCCGAGACCGGCTCATTTACACTTCCGGCGGCCGGCTCCCTCTCGGCTCTATCTCCTTCTGCCGCAATTATGGCACTTGCCGCTTTTATCGGTTTTGGCGCAAAAGCCGGGATTATGCCGTTTCACGTCTGGCTCCCCTCGGCTCATGCCAACGCTCCAAGTCACGTGTCGGCGGTGATGTCAGGTGTCATGTTGAAAATGGGACTGTACGGGATCTTCCGTACACTGACTTTTTTTCACGATCCACCACTGCTCTGGGGGGCCATTCTGACTGTCTGCGGCATCACTTCGGCGCTGCTGGGGATTACATTTGCTGTTGCACAGCGGGATATGAAACGTCTGCTGGCCTGTAGCAGTATTGAGAACATTGGCATTATAACTACCGGCCTCGGTGTTTCCATGCTGGGACTCTCCAGTCACAATACCACACTGATGTATCTTGGAATGACAGGCGCACTGCTCCACATTCTCAATCACAGCTTATTCAAACCGTTACTGTTTCTCGGCTCCGGAGTCATTATTCACGCCACTGGAACGCGTGAGATGAATCTGATGGGCGGACTTGGCAAAGGGATGCCAAGGGTTGCAGCGTTTTTTTTTATCGGAACGGTCGCTATCTGCGGGATTCCACCACTGAACGGTTTCGTCAGCGAATTTCTGCTCTATCTTGGCTTTTTCAGACAGATAAAAGAAGTGAGCCTGGTCTCCCTGGTGCTCCTTGCACCACTGCTGGCGCTGGTTGGCGGCCTGGCCGTCGTGGCCTTTACCAAGCTTTATAGTTCGGTGTTTCTCGGTACTCCCAGAATTCCCTCAACGGCTCATCCTCACGAAGCCGGGATGACAATGCTGGTGCCGATGGCGGTTTTTGCTATGCTCTGCCTGCTGATCGGAGTTGTCCCCCAACAGGCTCTCCGTCTTGTTTCCCCGGCAATTGAGGCGATTTATCCGGAGATGATTTCAACTGATGTTTCCGCAGAGTTTGGTGCCATTCTGTGGCGACTCTCTCAGGCTTCGCTGCTCCTGTTGTCGGCTGTCGTGGTCGCTGCGCTGCTCTGGAAATGGCGAATGGGGAAGAATCTGGTCTCAATCACTTCAACCTGGGGATGCGGCTATCAGCGGAGAACATCGCGCATGCAGTACAACGGTTCATCATTTTCCGAGCTTGCTGTTTCTGTATTCAATGGTATTATGCGCCAACGGGTCGAACGCCCGGATTTGGATGGCCTTTTCCCCGTCCGGTCACGCTGTATAGATGCGCCGACAGAAACCTTACTGGAGCGGCTGATTGCTCCGCTTTTTAACGGAGCCGGAATTCTCTTCGTTTTTCTGCATCGCCTGCAGCATGGTTTGATGCAGGTTTATATGCTCTATATATTTGCCACGCTTTTTATTCTGATGCTTTGGGCAAACTGATGTTTTCCTGGGAGCGACCATGACAAACAGCATCATCCACATATTTCTGGCACTCACCATGCCGCCGCTGCTGTTAGGAGTGATCGGCAAAACGAAAGCCGCTTTTGCCGGCAGGGTTGGCGCGCCGTTTTTGCAGCCGTATTACGATATTATCCGCCTTCTGCAGAAAGGTACGGTCTTCAGTACTACTACCACCTGGCTGTTTCGTGCCGGTCCGATTGTCGCGCTCGCAACTACTGCGGTTGCAGCACTGCTTGTTCCGTTTGGCGCACATCCGGCTCCGGTCTCTTTTGATGGCGACATGATTCTCTACGCCTATCTGTTCGCACTGGGGCGTTTTTTTACAATGTCGGCGGCTCTGGACACCGGTTCAAGTTTTGAAGGGATGGGCTCTGCCCGTGAGGCTACCTACTCCTGCCTTGCCGAGCCAACCCTCTTTTTTGCGCTGATCACCCTGTCGCGTCTCTCCGGTAAATTTTCCCTATCCCCGATGCTTATAAACATCAGCTTGGGTGTCTGGCTGGATACCGGCGCTGCGCTACTGCTCCTGATAGGTGGGATGTTTATCGTCCTGCTGGTAGAAAACTGCCGTATTCCGTTCGATGATCCGAACACGCATCTGGAACTGACCATGATCCACGAAGTTATGGTGCTTGATCACAGTGGTCCCGCTTTTGGCCTCATTCAGTATGCCGCAGCGCTCAAGCTGTTTGTGCTTGGAGCTTTTTTTATCCATCTGGCTCTACCGTATGCGACCGGTAATCCGCTGCTAGACTGGGGACTTTTCATTATTTCCATGCTGGAGCTGGCCGTTGTCATCGGGATTGTAGAATCAGTTATGGCACGTCTGCGCCTGATTCGTATTCCACAACTGCTGGTTGCAGCCTCTATTCTCGCAGCATTTTCCACTCTACTCGTCATCAGGTGATGCAATGTTTTCTTTGGCCGATCAACTTCTCGTTCTGGTACTGCTGATAAACTTTATCTCGCTCGGCACCAGTCGTCTGATTTTTTCTATCCGTGCGGTGGCGGTTCAAGGGGTCATCCTCGGGATTCTGCCCGGCCTGATGCATCCCTTTTCCTGGCATCTGGTCGGAATTACAATTGTCATAATTGCTGTTAAAGGGTTTGTGATTCCGATGCTGCTCAGCCGCGCCGTCCGTTCTGCTGAGATCAAACGCGAGTTTGAACCGTTTCTCGGGTATGTCCCGACGTTGCTGCTTGGTGCAATCTTTGCGGCTCTCTCGTTTGGTTTTGCCGGCAAGCTGCCGATGCTCCCCGAACATCAGTATTACATGTTTGTCCCGGCATCAATCGCCACACTGATGACCGGGTTTCTGGTGCTAACAACGCGCCGCAAAGCGATTTCGCAGGTGATCGGCTATCTTGTCATGGAGAATGGCATATTCATCTTCGGCCTGCTGCTGGCGGATGCGATGCCGATCATGGTTGAAGCGGGGGCGCTGCTCGACCTGCTGGTCGGCACCTTCGTCATGGGGATTGTTATGAACCAGATCAGCCGTGAATTCTCTTCGCTCGATACCTCGCTTCTGACCTCTCTGAAAGAGGAGTAGTTTAATGTTTGCTGCCCTGATAATCCTCCCGCTGGTCGGAGCTGCTGTAAACTGGCTGATCCCAAATGATCGTCTGCGCCCAAAGATACTGGCGCTCTTTGCTTTTGCACATCTGGCTCTCACCATTCAGCTCCTGTCGTTCACCCCGCCCGAATCACCCGATGGCTGGTTTAACCTGGATCCACTTGGAAAAATCGTGCTTTTGAGTACCAGCATCCTTTTTTTTACCTGTGCACTCTACTCTATCGGCTACCTTTATTATCGTCTCGAACGCTCCAACCGTGTGCTCTGCGTAGGAATTCTCGTCTGCCTTTCGGCGGCCTCACTGGTTACGATCACCCACCATCTTGGACTAATGTGGGTGGCACTCGAAACCACAACCATATCCATGGCTCCACTGATCTATTTTAACCGCAACGCCCACTCGATTGAGGCTACCTGGAAATATCTGCTGATCTGCTCTGTCGGTGTCGCTTTGGC
The DNA here is from genome assembly GCA_903845365.1 of uncultured Geobacteraceae bacterium. Lineage (GTDB taxonomy): Bacteria > Desulfobacterota > Desulfuromonadia > Geobacterales > Pseudopelobacteraceae > JACRCG01. The sequence goes on along the minus strand of CAIMXI010000215.1, from coordinate 58,370 downwards.
GCTAATCGGTCTTTATTTCCTGGCTTACTCTACGATAGTTGCCCGGGTGGAACCGTCTCTGCTGCTTGATGATCTGATTCGGGATGCCGGAAAGCTATCGTCCGGATGGGTTCATGCCGCATTTGTTTTTCTGCTGGTCGGTTTTGGTACAAAGATGGGGTTGGCACCGCTCCATACATGGAAACCGGACGCTTACGGCGAGGCTCCAGGTCTGGTCGGGGCTCTGCTGTCAGGCGGCCTGGTCAATCTGGCCTTTCTGGCACTCGTTCGTGTTTATCAACTCTGTCTGGCAACCAAAGAGATAGATTTTTTTCAAAATGCCCTGATTGTCATGGGGCTGTTTTCAATGATTGTCGCAGCGATATTTATGGCCAGACAGCCTGATTTCAAGAGGATGCTCGCGTACTCAAGCGTTGAGCATGTCGGCATAATGGCGGTAGCGCTCGGGCTTGGTGGCAGGGCAATTTTTGGCGTACTGTTCCACGCTCTTGCCAACAGTCTGACCAAGGGGGTGTTATTTCTCTCTTCCGGAAACATCCACCGCTCCTACAACAGCAAAAGTACCGATCATGTGCGGGGCGCTCTGAGACGCCTCCCCTGGTCGGGAGGACTTTTTTTGGCGGGGTTCATCGCCATCAGCGGGTCACCCCCGTTTGCCCCGTTTATCAGCGAATTTACCATTGTCAGCAGCGCCTTCATTCAGGGACGGATGCTGGTAGGCGCGATTTTTCTGATTTCTCTGACGGTTATTTTTATCGGCATGGCGCTGACCGTTCTTCCGATGGTAATGGGTGAAGCTCCGGCAGAGAGCGAGAAAACCGATTATCGCGACTCGATCTGGACAGTCGGACCACCACTGTTTCTACTGCTGCTGATATTTCTGCTTGGCATCTGGATACCGGAGCCGCTTATGACGTTGCTGCGAGATGCATCCGCACTTCTGGAGGAACGTTAATGAGTTTTGGTATGAAAAATTTTTATAACGGCACTTCATTTCAGCGTTGCGAGATACCGATGCCGGATAACGATATGTTCTTTCAGTCTGTTCTGGATGCGGTTTCAGCCGGATGGCGGGTCTGTTCCTATTTCGGTGTTCCGAATGCGGGCGGAGCGACACTGTTCTGCATCATGTCTGCCCGCGCAGGAAGCGGTGCTCTCGGGATTATTGCCACTACTGTCGGGCGATCATTCCCCTCGCTTGCTGCAGCCTGCCCACAACTGCATCTCTTTGAACGGGAAATTGCTGAGCAGTGCCTGACTCGCCCGGAGGGGCACCCCTGGTTCAAGCCGGTTCGTTTTCAAAAGCCTCTCTGCGTAGGAGAAAGTTTCTGGAGTACCACTGATGGCGGCGGTTTACTGCCGGCAGTGATGGATTTCTACCACGTTGAAGGTGACGAAGTTCATGAGGTAGCGGTAGGTCCCGTACATGCGGGGGTCATTGAGCCTGGACACTTTCGCTTTCAGTGTCATGGTGAAGAGGTGTTTCATCTGGAAATATCGCTTGGCTTTCAGCATCGCGGCATAGAACGGGCACTTACAGGGGCTCCGACCCCTCGAACCATGCACCAGATTGAGACGATCGCCGGTGACACTACGGTCGGTCACGCTCAAGCCTACTGCATGAATATGGAGTCACTGGGAGGTTTTTTTGCTTCACCACGAGCCGAGACGGTTCGCGGCATCGCTCTGGAACTTGAGCGACTGGCCAATCATACGGGGGATCTTGGTGCAATTGCAGGCGATGTCGGCTACCTGCCGACTGCATCGTTCTGCGGCCGGATACGTGGTGATTTTCTCAATATGACCGCACTCTTATGCGGCAGTCGCTTTAGCCGTGGCCTACTCAGGCCGGGTGGGATCGGTTACGATTGTGACGCTTCAATTGCAGATGAACTGCACAATCGGCTGCAATCTGCGCGGGAAGACCTGACCGGAGCGGTCAATTTACTCTGGGATACACCATCGGTCATGGCAAGACTCGAAGATGTCGGCATTGTCACCGAGAAGGACGCCCGAGAGATCGGTCTTGTTGGGCCTGCCGCCCGGGCGTGCGGACTGAACCGCGATGTACGGCGTGATCATCCGTTCGGAATTTTCCGGATGAGTCAGATACCGGTGGTTACTGCAACCACCTGTGATGTTGCCGCCCGCACACGGCTCCGCTGGCTGGAGGCTGAGCGCTCGTTGGATTTTATCGAAGAACAGGTGCGCCATCTGCCGCGCGGCAGTTACCTGAACCAAGCGAAGGGAATTGCTTCCGGTCGTTGTGCGGTTGCACTTACCGAAGGGTGGCGCGGTGAAATATGTCATGTAGCCTTGACCGATGACAGGGGCTGTTTTGAACGTTACAAGATAGTTGATCCATCATTTCATAACTGGAACGGCTTGGGTCTTGCCTTGCGCAATCAACAGATTTCCGACTTCCCACTCTGCAACAAAAGCTTCAACCTGTCGTACTGCGGTTTTGATTTGTAGAAACATTGAGGGTGCCAGAGTATAACTTCTGCACGATGTACATTCAATTTTATGAAAGTGATGCGCCACTTGTCTGACTAAATTACGACTTCAAGCAGCCCCATCAGCAGAATATTCATCAACCAGCCGCTTAGAGCGAATTGAACAATGAGGAGTTTTTTTGACTGTTTTTACTGCGGATACAAGAACGGCCCGGTCGACAGCAGACAATGAATCAAGATCCCCACCTTCAAAGTAAACCAATGCTTTTAGACTCTCGCTCGGCTGAAATGCCTTGCCAAAAAGGGCACGAGAACCAGCGAGGCCTTCGTCGAGCGCCATGCCATTTTTTAGCATGGCGGCAATGTCGCGATAATCTTTCGCCTCAATACATTGCAAAATGACTTTCAGTTTGTGCGCCATCATATCTGCAAGCGACGCAACAACCATAACCCCGTCAGGCGTCACCTCGGGTTCACCTACACGACCATTATCGATATTTCCAAAAAATGAGAGTTTGACATATTCCGGGGCACCCGCAATATTAACCGGAACAAGAACGCCCAACGAATCAGGCGCATCCTGAATAACGGTTGCTGTGGCAAGCATCGGTAGAATTTTGAAAAAGCCTGATTTATCAAGCGGCTGATCTGAGAAGAAATCAAAATCAACAGATTGGCGGTGGCCGAGGCGCAGGGCAACCGCTGTCCCGCCATAGAGTACAAAGCCCCTTTTCCGAACAGGCTCCAACTGAGGCCACACCCATTTTTGCGAGGGAGGAAGAATCTCCGTATGCAGCTCAAACTTATTCATCAGCGTACCCTCCGTATCGGCATTGGTGGAACAGATCCCGGCTCGGCAAGACCCAGACGATAATGCCAGTAGTGCCACGAACGGGGAGAAAACTGCCCCGGTTCTCCATGTATGAGAAGCTCTCTTGCCTGCTCTTCACCAACGGCATCGAGAACATCAACCACATCAGCAAAATCCCCAATATTCATAACTTGAATGACAATACGTTCAGGGCGTTTGATGGCTTCATCCGGCGTCACCCACCAGAGATATTTTGCGGCGAGAGATTTAAAAAGAGTTTTTTCATTTTCCGTCATATTACATACCTGCCAGGAATCTTGAAGCCAAATCCCATTAAATATTTTACCACAGGAATGCACTGAACCCTACCGCAAGCGGTGTCGATTATATCTTCATAGTCGTTGGTCACCAGTATCGATTCTGCCGATTCATGCCCTTTCAACGGTTTATTAAAACAGACCAGCTCCCTATCCGGTACGCTGGTTACGGATACATCGTCATACCAGACTTGAATCCGCTTTGTAATCTTCATCCCCTCCTTGACCACAAAGTCAGTATCGCCATCGTTAGTATGATAGTAGATTTCCTCATGCTGCCGCTTCAGGTGACAGAATACCACGTTTTCCACCAGCCAGCCCAAATCTTCGGAAAATGCGAAGGCGATTCGGTTGCGCAATCCTGTATCGATGGTATATGGCTTGAACCCAGCCCGCATGGTACTCTTGAGCGAATAGGAGAACATCTGTAGTTGAAACAGCAGATAGCTTTCCATAATGGCTGACACATAATTTTCGGTCTTGTCCTGAGAGATTGTGAAGTTCTTCTTCAGCTTGGTGATACTGGTTAGTTTGGCAACGTTGGTTAGCAAGTACACCGCCAGATTACGCAGATTGGAGACATCTCTGATCTCGTAGCGTGTGACAATATCCCTGTAGAGAATATCCTCGAAATAATTCTTGAGCAATAACTCTTTATCATCAGTTGATGCTCTCAGCACCACTTCCGGGAATCCGCCGTACTTCAGGTAATCAGTGAACAACTTTCTGACGACTGCTTTGCGGGTCGTATAATCAAGCTCGGTCTTGACTTCAAGATTCCCGAACCGCATAAATTCACGAAACGAGAGCGGGAAGACCTCAAACGACATATGCCTGCCGGTCAGTTTGGTACCGATCTCGCGAGAGAGCATTTGTGATGATGAGCCGGTAACAAAAAACTTAATATCCTCGGTTTCACTGCGACCTCTTACCCAGCTCTCCCAGCCAGGTACATTTTGCACTTCATCCATGAAGAGCCAGCATTTCCCTTCTGGCTGCACCCGTTCACGGTAGGTTCGATAGATCTGCTCCAGCAGTTCTACCGAGTACTCCGAAGAGAACAGCGGCTCTTCCAGGTTGACCCGCAGGATCGAGGTTGGTTGCACATTGCGGGCAAGTAGCTCCCTAATCACCTGAGCCATAAGAGTTGATTTGCCACATCGGCGAACCCCTTTGAGGACAACAACCTCCTTGGAGTTAAGCTGTCCGAGACAGCTAGAGAGAATATCTCTCTTAATACCGGCATCAATGTCGCCAGTAGTCCAATAGCGATTGTAAGAGGAGAGGATTTCGTAGAGCTTGATCGTCTGCATGATGTACCACCGATATGATCAGTATTTTAAATAACAATACAACCGTCATATCGGTGAGTCAAGGAATATTCAAAGATACTCGAAGTTTAAATGTGGGGTAATCAACGCCTTTGACTTTGGTGCGGGTGTTTTTCGTGATTAACAGAGGAATCTACTTCATAGCTGCTTTTCTAGGCATTTCAATATGCATGCTCTCTACACGCTATATCGAGCTTCAGTTTGAGGTTTCAGCCAGGCTTTTATGAATCCTATAAGAAATCCAGCCCCAAAGCGCCCCATCTCGCGATGATGGCGCTTCCACGATATGATTAAAGGAGCATGTCGAGAGCAATTCAAGGCTACAAGCCATAACATTAAGCTTGAATAGCGCCCTCTTAACCTGGCAAAAGAAACTCCAACTGCCTGCGGTTTTTTTATGTTTGGAACTAGCAGCGGGGGGTGAAAGTAACTTAATTGCGGAACCGGCAGAGCCATCTTCCCCAACAGTGTAAAACGTATCACAAATTCGACATCTTCCTGACCGATAAAAAAATCCATGAACCCCTTAAGTTCAGTCAGCACCTGACGACGATATGCTGTGCAGCGACTTGTGGGAAAATACGGATCATGAAAACAGTACCCCCCAGGCCATTCACAGTAAGCGGCCAGGCCTAACGGCATCAGAGCATCTGCTTCAGGATGATTTTCAAAAGTATGTTCAAGTTTGGTCAAAAAATCATTCTGCAACAACACTGTGTCATCATCCAGAAACAGTACATAATCTCCAGCGGTTCTGGCCAAACCAAAATTGCGTGAATAACCCATCTGACCGAAATTTTTATCCAGTGGCAGATAAATCAGATTCAAACGGTCGCTAAAAGAACAGCAAAAATCTTTGCCAGCCTGCGTACCGTTACGATCTTCAACCAGTATCACTTCAAAACGATCACGGGGATAATCCTGATCTGAAAGTGAATGCAAAATGCCGCCAAGCAGATCCAGACGGCCGTAAAAATTAATTACACAACTTATTTTCAGATTTTTTTGAGCATCAACCGCAAAAAAAACATCACCTTCTAAATCAAAAGGAAACAGCTTGTAAGCCGTTCTCAACACCTCGTGTTTTAGATTCTCGAGCATCCTCTGACTCCATCTTCAGCGACTGTTGTAAACTTTTTCCTCTGTTCCGTTCAGCAGCCGTTCAACAACCTCCACACCCTGCATAAAAGAGTGGTCCATATTGCCAACTTCGTATTTCCAGGCGCCGAAGCGGCCACGGGAATAGATATCCTTTGATTCAAGATAGGTTTGGATCAGAGATAGAGCACCATCACGCCCCAATGTAGGCACAGGATAAGAGTAAGGGATATCAATCAGATATCGGCTGACGATATGCTCGATTTGTGATTCAGCAAGCATGCCGCTGTTGACCAAACCCTGGATTGTTTTATCAATAATTGTCGCCTTTATTTCAGGTTTATGAGTGGAATAGGTGGTCTCGCACATCAGGGAAGAATAACGCCTGATGTTCCCCTCCGGTACATTGAATGGGGAATAGTTATGGAAATTTGTCACGCGGTAGAACGGGCAGTTGTCTTCCGGAAAGTACATCCAGCATTTTGAATCGTTAAAAGTTTCTTCAATCCCCACGCCGACAATCAGCCCACTGTTGTGGATTAAGCTATCGGCGGCAGACACGATAGCATCAGGAGAGGAGACAAACGATCTTACGAAATTGTCAATCGGGGTGGTGTTTATCAATAAATCGTATGATTCCACTTTACCGTTGGCAAACCTGACATGTTTTGTTTTCGGATCAACAGACAGCATCTCCTGATTGAGATAAATCCGGTTCCTGAAGCGGCTTGCAATACCTTCATAAATCGCTCCAGTTCCCCCCCTTTTCGGAAACCTGAAGGTGTTGTTAGCGCCCCAGCTCAGGTCATCACACTGCTCTGCGATGTTTTTTTCTATTCTTGCAAGATCAACAACGCTCACCCGCTCGGCGATCCAATCCTTGCTCAAGGTGTTCAGCTGAACACCCCACACCTTGGAGTTATAAGGCTCCATAAAATATTTCACTATGCCGGCGCCAAAAACTGTATCCATCCATTCCCGGAAATTGGACGTGTTTTCAGGTGCGCCTGATAATTGACGCAGACCGAAGACGCATTCACTGAGCGCATCATCTGGAAGATATCTGACATTGTTCTGGAACGGATACGGCACCCAGCGCTGCAGAATACGAACCCAGCTTTCACGCTGATGTTCGTAATACTCATTACCAAGTGCCCCAGTTACAGCCTTGTCAAAGTAGTCATAATGGGAAAAAAGGACATGACCACCCACATCCCAGGTAAAGCCGTTATCGTCACGAAATGAGGCTGACAGGCCACCGACATGGGCTTCTCGTTCAAAAATCTGCCAGTTCGTATGGCCGAGTTTCTGGAGACGATAAGCAGCACCCAGACCGCAGGGACCGGCGCCGAGGATGAGGATTTTAGTGATGCTCATTTATAACGAACACCTCGCAATAAAAGTACCTTGCAATCCAGTATACACTGCACAATATGTTTCAACAAAAATTGAAAATATGCCAATGGCATATTAAAATCATGTCTTTTTTGAGCCCGCAGATTTTCCTTGAACCCCTGATAGATATTTCGTCCACTTGCCCCACCAACCTGCATTTTAACAAAAACTTCAGGAAGATAGCGAATAGTCATACCTGCTTTTATCCAACGCAGAAACAGTTCAAAATCCATAGAGTAACGGTAACTCGAATCATAAAGGCCACAAATGTCATAGACATGGCGACGGACAAATGTCGTTGGGTGATTGAACAGGATCATCCGCCATGGAATCCACCAGTAGCGCGGCGGCTTCAGCAACTTAAGCAGTCGCTCTCCGTCTAATAGCAGCAAATCGGCATGAATGACCTCGACCTCAGGATACTCTGCTAAATATTCTTCTACCTTCTTCAGAACACCCGGTAGATAACTATCATCGGAATTGATCATACCGATGATCTCTCCTTTTGCTGACTTTATCCCTTTATTAAAAGCATCAGAAATACCCTTGTCTGGTTCGCTAATAATTTTACTGATTTTATCTCCATAAGAATAAACAATTTTCATAGTCTCATCGGTTGAACCACCATCCACAACTATATATTCAACTTCAGACATACAATTCTGAGAAAGAACATTTTCAATAGTATTACTAATTGTTGAAGCGCAATTTTTACAGATTGTGATAATCGTAAACATAAAATTTGCTTTCAAATGAAATAGCGAAATTTACTCTGATCAGTTTTTTTACTGTTGATGAAGGCGCCTTTGCTTAGCACTAATATCTTCATACAGATTCAAATATCTTCGCGCAACAGTTTCAAGGCGGTATTCGACGAGCGCCTTTTTGCGGGACTCCGCTCCCATTGTCGCGAGCAGATCGGGATCCTTGAGCAGACGGGCAACCTCTACGGCAAAGGCCTCCGGATCATCGACCGGACAGAGAGCACCGGTGCGGCCGTGTTGCACCAGATCGGGAATCCCCCCCGAAGCAAAGGCTACGCAGGGGGTGCCGCAGGCCATGGCCTCCATGATTGTATTGGGAAGATTGTCCTGCAGCGATGGGGCCAGAAACAGATCTGCGGCGGCATACAGCGCGCTCAGCCGCCGGTCATCCCCAATTATCCCCATGCAGCGGATCGGCAGGCGACCACCCATCCCTTCCGGTATATGTGATGAACCAAACAGCACCGCGACAACCTCGTCTGCTGCAAAGGAGGAGTGCAGCGTTTCAAGGGCTCGGACCAGGGCCGGGAACCCCTTGCGCGGATCACGGGCCGCCTCCACCGCTCCAAACAGGATCACCTTCCTGTCCTGCGGCAGCCCCAGAAGCCGACGCGCCGCACCCTTCTCCATCGGCTGGAACAGATCGGTATCGATACCGTTGGGGATAACCTCGATCCTCTTGCCCCCCAGCAGGCTGCTCTGTCCGGCACAGTCTGCCAGCCATCGACTGGGGGAGACAATCGTCAGGTTTGTCCCCTGAAGTGTTTCCCTACGTTGCTGCCAGAGTCTGGAGGAGACGTCATGCACATCCCTGCTGGAGAGTAGCGGACAAGCGCCGCAGCTCTGCTCATAGCGTCTGCAGGAGAGGTCCGGATAATGGCAGCCACCGGTAAACGGCCACATGTCATGGAGCGTCCAGACGAGCGGAGATCGGATGTTGCAGATGGCAGCAAGCGATATGTAACCGAAACCGACCCAGTGCAGGTTGACGACGTCAGGCCGCAGCGCGTTGATCCGGGAAACCGTCAGGTCGGGAAACCATCCGCTGCTCCAAATGCCGCGGATCACGGAACGGTACGGCAGCAGCGGCGCGAAATCGATTACCCGCCGGGCAAAGTGATAAGCGCTGCTGATGCATTCCGGCGTGCAGGTGAGTACGTCAGGATCGGCAGAGAGCTTCTTCTGAACCAGCATCTGCGAGTTGACTCCGCTTCGCCTCAGCCCATCGTGAAGCCGGCCGGCGGCACGCGCCGCCCCGCCGAACGTATCGTATGTGGAGACCAGCAGCGGTTTCATACCGTTACCACCCTGTTCCTCCTGCCGAGCGGTAGAAAAACAGGTTCAGGCGCATGTCCATACCACCGTCTGGGGCAATACCGAGAAATGGGCTTTTTACCGTATATTCCGGATGGGCGTGAATCCGGAAGCCATTCCTCTCGAACATATCAAGTAACAGACCGAGAGCCTGGGGCCGTTCGGCAAAAGAGTGGAACTCGACGAAGACCCCGACGGCAGAGTTGAACAGCCCCGTACAGTCGACCAGTGCTTCGGCTTCAGCCCCCTCTATGTCGAGCTTTACAAAATCAAAGCAGCGCTCTGCCAGGATTTCTTTCAGGGATACCGACGGAATCTGCTGTAGGCCGGCACCCAGATCGCCGGGCGCGACACAACCGCCATCGGCACCATCGCTTCGGAATGAGACCGTACCGGAGTGACCGGTTATCGCACGGTTCAGCAAATCAACACCTTCCATATCGAAATTTGCCATATTCTGCCTGAGCAGATCAAAGATAAGCGAATCGGCCTCATAGGCGATAATCCGGCAGTCCGGAAACAACTGTTTGAAATAGATGCAACTAAGGCCGATGTTCGCGCCGCAGTCCAGGATAAGAGGGGCAGGCGTCCCGCAGCGGAAGGCATAGATCTCTTCCACGAAAATACTCTGGTAGGAGGAGATGAATGAGGCCATATCCGGAGCAATAAACTCATTGCCATGAAGGTTAATGATTCTGGCACTATAGCGCGGGGTCCAGCCATAGCGGGAATTATACCAACAAAACCTGCGGTAGGATCGATCACCGGCCAGACGGATCAGATGCCTGATCGGTTCGTACATAAGCGGTTTAAGCAATCCGGCCCCTCTCATTCCTGTTCCTTTCCAATGACATAACGGAGTGCCTGCATGTATTTTGAAATCACCGTCGAAATATTCACCTCGTCCCGAATAATAGCCAAGGAGTTTTGTCCCATCTCCCGGCGGTAGTCAGGACGGTCAAAGAGGTAAGAAATCGCCCTGACCAGGTCGTTCTCATCACCATCTCTGAAATAGCAGCCGTTTACTCCTTCACGCACAAGAACTTTCTCCGTCCCATCACACACAGAACAGACAACCGGCAGACCAAAACACATGGCCTCGTTGATTGACAATCCCCCCAAGCCGGCCAGCACATACACCGTGGAAGAGATGAAATAGCGCCCCAGTTCAACGGGGTCGTAAATCCCTCCCAGAAATCGCGTGCAGGAAGCGACCCCAAGATCTTCCGCCAAGCGCTTCAAGACGGGCGCCTCCGGTCCGTTGCCGATGATGATTAGTTCTGATTGCGGGTAGCGGGCTCGCAGACATGCAAACGCACGCAACAGCAGATCAACCCTTTTCCAGGCCACCAGCCGTCCGACATGAATCAACCGGAAATCTGACGGCGGTAAAACCGGTTCTAGCCGGCTGGCCGCTTCCCTGGCAGAAAAGAGTGCATCCGTATCGGGTGAGTTCCGCGTTACAAAGATGCGGTTTTGGGCCACACCATAGCTGCCATAGACAGCATAGGCCTCGTCAACGTAATTGACATGGGCGTCAGACAGTTGATAGGCAACCCTTCTGACAAGCAGTTCGCAGCGGCGCAGCATTCCCAGCAGTTTGGGCATGCTGCCGACATACCTTACAAGAGTCGAGGCTTCCTCGACCATCAGGGGTGCCGTAAAGGAGCGGGCTTTTGCCTGATCATACACGGGAATCCTGAACGGAATTGACTTCATCACCAGCTTGATGCCAAGCAGGCGCAGCAGCAAGGCGAGAGGCAGATTCAGGAGAAACCCGTACAGATAGTAGTCATTGAAGATGATGATCTCGGGGCGCTCTTTGAGCAGCAGAGAGAATAGCCCCCGAAACGAGTGATACACAACGAAACAATGCGTCTCCTCACGCTCCAGAACCCGAAAACAGATCCCCTCCCGTGAAAGATGAACCCCCTCGCCGACACTGCGACTGACCTCTACCGGAACCAGCAGCGTTAGATCCACATCCGGCTCCCGGGTCATGCGATTAAGAACCATATTGTAGTAATGGGTCAGACCGTTATTTATGAACAGAACTTTCATGGGTCGGCCTGCCGGGGAGTCACTGCGGTTTCTGCCCCCTGCCCCTTGCGGAGCAGCAGGCATGTTACCTGGTGGGGCATCTCCCGTGAAACCTGTTCCGGGGGTTGAACCCGCTCACCGCAGGTCCAGTAATCGCCGGTATAGAAACGCCAGAACTCCTGTTCCACAACGGTTCCCCGGTTGGCCGCGAGCCACCCCTCCAGCTCGCTACGTGAGAAGGCCTGAGTGATAAAATGCGGCTTCTCGCTGACCTGAGATCCGGAATAGTCGTAGACGTTGCCGTGATAACCACGATCGTTGTAGGGGAAGGTCAGAATCAGGTGACCGCCCGGCTTAAGGAGGGAAAACATAGATTGCACTGCCTGGTCATGCTCCTGAATATGTTCGAGCACGCTGATGCAGGTGATAACATCGAACTCTCCTGTAAGGTGTGTTGCGGTAATATCATCGTTGATAACATGAAAATGACGGTTGACCATACCAAACCGCCAGTATGCGCCGATGTTGTCGGTTGCGGTTACCATGTATCCGCAGGTGCGCATCAGGTGCGGCAGGGCGGACTGACCGCTGCCGACGTCAAGAACGGTGAACGGACAGAGCTGGGCAAGCTGCCTGAACACAAAGGCATACTCCACCGCTCTTTCGTTAATCCCGCTAAAACGGCTGGTTACAAATTCGCGCCAGCAGACAAGGCGGGCATAGGCCAGTCCGATGGCGTTCATGAATTGGCGTACCTTTATGTAAAGCATCATGGGCTGCTTCCATTCCTTGTGACGGACAATCGAAATTCAGAAAATTCAGGCCTTAACCGGTCCCCTAGAGGGGTTCATGCGCATCAACAGCGCATCAGCAAAAAACTTTGCCGCCCAGTTCGGAAAGGCATTGCTGCAGTAAGGGGCATGCAGTGGCCAGGCCCCCCCGATACCCCCTCTGACGTTCTGTAGCCTCGTAGCGGTATTCTGGGTACTCTTCATCGCCTCGACAATCCGCTCGCCGATACCACGGTATTTCTGTTCACCCGTCACGCCGGCCAGACGAAAGAGCAGACAGGCAAACTGAGCGTTCCCGGTCAGACATGACCATCTGTCACGGCTTTTCCAATTGGCATCAAAAGAGGCCGGCAGCAGCCATTCCAGACCCCGATACGGGAAGCTGCCGATGACACCGCAGATAGCATCCACCGCACGCTGTACCATGGACAACAACCCCATGTCCGGCAGGTCCGTCCCTCCATGAAGATGCGACTCAAGCAGCCCTCTCAGGGTATAGACAATTACATGGGTAGTCGGATCACTGCCGTTGAATCCGCACTCCCTGAACCAGCCGTTATCATTCTGACGTTGCACAACCCAGGACAGATTTCTGACAGCAGCGTCTAAATAGGAGTAATTGCCTGAAATCCGAGCCAGGCGGATCAGCGACCAGTCAACCCGGGCATGGTAGGTTCGTGCTCCGCAGTAGGTGTCACGCTGCCATGACCCGTCCGGTTCCTGCAACGAACGCAGGTAATCTCCGGCCCGGCATGCCGCCTCGAGATAACGCTCGTCACCACTGCGCTCAAAAAGTGTGCACCAGCCGAGCAGCACCTGTCCGGTATTGAAGACCCTAGTGTCTGATTGTAGAGGATTTGAAAGCACCCCGCCATTTCCCGCCTGAATCTCTATCTCCCAATCACCTAGTTCACGGGCCCGCCGAAGGAACTCCGGGATGCCGGTAGCTTCTTCGTAGGCCAGAAACGTGGCAATGATGTAGCCGCTCGTCTCCGGATAGGCCACATCCCACCCGCGCCGGAGATGATAGGACACTGATACGCCCCTGCCGCCGCAGACATCCTGAGCCCGGCAGAGCCAGTCAATTACCGCTCGCAAGTGGATATCGTCTTCAAACGTATCGTACGGTGTTGACCGCATCTGAGAGCAGAGGAAAGCTGCTCCGCCGGGTTTCAGCGCATCCCGACAGATGATACAGAGCATCGTTTTGAGTTTATTACCAAGATCTATCATACGGTTCCTGCAACCGGCTTCCAACAACATCCGGTTGACACTAGTTACCGGCCGGCATACGGGTTTTTGGCACTCTTAGCACCTTGAACCCTGCCGCGGCAAGCAGGGGAGAGACATCCAATGCCTCTGACTTGAAAATCAGGCTGCACAGCATGCTATCCGTGAACAGTCCTGTATCGTCCAGGAAGTTGCGCAGCGCAGCACACAGCGGATGATCCGCTGTACAATCTTCAACGGTTCATCAAGCGGTTCCAGAAGCACCCCCCCCTGGCTACTCGCAGCATTTCATACAGGGCGATAACGGGGCGTGGACAGTGATGCATGGCATCCTTGCAAAAAACATAGTCAAACGAGTTTGAAGCAAAGGAGAGGGATTCTGCATTCTGGGCGGAATACTCTCCTATGAAACCCAGTTCGGAACCCTTTCCCAGCAGCAACGGATACATATCGGAGCATGGGCCTCAACCCCATTCCTGATCAGGTCATTGTACAGAAAACCGAGATTGTCATCCTTCAGCCAGGATTGTGCAACCGCCATTCTCTCAGGATCGGAAAACGTTTTTTGCCACTGGGCATCATGACGGTCGTTGACAATTTTCATCGAATAACACTCCGCGAGGTCACACAGTTCTCAGATAACGGCCATAGCCCCTACTTGAGCGCCTCAAGAAAAAACATCTGGTCAGGCCTATTATCTATCAGCTCAATATGTTCGAGCCTGCTATCGAGATACTCCTTACGCTCAACCACACGAAACCCGGCCTGTTTGAAGAGATACGCCAGTGAATCATAGTCGTAAAAATATCTGCACCTCCCGCCTGCTGTCATATACCCGTAAAACCAGGCTGCATACTTATCACCCATTGTTGGTCCTTCCAGACGTTCCCTGCCATCAGGCAGTTTCTGGAAAAAAAACTCGCGGTCTTTTTCAACATACCTTCTTGCAAGAGCCTCCATGTCCTGAACCGAAAACCTCGCCACCCCCCCAATCTTAAGCACTCGATATGCTTCCTGGACCAGTTCTGCCGACCGTTGACGAGTGAAATAATTTATGGCCGAGACACAAATGACTGCATCCTGTGACTCCGAGCCGAAGGGGAGATTGCAATATGACAGATCGAGAGGGAGCTCCGCGGAACTGTCCGCATCAATGCCGCAATATCCGGGAATCCGCTGGGTACCGCACCCGAGATTCATACGATGAATCCCCTTGATGACCAACCGCTTCATCAGAAAAAACCGTCTGGTAGCGTACCAGGCTGTGAAGACCGGCCTCAGCATCTTACACAACACCAGTGCGACACGTTCGCACGTCATACAACTTCTCCTGTATTATTAACGGCTTGACGGTTTGGAGCGCTTTCCCTCTGCATTGTGTACAGTTCCCTGTACGGGACGCAGGTTTCCAGCAGTTGCTGATGACTGCCGGAAGCGACCAGACGCCCGCTCTCCAGCAGATGGATGACATCACAATTCTCGACTGTGGATAAACGGTGGGCGACAATGATCAGGGTTTTACTGCCGGCCAGACCCTGTATCTCCTGCATCAGCTCCATCTCCGTCAGATTGTCCAGGGCACTGGTAGCCTCATCAAATATAAGTATCTCGGGGTGACGATAGAGTGCACGGGCAATACCAATGCGCTGTTTCTGCCCCCCTGAAACCCGCAGGCCGTTTTCACCAAGGAGTGTGTCCAGGCCGTCCTTCAGCTCGGATACAAATGCACTCAACCGGGAAACCTCCAGCACCCACATCATTTTCTCAAGATCATAGTGCTGGTCAAACGAAATATTAAAAGCCAGCGACTCGTCAACCAGGTTCACGCTCTGTGGGACATAGCCGATCAGTCGCCGCAACGCGTCTGACCCGAACGGGTCGAAGGCAAAGCCGTCAAGATAAAACTCCCCCCCCGATGGTTCACGAAGTCCGACCAGAACATCAAGAAGCGTGCTTTTTCCTGCTCCGGATGCTCCCACAAAGGCAATGGATGACCCTTTTCTGATTTCAAGAGAGATGTTATCCAACACCTGTCTGTCGCCGAAGCTGAAGGCAAGAGCTGACACCTCAAGAGATCTTGAAAATGAGAGTTCCTCATGACGTATTACCTGCCTGTTATCCTGAGTCTTGGTGTACAAATCACTGACCAGAAGAAGTGATGGCCGATAATACTTGTATTCGTTATAACTCCAGATAATTCGATTGAACGAGGGCAGCAGGCGCATTGCACTCACCGCAATGACACCCAGCATCGGGATTTTATCGACCAAACTCTGTTTCGTCACAAGCAGATAGAGGCAGACAAAGATTATCCCGCAGAAGATAAAGGTTTCAGACAGATCAATCGGAATACCCTTTGCCGTCTTTGCTTTGCTGTCGTTTCTGCTGTACTCATCCCAAATCAGGGTAAACTTCTTCACATAATTAATTTCCAGCCCCATGATTTTGATGTCTTTGATACTGTTTGCCATGGCAAAACCGTACTTGTACACAAGCTGGTTAAGCTTTGTATGAACGGTCCCATAATGAGATATTCTCTTAACCAGACAAATATAAAGCACCAGGCCGATCAGCGCAAATGCGCTCATACACAGCATGGTCACACCCGCATTCAGGTAGAGGAAAATAAGAATAGCTGCGACGATAAAACAGAGCTCATTCAGAACTCTGATGACAGATTCGAGGCAGATGACACTGTGGACCGTTTGAGCATTCACTATGTTGATCATCTCGGACGCGCTCTCTTCGGTGAAGAGGGCATAACGGGCATCGAGAAGCCCTCTGAAGAGCTCGCTCGAAAGACGGAAGTTAATCTGGTTGGTCGTAGAGACTTTTAACCAGTTCACAGCAGTTTTGAAAATGAATTTAAGTAGATATGCAGCGGCCAGTACCGCCCCAAGCACGAGGATAAAATCCTCACGGCCACTGAAGCCAAAAAAATCGTACACCGCACGGATGGTGTCGTGAGAGCTAATGATGCTTGGATCAATAAATATCTTAAGAAATGGAAATATCAGGGCAATGCTCACCAAGTCCAAAAGGAGCGTAGCCATGGAAGTTGCAAAAAGTATGCAGAGATTTTTTTTACCGCAGAATCTGAAAAGGAATCTCATACAACCCTTTGATGCAAGGCAGAGTTACTGGCAGGAATACATAACGACAGCTTCCTCATGTCAATTTCAGCTTTCGGAGCAGCGACACTTCTGGCGGAATACGAAATATCCATTTTATTATCCGCGACACGACAATAAGCCCTGAGTCAAGGAGTACGGCAATGACGGCCTTCCAGAGATAGTGATCGCTCAAGGGAACCCGCTGCGCCTTATCGGCGGCAAGCAGCAGTTGCGCTATTTCCCGTGAAGGGCGGTATGGTTTACCCTCTTCGATGTTGAAGATATCCTTCATGATCTGTTTTATACCGGCAGTCATCCGAAAATTAACCTTACCGTTCAAATAATCCTGTATAACCGTGGGAATTTCAGCCACTTCAGCTCTAACCGATGAAGGCCAGCCAAGATCCGAGTACCATTGTTTATTAGTGGTCGAGTAGATATACACCGAGGGAACCCCGGACAGGTACGAATCCACCAGAGCTGTCGAACCGTAATGCAGGAACAAACCGACGTATGGTATAAGGTTCTGCAACTCGATGTCTTCATGCACATAAAGAATATTCGGAATCGTTTCCAACACCGCATAGTCCTCTGTACGTTCAATAGGATGCTTCTTGACAATAAACAGCTGCTTATGATGCTGATCTGCGGTGCTGATTATGGTCTCAATCAATTTCGCTCTAAACTGTTTGGATATTTCCACACCTTCCAACAAGTTATCCACATTATTCTCGGCATCCAGATCCTTGGCATCAAACAGATTCTGCCTGGTGTAGTTTGCAAGATGAAAGCCGGTGATACATAACAGGATGTCCTGCCTGTTGTACGCAGCGATCCTGTTGATTATTCTTGTTGGAACATTCAACGGGGCTTGCTCCGCATCGGCAAAATATGCCTCCAGCCTTGGATAACCGATAGATCTGATCCGTTCCCTTCCGGAGAGCTTGTGCTGGGCTAGGAGACTGCTGCCGACAGCCTGCGCCATACTGCTTCCCCAGAAAACCTCATAGTCAACCAGTGACTCTCCATAGGCATCAAATCCGGTAGCCCACCTGACATCATATTCCGAATTTAGGCCGATAACACCTTCCGCCCTGAAGCAGACGATCTTCGTCGCATAAAGCATTTTAAAAAGGTAATACATTTGAGAAAAACCGATGCAGGTAAAGGGGAACGTCAAGATAACGTCCGGTCTGAACGTCATTACGAACCTGACAAAACCGGGCGCGCACATCTCCCGTATTTCGACATGTGAGTCCGGTTCCAATGCTACTATTTCCCGTCGTATCGATTCCATAATGGGAATCTCACGAATCGGTTTATTCAAGACCAGCAGGATCTTCATCGCATCTACCTTACGATACTGCCGTCGCCTGGTGCCAGGAAAAAAAGTCGACTATATTTTCATAACCGGCCGCCATGGAACGTAGTTTTGCCACGTTGCTGAACTCATGGGAAAACTGCGGCGGATCCGGTAACGGTTGATGGCTCTTTTCAAGAATAATTACAAACTCATAGAATAAATCCAAATGGTTGTCAGATATATCAACATAGCGGTTTTCACCGAGATCGCCACGATTCTGGAATGCGAATGCCTTATGAATCTTGAATCCAAACCATTTAATCATGCGTTTAAATGCAGCTGTATCGGTAAAATGGTTCGGGAAGTTCTTCAACTTTGCATTTCTTTCAGCAATAAAGGCCGGTTCATCCATGGGATCATAGGAATAGTTTTTTCCCGTAATCAGCAACCGCCCCCCTTTATTAAGAATTCTGTTAAATTCGACGAGGCTTTTCTCCTGGTCTACAACGTCATACACTCCCCATACTACGATATGATTGAAGAAACCGTCTGCGGCACGCGTGTTTTCGGCACTGGCCTCAAAAAGGCAGTCATATGAGAACTCCGCTGCCGCTGCAAGCATGTCATATGATATGTCAGCCCCCACTATCCTCTGCGAATATCTGCTGAGTAGCGGATACAGTCGGCCATACCCGCACCCTAAATCGAGAACTTTGTCTTTTTCAACTATTCCCAGCTGTCGGATATAGAAATCAAGGATTCGTTCATCCGCAACCCTGGAGCCATCCATCGGTTTATCGACCCTCTCCTTCCAGTATGAAACATAATTGCCGTTAAAATGTCTGTCAGGCATGTACACCCACTCCCGGACTCAGCTGTTGTACTGTATCTTCTTTATGTCTACCGTATTCGAGGCACGATCCCATACAGCGATTTCCATCTGTCCCTGCCTTCCGGTGGCAGCGACACCAACCTTCTCCAATCTCTTCAACGTAAAGGTCTGCCAGTCAAAGGTATATTTCCAGGAATTCGGCTGGCTACCTAAATCAAAATTGTCGTAATAATACGATCCTTCAACTGTTTTTATGGCAAGAAATGGTTGAGGCCCGAAAAGTCTCGATTGGGTTGTTACATTAAGTTCAGCATCACCTGCGGATTTCTCCCTGATGACGAGCTCCAATCCGAGCGGCTCAGGCGAACCGCCATCCAGGTAACATCTCGCGGCCTCAAGTGCGTTGCAGTGTCTGAATTCAACATCAGGCCAACGCAGCGCAGATTTTTTAATTTTCTGATATACGGAACTGATTTCCGAGGCCATGTCTCTGAAATCATGGTTTGTAAATGCCAGCACCGCCTTCCCGGATAGAGATGCCTGCTGAAACGCATCATCCACATCACTCTGGGATAACTCCCTTAAACGGGCGCGCATGTTCAGACATCTGAAGATCAATCTTCTGCAATCACCCTCTGCTTGATAATCATCATGGCTCGGATGATATCCTCCCCAGCGTCTGGGTGCCTGTCTCCAATCACCGAAACGTCCATCGCCGAGGTCAGGCTGGTCTGTTTCTGCCTCGGTTGCCTGATTGCTGTAATCAAACGGTATCCACTGTTCAAGGAACCAGTGGCTGTCCGGTCGTATCGTATGGAAACCGGGCCGGAAAACGGCTGGAAACCACTGCCTGTCAATGACCTTTCTTGCCAAGATTTCGAACAGGTGGTTGTCGTTCAGGTAATTGGTCGCACAGGAATGTGCCATCCTGTTATACGGCAGCGGATGATAATGGAAATAGACCCGGTCACGCACATTAGACTGGCCGGAGCAATTCATCAGGTAATAGTCGTATACCTTATGATGACCCAGGCAGCGGCCTCGGGGGTTGTAGTCATAGCCGACATGGTCAAGACAAAACCAGTTGTAGAGCCAGCCAGAACCGGATGAGTCGCCATGCTCCCTGCGAAAACGTAAGCTGCAGATAGTTTTGAGCATTCTGCCGATGTCATCCCACGACTCGTTAAAAGAGATCAGTTTGGGATCTACGAGTTTTGTCAGAGCCGCTGTTGCATTTCCGAAATCTATTGCGCCCTGTTGAATTTTTTTCAAGTTTTCAATAGATGGCTCGATGTTCAGTCCAAAGATCTGGTTGATCCTGACGAAGGTCTCCTCAATCGGTTCACGTAACGGCCCTTCTGTATCCACACAATGAACTATATATACGACGTTACGGTTATTCATTTGGTTACAGGCGCCCGTTTAATAAATTGCTTAAGATATTCCTTGCTGAGACCATGCGGAATAAATACGGGCTCCCAAAGATTTAATTTATTCCAATCGTCCGGGGTTGCACCATCCCAATCACCGTACTCTTTCCAGTGAGTAAAGATTTCCGTATTTGGTGTCGGGGTGAAGGCTGACATTGAGACATAATCAAGCTTGAGTTTTTTGATAAATAGTTCAGTTTCCTGCAGTGTTTCAATGGTTTCTGTAGGACATCCGGCCATGAAAAGCCCTTTGACCGTCATGCCGTTTTCCTTGATAATTTGTACGGCACTTTCAACCTGCTCTATTGTTTCATCCTTTTTGAGCACATCCAATATTCGTTGTGAACCGCTTTCAATTCCGAAAGCAATTTGCCAACACCCTGCTTTCTTCATCAGACGAGCCGATTTCTGGTCAACAGCGTCGGCCCGCCCGATGGTGCTCCAGATTAATTCAGGGTGGTTGCGGCAAATCCCCTCACAAATTTCTGATAAGCGCACTTTATCAACCATAAAGTGGTCATCCTGAAAGTTGATATCCCTGATTCCGAATGATTTCGTAAGATATTCAATCCATTGCAGTACGGTACCGGAGCCATGTGCCCGCCATTTCCTTCCAAAAACAGACCGGTCGCAGAAGACACAGCCGTGTGGACAGCCGCGAGAGGTTACCACAGCCACAGCGGGCAACTTCCTGTACGTCATCGTTGAAGGACGGTAATGATCCGGCAGAAATGGCAGCAGATCCCATCGCGGACGGGGAAGAACATCAAGATCACGGATCAGGGGTCGCGCATCCGTCCGTACTGCGGCCCCGTCTCCATCAGACATGATAATACCCTTCACGACAGATATGTCACCACCATGTTCCAATACCGAGATCAGCTCAGGAAAGGTCTCCTCACCTTCATTCATGACAGCGATTTTAAACTGCGGGTATCTTGCGAAGGTCTCTTCCGGGCAGGCATTGATGTGGGGACCACCGAGGATAATTGTCACTCCCGGCAGGGCGGTCAGCAGCATATCATGCAGTCGGGCAACCGTGCTCATTGAAATGGTAAACGTCATGATTCCCACGTAGTCAGGATCTTTTCGGATAATTTCCCGGACTGTATCCTCTACACCCATGAAAAGCGCCTGTGCATCGACTATGGAAACCTGATACCGTTCCTGGGGAAACACGGCTGCCAAATGGCACAGTCCCTGAGGTGGATGAATGTGACCGGTAAAACATTTGGAATCGCCATAGCGCTCTTCAAATGAGACGGGTGGGTGCACCAGGACAATGGAAGTTTTTTTACTCATTGTATTCCCCGTTCGATCCTGGAAAAGATAGCTTCGGCTACGATAAAATCCAATTCAGTATCGATGTCGACCGCTGTAAGCGGATCTGTAATAACGGCACCGGAGCGCTGCTGGGGTGACGGGAGACACAGCCGTGCCGTGTCGGGGCAAGAGAGCAGATACGGTATCCGCACAGCATAGACAGCGCCAGTACTTCTATAGAACGTCTCCAGGTCCTGACGACGTTCACCGGCAGCATAGTCATCCGGCATAAAAGCAAAGACCGGCCCCTGGCAGCCGATGCTGATTGACCACTGTGGAGGATGGCTTGCCTCGGTGACCGTAAAAACCACATCCAGATCTTTATCAATCAATTCAAGCAGTACACGGTCTATGTCTTCCGGAGCAAGAAGCGGAGAATTCGCCTGTAGCATGACTGCAACGTCATAGCTATCACCAGCGGCGGCAAGCCGTTGCAGTGTGTCAATCACAACCGGCACCATCGGGGTGGTACTCAGGGCCAGAGCAGGTGTACGCAGAAAGGGGACATCGCCGCCCGCTTCCCGTGCGACCAGGGCGATACCTTCATCATCAGTGGAGATGACGACTCTGTCAATCATCCGGTTCGCCAGTGCTTTTTCAATTGAATGCACTATCATCGGCTTACCGGCAATAGTCATACTATTTTTTCCCGGCAGCCCCAGGGAACCACCTCTTGCCGGAATAATACATATTATCCGAGTATTGTTGTACACTATGCCACCCCGGCCTTTGGCGTTTATACTTCTGCAATGAAGACTACAATGCGATCATCTCAACAGCCTTACGGTACTCGGCCCATTCCCCCGTATCAACCCACGAACGCTCTCCAACCGGGAAGACTCCAACTTTTTTGCCATATTCCATGGCTTTTTCGATGAGATGCGTCATGTGAAACAAGGTATCACGAGGTATAAGGGCAAGTACCGATTGATCAAGAACGTAGAGCCCCGTATTGACAAGCAGATTGTACTGCGGTTTTTCGTCGATACCCTTCAAGTTTCCGTTCTCCATTCTGCAGACCCCATAGGGGATTACATAATTTTTAGCGGAAGCAACCATACTGATATCATTTGAAGATGATCGGTGAAACTCCAATAACTCACCATAGTCGCACTCCATGATAATATCGCAGTTCGTTACCAGTAATGGTCCTTCGAAGGTTCCGGCCAGTTTGGCGAGACTGCCGGCCGTCCCCAGCGGAAAATCTTCATCAATAAACTCAACCTGGTACTCCGGAGACAACTCTTCAAAAAACGACTTTATGATTCTGGCCTTATGGTTTACCGAGATGATGAACCTGGATAATCCATACTGCCTGAAACGATCGATAATAATTTCAATTACAGCTTTATCACCTATGGGGATGAGTGGCTTTGGCAGTATGCGTGTAAATGGATCAAGCCTGGTGCCCTTTCCCCCTGCCATGATGACGACGGGGAGCGAGAGGGTGGAAACGGGCTTGCGCGGCTCATCACTAAAAAAGTTGCCCCAGAACAACAAGTTCAGGACAACCTTTTCCTGGGAAACAACCGGAATACAGTTGAGTCGTTTTTTCGACATCAGGTCCCGCACCCGATCCACTTCAAAACCGGGACTGACCGAAACAGGCTCTCTGTTACAGACATTACCTATGCTGCCATCCAATCCTCCACCAGCGAGTATCCAACGTCTGATATCACCGTCTGTCAAGGTACCAAGCAGGCTGTTTTCCTGATCCACAACAAAAAGTATTTTTTCCGCCGTCTCTTCCAGTTGCCGCATTGCAGCAACAACTGAAACATCAAACGCTATAAGAAACCTGCTGATTTCGCTGTGTGTCATGATGCTGACTCCATTGAATTTCCGAATAATCCGCAAAGGCCCGAAAACCATCCCCTTACAGCTGTTTATCGTGCCGACACCCGTGCCGGGATCCCTTTAACAGTAGTCCCTTCCGTCACATTTGTAACTACCACAGCCCCGGCTGCAACCAGACAGTGGCCAGCTATCTCCATCCCCTGTAGTATAGTGGCTCCGACTCCTATATGGGTCCCATCCCCGACCTTCACCCCCCCGGAAACAGTGACACCGGGAGCAATATGAACATGATCGCCGATTTCGCAATCATGATCGACTGAAGCCCTAGTATTAATAATTGTATTGCAGCCAATGCAACTACCCGGCTGGATAACAGAACATGCCATGATCTGCACGCCCTCCCCCAGTTCCACATCCGGGGCAACGACCGCCGAGGGATGAATGACGGTGGCAAAATGGTATCCCATCCCCTTGAATCTTTCGAATATCTGTTGACGTCTGAGCGGAAGTCCTGCCGAACCGAGGCCATTTACAAGCAAAACCTCCGCAGGCGGGAATTCGGTGACGATGTCATCTGCTCCGAGTACCGGCACCCCCAGAACCTTGGATCCGGTCAGCGCGGGGATAGGATCAACAATTCCGGCAATAACCGCTGAAGATGTCAGGAGCGTATCAATCAACACCTTTGCATGTCCGCCTGCACCGAGGATGATAACAGGCAGACTCATGAACGTATCAACTCGTCAGCGGAATAGAGGCGACTTGACTTCTTGGTGAGCAGATCCCAATACTGCATCGGCGACAGGCCGGTACCGGGACGCTTGACTGAAATATTCTCTGAAGTAAACAGCTCACCGGAGGCAATTTCACAGGCCGCCATCAGGCTTTTTCTGGCGACACGCATATTCTTCAGCTCACTGGGAGCAGGATGCTTTCTACCAGAGCCAAGTGCCTGCTCAACGACACGAATTGCCGCCACCAGCTGCACCAGATCATCCGGTTCAAGCGACGCCTTGTGATCCGGACCGCGGAGTGTCCGATCGAGTGTGAAATGTTTTTCGATAACCACGGCCCCGCGGGCAACAGCGGCAATCGGGACAATGATCCCTTGCGTGTGATCCGAATATCCCACCGGCAGTCCGAAGGCATTCTGCAATGTATCCATTGCCGTAAGGTTCACATCCTCTGGCGGGGCCGGATATTCACTGGTGCAGTGCAGAAGTGTCACCCGATCCTTCAGAATGGCCTGACCCCGGGCAGAACTGTACGCAGTACGAAAACCAGCAATTGAAGGCTCGCTGCTGCCCAGATACCCAAAGGCAAGAACACCAAGTGCCTCTTCAACCTCACCGAGGGTGCTCATGCCGGTTGAAAGAATAGCCGGTTTTCCGGTTCGGGCAATTTTGAGCAGTAAAGGGGCATTGGTAATATCACCGGAGGGGATCTTGATACAGCTCAGATCGAATCGGCCAGCCAAAAGATCCACACTCTCAAGATCAAAGGGTGTTGAAAGAAATGCTATGCGGCAGATTTTACACTGTGCAATCAGGACTTCATGAGCATGTTCGTCCAGTTCCAGCTTGCGGAGCATGTCGTGCTGGGACTCGCCGGCAGCAGTTGTCCTGATCTGATAATCTGCCTTGGGGGCCAGGCGACTCAACAACCTGTCCGCCGTAAATGTCTGGAATTTGACGGCGTCTGCACCGGCAGCGGCGGCTGCCTCCACCAGCTTCCTGGCCATTTTCAGCGAGCCGTTGTGATTTACCCCAGCCTCGGCAATTATGTAAGTGCGGCGAGCTTCCATCGTATCCCTTAAAGATCGTAAAAACGCTTTGTACAGCCAAGGCCGGCTTGCTTCAGACGCTCCTTGATGAATGCAGCTGACTCTCCACTGCCGTAGGGTAAATCCCCCTGCTTGATTGCATCCCGGAATGGGTCTGAAAGGGCTTTTTTGATTGCTGTCGCAATGGATTCAGTTGTTTCCGTACAGTCAATGATTGAGCCGGCCTTAAGCCTCCCGCTCTGACGGTTTCCGATGTTGACGGTTGGTGTAGCAAATGCAGGCGCCTCTATAATTCCGCTTGAAGAGTTACCGATAACAGCAGCCACCAACCGCAGCGCGCTCAAATAGCGCACCTGACCCAGTGTGGTAAACACAGCAGCACGTCCGGTATTGTGCCGTGCGTATTCATCAATCATCTGCCCCAGAATTCTACCATCCGTGTCAGAGTTAGGCTTGGTAAAAACGATCCTTGCATCCGGAAACAGGTCCAGCGCATCAAGGAGGGCCTGCATGACAGCGTGAGATGATGCTGTACCGAGGGTAGCAGGATGATAGGTGACCAGAAAGCACATACTACCTAATTCAAAGTTCATGCTCTGTTCCAGCTGGGCTTTATCCAACAGCTGCAGGCGCCTGATATTTTCAATTCCGAGTGCTCCGACATTATACACCGTATCAGGGTGTTCACCCAGCTGAATGACGCGGGTACGATATGGTTCGGCAGCCACAAAATGCAGGTGTGACATTTTGGTAACGGCATGGCGGATGCTTTCATCAATGGCACCTTCAGTCGTCTCTCCGCCGTGGATATGGGCCACAGGAATCCTGGCCACCAGTGCAGCCTGGACTGCTGCCAGGATCTCATAGCGGTCTCCCAGCACAACCATCGTATCCGGTTTCAAACGTTCCAGTGCCTCAGCAAATCCAATTACCCCAAGACCAATTGACTTGGTAATCCCCACCGGGGTGTCACTTGACAGCAACATCTCAACCCTGGCATCGATATTGAAATTATCTTCCAGGATTGTTCTGTAGGTGAGCCCGAACTCCGTTGAAAGATGCATTCCCGTGGCAATTATCTGGAGCTGCAGATCAGAGTCGGCTTGAATTTCCTTCAGCAACCAGTAGAGGAGTCCATATTCAGCCCTGCTGCCGGTGACGACGCAGATCTTACGAAGTGGCATATGTATCCCTTCCCAGAAATGCGCTGCTTGGAATATTGATCAAACGCCTTTCCAGCGATTCCGCAACACTCAGATCCATACAAGGGGACTCAACAAACATCGGCAGTCGGTGCATGAGCGTCCAGGCTGGACGAGTCATAATCCCCATGTTGTTTGTAAGCGCCAGCAGGTTATCACGCTCCGTGACAAATTCCTCATCAATCAGCAGGGCATTGAGCCAGTAATTGCTGCTCGCACCTGCTGGTTCCGTGACAAAACTGATGCCTGCAACACCTTTGAACGCAGCCAAATACAGTTCGGACAGGCGACGTTTACTTGCCAGAAATCCCGGCATTTGCTCCATTTGGGCGCAGCCAAGGGCAGCATTGATGTTGGGGAGGCGATAATTGAATGCAACCATGTCATGTTTGAACTCCCAGCGATGAGGAACCTTGGCGGTTGTAGTCAGGTGTTTGGCTCGCTCCGCCAGTTCTTCATCGTTGGTCAGGACCGCACCTCCGCCGCCGGTAGTGATTATCTTGTTACCGTTAAAGCTCAAGGCCGAGAGACGGCCCCAGTTACCTGTGTGACGCCCCTTGTAAAAAGATCCCAATGACTCAGCGGCATCTTCAATTAATTCAATGCAGAAGTGCCGACAGACTTCAAGCAAGGGATCAAGGTCAACCGGATGTCCAAAGGTATGCATCGGCACCACAGCTTTGATCCTGCGGCCAGTTCTACGATTATGGCAACCGTCAGCCTGTTGGACAGTAATTTTTTCCAAGTACATGGCGAGCTTATGGGGATCAACTCCCAGAGTGCGTTCTTCGCAGTCAATAAAGTGCGGGATCGCACCACAATAAGAAACCGCGTTGGCCGTTGCAATAAAAGTCAATGCAGGTATGAGCACCTCATCATCGGCTTGTATTCCGGCCAGCAATAGGCAGATATGCAGAGCAGCTGTACCATTGACAACAGCAACAGCCCGCTTGACACCGGTATATGCAGCCAAATCTGTTTCAAACCGATCCACAAATCCACCGACAGATGACACCCAGCCAGTATCGAGACACTCCTTGATATATGCCCATTCATTGCCATTAAAACTCGGCTCATGGAGCGATACAGCCCCATGTTCCCTGGAAAGTACCGACTGTATGACATCAAGCACAGCCTCTCTATTGAATCCAGTGATCATATATTGTAACGGTCCGTCTTGTAGCAGGCCAGATTCACCGGGTCTGCAAACCATGTGACGGTTTCGATCAGCCCCTGGCGCAGGCCATCTTTGCCGGCATATACCGGTTGCCAACCTGCAAGATCACGTGCCTTCCGATTGTCAGACCAGAGCCGTTCAACCTCGCTCCTGACAGGGCGCAGACGTATGTCGTCGGTCTCGATCTCTATGTCAGACCCCATGATTTCTGCAATCAGTGTAACGGTTTCTCCAATGGATATTTCAAAATTACTGCCGAGATTGATAACCTCTCCCAGAACAAGATCAGATTCTGCAACGGCAATGAAGCCGGCAACCGTATCAGCTACATAGCTGAAATCTCTGGTGGGGTGCACAGATCCAAGTTTTATCTTCAGGTTTCCACTTGCTATCTGCGTGATGATCGTCGGGATAACTGCACGCGCAGACTGCCGGGGACCATAGGTATTAAAAGGGCGAATGATGGCGACAGGTGTCCCGAAGGAAGCATAAAAGGACATGGCAATCTGGTCGGCGCCTATTTTTGAGGCCGAATAGGGTGACTGACCCTGCAAGGGGTGTTCTTCAGTGATCGGAACAAAGCGGGCGGTTCCGTAGACTTCGCTGGTGGAGGTGTGAACCACCTTTAAAACGCCCAAGTCACGGGCAGCCTGTACAATATTGAGGGTTCCCTTGACGTTGGTATCAATATAGGTATCGGGTGAGTGGTAGGAATAAGGTATTGCGATCAGAGCCGCCAAGTGGATAACAACATCGCACCCTTGCATGGCTGTTCTCACACCGTGAGGATCGCGAATATCTCCGGCAAAAACATCCAGATTTTTCTTGATCAGATCGGAGGACTGGTCGAGCCAGCCCCAGGAGTTGAAGGAATTATAGCAGACAAAGGCACGGACATCATGGTCGCGTCGCACCAGTTCTTCAATAAGATGGGAACCAATAAACCCATCTGCTCCGGTTACGAGGATTCGCTTTCCATGAAGGTTCATTATTTCCAAATCCCTCTCGTATCAATAACAACCATTCTTTTCAGACCTTCAGGATCAACAGTCCTGAAATCGCGATGATCAACCAGCACAACCATTATATCTGACTCTGCAAGCGCTTCATCAATTGAAACAAGCCTAACTCCGCCTGCTGCCAGACTATCAGGAAGGCAACTGATATGCGGCTCAACAACACATACAGTTGCTGATGACTTTTCAGCTAATTCGGTAACAATTTCAAGGGCCGGACTCTCACGCAGGTCATCTACGTCAGACTTGTAAGAAAGACCCAGGCAGGTAATCACTGGATTGACCATATCAAAAGCAGCCTTTAGTACCTTGTCTACTACCCAGTGGGGTTTAGCATCATTAACCTCACGGGCGGTACGGATAAGTTGTGCTTTTTCAGGAAATGCATTGACAATAAACCAGGGATCAACAGCAATACAATGTCCTCCAACCCCGGGACCGGGCCTCAGGACATTTACCCGTGGATGTTTGTTGACAAGACGTATCAATTCCCACACATCAATACTCTGCTCATCGCAGATCATTGAAAGTTCATTGGCAAAGGCAATATTGACATCCCGGTAGGAGTTTTCCACCAGCTTGGCTAATTCAGCAGTTCTGCTGTCGGACAGGTAAATGGAGCCGTTACAAAAGGTACTGTACAACTCTCTGGCCTTCTCAGCGGAAGAGCGGTCAATACCTCCGATAATTCTATCATTATCAACCAGCTCTCTGATGATATGCCCTGGAAGTACTCTTTCAGGACAGTGTGCTACATAAACCAGACCTTGCAGTTCTGGCCGTTGTTCAACAATAATTTCATAAATTCTTTCGGTCGTTCCAACAGGAGAAGTCGATTCAAGAATAACAAGATTTCCTGGCCTGAGTACCGAAGCGACAGCCTTTGCAGCAGCCTCTACATAAGAAACATCAGGAGCCTTCGGATTCCCAACGGTTACTTTGAAAGGCGTTGGAACCGCAATAATAAAGGTATCCGCCTCAACTGGTGACATCATCGCCTGCATATTACCGCTGTTAACCGCGGATTTGACCAGAATATCAAGATCCGGTTCAACAATATGGATGTTACCTGAGTTGATAGTATCAACTATGTCACGCGAGACATCAACACCAACAACGTGGTGTCCCTTGGTAGCCAGCATGGAAGCGGTCGGCAGCCCGATATACCCCAATCCCATGACTACTATTTTCTGAAATCTATTGTGCATGAATTTCATATTCCGCTTTTCCGTATAATTTCAATAATCCTTTGAGCCGCCATTCCATCACCATAAGGATTATGTGCTTTGCTCATAGCCCGATACACGTTTTCGTCGTTCAGCAGGCGAAAGGTAGCCGTGACTATAGCCTCTCTCTGTGCCCCTACCAGCAGGGCAGTGCCAATCTCAATTGCTTCCGGCCGCTCTGTTGTTTCTCTCATAACCAGCACCGGTTTCCCGAGAGAAGGGGCTTCTTCCTGAATCCCACCCGAGTCAGTAATCACCATGAAAGACCTGTCCAGAAGATAAACGAACGACAAATAATCAACCGGGGCAATAAGATGCAGGTTTGGGCAAGTCACAGCTCCGAGAACGCGGTTGACAGGCTCCTGAACATTTGGATTAAGATGTACGGGATAGACGATCTCAATATCCGGACAGGCTAACGCAATATCCCGTAGTGCCAAACAGATATTCTCGAAGCCGGGGCCAAAATTCTCTCTTCTGTGCCCTGTTACGAGAATAAGGCGCTTTGACCGGTCGATAAAATCAAAACATGCCTCAAGTGAATCTCGAAGAATTTTATTATGTGCAATCCGCTTAATGACCAGCAGAAGAGCATCAATCACCGTGTTTCCGGTAACGTGTATCGCCTGATAATTGACGCCTTCGGCAAGAAGATTATTTTGCGCCCGGAGAGTGGGGGCAAAATGAATATCGGCCAGCACCCCAGTCATCCTGCGGTTTATCTCTTCCGGGAAAGGTGCAGATCTGTCACCTGAGCGCAGTCCAGCCTCAACATGCCCTACCCGGATTTTGCAATAATAGGAAGACAACGCAGCTGTCATTGCAGTTGTCGTATCACCATGTACCAGCACGATATCCGGTTGCTCATCTTGCAAGACACGCCGCAAGGCATTCATGACTCCGCTAGTGATGCTGAATAAATCCTGTTCAGCGGTCATAAGATCAAGGTCGTTATCCGGATAAATTTCGAAAAGATTTAAAACCTGATCTAACATCTTTCGATGTTGAGCCGTCACACAAACCCGACTCCTAAAGATGTCAGGGTGCTTGGCCATCTCAAGGATCACCGGTGCCATCTTAATAGCTTCCGGACGTGTTCCAAATATGGAAAGTACGTTAATCAAACGAATATACCATCATTAGATATCAAAAACCAAAACTTACGGCATACCCCAACGGCAAAGGCCAACCTTACCCGCCCGGTCAATTCAGGATGAAAACCGGTACCAACCTCCAAAAGACCAGCCACCCTCCCCTTGATCCTGACACTGCCGGTAGTTGGTTCGGTAATGCGACTGAGGATTTTAAGGAGTGTGGATTTACCGGCGCCGTTGCGACCAATGATACCGATGCGGTCACCCTGCTTTACTTCAAAGGAAACATCTTTGAGGGTCCAGAAATCCTCAGATGCGGGTGAAGGGTGAAGTGAAGATCGTGAATGGTGAATGGTGAATGGTGAAAATATTTTTATTGAAAGGTTCCTTACACCGTTGGTGATAACATCCCGCAAAGCGGTATATTGCTCACGCTGCTGGTGATGCAGGGTGTATCTCTTGCCCAGGTTTTCTACGGTAATGACTGTAGACATAGCTAATTGCTGTCGGTATCAGCGGTATCAGTAGAGAATATCAAGCTTTCTATAAATATTTTCAGTTGTTCGAGGAGCGTTAGGAATCGATGAATGTCAACATCATCATTGACTATAAAATCATACCTTCCTTCAACTGCATATGGGGTTAATTCAATAAAAGCTTCGGCATTCGGTGGAGTTTCTAAACCAGATTCCATATATAAGTCCAATATCTTTTTTATGTCATGCAACTTGCCAAAATGTATTTTATTGAACGATAATAATGATTTGAGATATTTTTCTGCTGCCTGTTGGAGATGAAACAGTATAATACTTTTATCGATCAGAGAATTGTTTAGCGCAAAAACTTGTTGAACAAGCACAAGATCTGCAGTTGCTTTCTTATGATAGATTTCATATTGATGTAGAAATTTATTTGGCATATATAAGTGTGCCTCTCTCACTTATCTCCCTATATACCGACCCGGCTTCATGGCGATAAAATTCAAACTCTTCAGGTGTTGCCACCAACACATCAAAAGCTTGATTCAATCCACCCAATAATTTACGAGCTGCAACCATTTCTTTTGATCGAGATGAAATTGATTCTTTAAGCAGCAGCAGGTCAATGTCACTTTCTTTATTTGCTGTTCCTGATGCATAACTTCCGAAAAGATAAATTTTATGAGGTTCTGCCTGTTGAAGCCTAGTCACAATTTCTTTTTGTTTTTTTGCAGTAAGACGCATGATCATCTCCTAATTCATGTAAAAGTAACCGCGTGAACTCATAAAGTTACGAAATCATATCACATCAGCAAAGCTGCGTTCCATATTTCTGAAATAGAACAGACCACCAATAAATATCAACAGGGTCAATAAAGTCGAGAGAGCTAATCCCGGCCAATAGACCGGAAACGCGTCTCCCAGAATGGCCCAGCGAAAACCATCAATGACACCGACCATCGGATTGAAGAAATAGAGCATACGCCATTTTTCCGGGACGATGCTACTTGAAAAACCAACCGGAGAGATGTAGAGCCCGAACTGCACCAGAAACGGTACGACGTAACGAAAATCGCGATATTTCACATTAAGAGCTGAAAGCCACAGACCTGCCCCAAATGAAGCCAAAAATGCCAGCGCGAGAAATAATGGGAGCAGCAACATTCTGACATCAGGCACAAAACGATACCAGGCCATGATCCCGAACAGGATCACCAGCGAGATGAAAAAATCAACGAGGCCGACAATAACAGAGCCGGCAGGCACAATGAGGCGTGTTGCCGTCTGTTTGTAACGCACCAGAATATCGCGCCAGGCCAGAAAGAAAAACAGCTCGCGGTAGCGCCAGATATCCTTCCAGTAATTGAGTGCCCCCATGCCGGGCTTTATGATCAGTTCAGGCTGAACGTGCATACCCAATATTCTATCTCCCATAAATCCCCCACCCCACCATACTCACCCAGACAACCCCGACAATCAGCAGCGGGAGATCCTTGACTAGCGATTCAGTCGGATCCCCCCCCTTCCCGGATTGCACCCGGAGTATGTAACGCAGCAGGCCAAAGCAGCAGATCGGCACCGAATAGAACAGAATTGATGAATGCCGCGAGATTACGTACATGGTGTAGGTTATCAGTACCGAAGCACCGGCCATGTACATGGTTCCTTCGAGAAACCCTTGCGGATATGCCACCAGCGACTTCCGATGGTGGCGTGCCACATCACCCAGATACTGCTTTTCAGCAAGTCTTTTACCGGCGCTCAGGAAGATAGAGAGGAGGAATACACTCAGAAACAACCATTCCGGGATTGCCACGTTAAAAGCCGCCCCCCCTGCCTGCAGACGCAGCAGAAACCCTGCCGATATGCAGAAGATATCAATCAGCACAAGATCCTTCAGCTTCGCGCTGTAAGCTAGTGATACAAAGAAATACGCCACTATCAGCACAAAAAAGGTGAGGGATATATTCCAGGCAAGGATAAGAGCGCAGCTTAGAAGAAATGTTGCAAATAACAGTGCCGAGGCGACGGATATTTTTCCTGAGGCTATCGGTCTGGTACTCTTATCCGGATGATGCCGGTCCCGTTCCCTGTCAAAAACGTCATTAAGAATGTATGTGGAACTTGAGGCAAGGCAGAAAGCACTAAAAGGGTTCAGCATCTGAAGGACATTACCATGTAAAATCAGTGTGCCGCCCAAAAATGGCGGAAAGAGCAGCATCATGTTTTTCAGCCACTGGCGGACTCTGCAGAGTTGCAAAATAGTCCTTATCATTGGTAATGATCCTGCCGTTGAGGTTTCATTTGAGTCAACCGGACAAATCATTCTTAACCAGAGAAAGAAAGAAATCCTCTAAATCTCTGCGTTTTGTTTCCACCAGTGCCACTTCCACTCCAGACAAATTCACTTCACCCATAAAAGCGTTGAAAGCGCCGCACGGCAGATAAAACTCGGAGACAGAGCCGCTGCGCCGAACGGCAGTAATGCCGGCAAACGTTTTTGAATCGGCCTCGGGAAGTTGCAGATGAACAAGGTATCCTTCCACGCCACTCCGCATAATATTTTCAACCCGGTCGAGTGCCACCAGGCTCCCTTTGACTATCACCCCTACCCGATCGCAGACCTTTTCTACATCATCGGTGATATGGGTGCTGAAGAAGACACACTTGCCACGCCTCTTCAGGTCAAGAATAATATCCTTGACCAGTGCCCGGCCAATCGGATCCAGGCCGCTCATCGGTTCATCAAGAATATAAACATCCGGATCATGCACCAGCGTCTGCGCCAATCCGATCCGTTGCACCATCCCTTTGCTATAGCCACGCATTGGTCGTTTGCGGGCCTCCCATAGATCAAGCCGTTTCAACACCTCCTCCGAACGCTGGGCAAGCAGACTCTTCTCCATCTTGAATTGTGAGCCGACAAATGAGATATACTCCTCGGCACTCAAGTAATCGTAGAAAGCTGGATTTTCTGGCAGATATCCGACATTACGGCGCGATTCCGCCTGAGAGGCGTCTAATCCCATAATCACCGCTCTGCCGGAGGTCGGTCGTAATAGACCCATCACCAGTTTGATAGTGGTACTCTTTCCAGCGCCGTTAGGCCCCAGAAAACCGAAGACTTCACCGGCAGTAATGGTGAGATCAAGCCCTTTAAGAGCATCGACCTTTGTCATCCGCTTACCGGAAAACTGCTTGCACAATCCTGTTATCTCAATGGCGTTCATCGATCACAACTCCAGACTTATATCATTATGTGATGAAGGTACATCAGACATCCAAGCCAAAGTTACTGCTATATTCATACAAACGCAAGCGTGAACTACTCAAACATGCTTGCAAACCTCACCTTTATCCTGATAGATTCAATGTAGGCTTGAAGTAAAAATCGGTATCAAATTTGTCGTTCGGCGGGGAGTTGACGCGTGTTAATCAATCTGGTTTCTGTCCACCCCTCCCCTTCCCCCCAATCAATTCCTCTTGCGACCGCTTTTCTAAAAGCCTACGCGCTAAATAGCGGTGCCACTATCACCCTGGCGGATTTTTTCATCGGTCAGGAAGCGGTCGCGTGTGCTGAAAAACTAGCAGAACCTTTCCCGGATTCGGTCGGTTTTTCCATGTATGTCTGGAATCGCAACTTTATCAGCCTGATTGCTGCCGAGCTTCGGCGCTGCCATCCGTCTATCAAACTTTTTTGCGGCGGCCCGGAAGTCACCGCTGCCCCCCTCTCCGTCATAGATACTGGAATCTTTGACTTCGTTATTGTCGGCGAAGGAGAAGTACCATTTTTATCGTATTGCCAGGCGCTCGCCTCAGAAGAAAACTACTCAGAAATACCAGGGATTGTGCATGCCGGCTCGGTTGGTCTGCAACCACCCTCACCATTACGAGATCTGGATTCCATTCCATCTCCGTATCTTGTAAACATCATCGACACCCATGCCAATCCGGGCATTCTCTGGCAGTTGTCGCGCGGCTGCAGCTTCACCTGCGACTTTTGCTTTGATTCACGCGGGGTTCATGGCGTACGCTATTTTTCTCTTGAACGGCTGAGGTCTGAATTACAGTATTTTGCTGCCAACGCCGTTTCACAAATATTTGTTCTTGATTCAACGTTCAACCTCAATCAGAAGCGCGCCAAGCAAATCCTGCGGATGATTAAACAGATTGCGCCTGACATTCATTTTCATTTTGAGGTTCGCAATGAATTTATTGATCGTGAAATGGCTGTTCTCTTTTCAGAGATCACCTGTTCACTGCAGATCGGACTTCAGAGTTCCGACAGGGAAGTTCTCAAACTGGTTGGGCGAACTTTCGACAAAGCAGACTTCAGTACAAAAGTTGGTCTGTTAAATGAATGCGGGGCTGTTTTTGGTTTTGACCTTATCTATGGTCTGCCGGGTGATACTCTCTCCGGTTTTTGCCATAGCATTGACTATGCTTTGTCACTCTATCCGAACCATCTTGATATATTCCCACTGGCTGTTTTGCCAGGAACAAAACTGGCGTCTCGCGGAAAATCCCTCGATATTCAGTGGGACTTACACCCTCCATATATTGTTCAGGAAACAGGAAATTTTAGTAAAACAGATATGTTATCTGCTGCGGAACTTGCTAACGCCTCTGATATTTTTTATACCCGTGGCAAGGCGGTAGCATGGTTTAATGCAATATTGAGGGTTCTCAACCTGAAGCCGGCGTCCTTTTTGCGAAAATTTGCCGATTGGCTGGCTACGAAGAAAGGTAACGCGGCAACAGAGTCTGACTTTACCGATGAAGGTATCTGGGATCTGCAGCGCCATTTCCTGAAAGAAATTTTTAACGGCAAAAAGTACAAGCGCTATCTGCCGCTGGTACTTGATCTGGCACAGTATCATCATCTGTATGCCGCAACACTGCTCGCTCCATGCAAACTTAACATTGTTGATCACCTGCCGGTCGATATCCGCTCCGCCAGCTTCATGCTTTATCCGGCAACACGCATAGCCCATTTCTGCTACGATATAGATGAGCTTCTTGACTGCGGCGAACCGCAGATTCTCAGGATGTATGAGCATCTCGTGCAGTCGGGCTCCCAGGCGGTAATATATCAGAATGGCGCCTCGGTATGCACCGAATCACTGGCATTACCGTACATCCGTTTGCTGGAACAGATCCATGAAAATATAAACCATGACTACCACTCACAAACTGGGCTCAGCAATGAAGAGATCAATACATTTCTTCACTTTGCCGTTCAGGAAGGAATAATTGAGTGCTGCGAATTTTCAAAAGAGGTTGCAATTCACTGAATATTTTAGTATAGCTTTCATTTCTTTTTTCGAGTTTATTATCCAGCCGCGATTTGAAGGGTGTCACTTCATTATGCATGATAAAATAAAAATTTTTTCTGGCAACTCAAATCCGGATCTCGCTCTTAAAATATGCACGTGTCTTGGCGTCCCGCTCGGTACTGCCCGTGTCCGTCGCTTTTCCGACGGCGAAATCATGGTCGAGATAAACGAGAATGTTCGCGGCCGCGATGTGTATGTTGTCCAATCAACCTGCGCTCCGACAAATGACAACCTGATGGAGTTGCTGATAATAACTGACGCCTTGAAAAGGGCGTCGGCTGCAACCATTACTGCGGTAATTCCCTATTACGGCTACGCCCGCCAGGATCGTAAAGCAGCACCGCGCACTCCGATAACCGCCAAGCTGGTAGCCGATCTTATAACTACTGCCGGTGTCAACAGAGTTGTTACCATTGATCTTCATGCCGGTCAGATTCAGGGCTTTTTCAATATTCCGGTTGACAATCTGTACGCAGCCCCGGTTATTCTCAATTATCTGAAAGAGCGTTTCAACACCGAGCAAGTGGTTATGGTCTCTCCGGATGCCGGCGGTACCGAGAGAGCCCGCGCATTTGCCAAACGCCTTGAATGCACTCTTGCAGTCATCGACAAGCGCCGTACCGGGCCAAATGTCGCTGAAATAATGCACCTGATCGGTGATGTCCGGGATAAAATCGCCATTATCCTTGATGATATGGTTGACACTGCCGGGACATTGACCCAAGCGGCGAAGGCTCTCAAAGCAAACGGTGCAAAAGCTGTTTTCGCCTGTGCGACGCATGGCGTGCTGTCTGGTCCGGCAGTTGAACGAATCAATGCCTCCGATATTGAAGAAATTGTTTTGACTGATACAATACCTGGATACAGCGGAGACGCTGCAACTTCTAAAATCATCATATTGTCGGTAGCAGAGCTGTTAGCCGAGGCGATAAGAAGAATTCATGAAGATGAATCGGTAAGCTCGCTCTTTGACTAGTTTTTAATAATTTATTCAGCATAGGGCGGGATTCACCCGTCACTACACGTGGAGGAATATATGCAACAGAAACAGATGAATATTGAACTGCGCACCAAAACCGGTACCGGCGCAAGCCGTAGACTTCGCACTGCTGATATGATCCCTGGTGTTGTGTATGGCAAGGGAGTTGATCCAATCACAGTAAGTATCAAAATCCGTGATCTGCAAGACGCTATTTCCGGCGCGGGGGGGCAGAACAATCTGATCACCCTGATCGGTGGCGGAACTCTGGATCAGAATATTGCAATAGTCGCAGACATTCAGCGGGATCCGATCAGGCGCACCCCCAAACACGTTGATCTCCATCGCATCAACCCGAACGAGAAAATTCGGATCACTGTTCCTGTCGCTCTTACAGGCACCGCAATCGGTGTGAAAGAAGGGGGCCTTCTTGATCTGGCTCACCATGAATTGCGCATTGAATGTCTGCCAGGGAATATTCCTGACTGCATAACCATCGATGTTTCAAATCTTAAAATCGCACATTCAATTCATGTCAGCGAAATCATACTCCCGGATGGCATCACTCTCCTTGACCAGCCAAAGATCCCGGTCGTCAGCGTTCTTGGCAGAGCCAAGGAAGATGTACCTGCTGCCGCATAACATTTATCCGGTTTTCAAATGAGTACGTATATAGTCACGGGGCTGGGAAATCCCGGCTCCACCTATCAATGGACCCGCCATAACGCGGGTTTTCTGTTTTTGGATCGTCTTGCTGATCAGGAAAACATTTCAATTACCAAAAAAACTTTCTCAGGTTTTTGTGGAGAGATGAGTTTTTCCGGGCATCGCCTGGTACTTCTCAAACCGCAGACATTCATGAATCTCTCCGGACTCTCCGTCATGCAGGCGCTTCAGTTCCATAAGCTCCCGATTGAAAATTTGATAGTCATTCATGATGAGCTTGATCTGCCGTTTGGCGCTGTCCGTTTCAAAAATGGTGGCGGGCATGGCGGGCACAACGGTTTACGCTCAATATTCGAGAATCTCGGCAAAGGCGATTTCATCAGGCTTCGTATAGGAATCGGCAAATCATTGCACGGAGATACAACCAGCCATGTTCTCGGTAAAATACCTCCCGATCAGTTGGAGTCTCTCCCCCGCGTTCTTGATGGCGCCATAGATATGTTCAAAGTGATGCTTACAGAAGGACTCCCCAAGTCAATGAGTCTCTACCATAATAAAATTTTTCTGGAAGGTTAGAACTATGGGTTTCAACTGCGGAATTGTCGGATTACCGAATGTAGGAAAGTCTACCATATTTAATGCTCTCACCTCTGCCGGTGCCGAGTCGGCAAATTATCCGTTTTGCACGATTGAGCCGAACGTCGGCATCGTCCAGGTGCCGGATCCCCGTATGGAACAGTTGGCAATGATCGTCAAACCGCAAAAAATTCAGCCGACAACCATCGAATTTGTCGATATTGCCGGTCTTGTCAAAGGTGCCAGCCAGGGCGAAGGGCTCGGAAACCAGTTTCTGGGACACATCCGGAGTGTAGATGCCATCGTGCACGTTGTCCGCTGTTTTGATGATGATAACATCCTCCATGTCAGTGGCCATGTTTCTCCTGCCGACGATATTGAAATCATCAATACGGAGCTTGCCCTGGCTGACCTTGACACCATCGAGAAAAAACTGCAGCGGGCTGAAAAGATGGCTCGTAGCGGTGACCAGAAATCAAAAGATGAAGTTGTTTTTTATCTTCGCGTTCGTGCCCTGCTCGAACAGGTCAAAAAGCTTCAAGGGGTTGCCATAAGTGATGATGAAAAAATCTGGATGCGTGACCTGCACCTCCTCACCGACAAACCGGTGCTGTATGTCGCAAACGTATCGGAAGACGACCTGGAGGGGAAACACCCGAATGTTGCCACGGTCAACGCAATAGCCGCCTCTGAAGGAGCCGGGGTAGTAGTCATTTGTGGCAAACTTGAAGCAGAGATAGCTGAACTGGAAACTACTGAAAAGAAGGGCTTTCTTGATGACATGGGACTTGCCGAGGCCGGCCTTGATCGCCTTATCAGGAGCGGCTATGCGCTATTGGGTCTTATCACCTATTTTACTGCAGGCGTCAAAGAAGTTCGTGCCTGGACCATCGTAAACGGAACCAAGGCTCCGCAAGCGGCCGGCGTGATCCACACCGACTTTGAAAAGGGGTTTATTCGTGCTGAAGTGATCGGCTTTAATGATTATGTTTCATGCAACGGCGAAGCGGGATCGAAAGAAAAAGGGTTGATGCGCCTGGAAGGAAAAGAGTATGTCGTTAAAGATGGCGACGTCATGCACTTCCGGTTTAATGTTTAAAAACTTAGTGCCCCGCTCTGATATTTTGATTGACTGGCTGTAAATCCATATATATGATATTTCAAAATTTAACAGGAGATTATCTATGGTCTTTGACAAGGATAAGAAGTTTGCGGTGGAAGCTGATGTTTTGAAGGTACTTGGTCACCCGATCCGTCTGAAGATCGTTGCCGGGCTATGTACTCAGGAGTGCAATGTGAAGCATATCTGGGAGTGCCTCGGACTGCCGCAGGCGACTGTTTCACAACATCTTGCACTACTTAAGAACAAAGGTATTATCGAAGGAAAACGCGACGGGGTTGAAGTGCACTACAGCGTAATCAATGAATTTGCCAAAAGAATCATCCAGACGCTCTAAAGACACAGCCTGCTGTCGTAATCAGGGATCAGGGGGGCGGTGCAGTACTCGCCCTCTTTTTTTATTGTATCAAAACAAATGATGGAGAAGATATGTCCGCTATAAAACCGGTCGATACTACAGCAGCTTTTGCTCCGATAGTAACAAGTGACAGAAAAATGCAATCTATATTCAGATACATGGAAGTAATTGCACCGACAACACAACCGGTTTTGATCACCGGCGAAACCGGAACCGGGAAGGAGCTGATCGCCCGGGCGCTTCATAATGCCAGCGGGCGCAGCGGTGGCTTCGTGTCTGTGAACGTTGCCGGACTTGACGATATTATGTTCTCGGATACTCTGTTCGGACATGATCGCGGATCTTTTACCGGCGCCGACCGCGTGAGGAAAGGACTGATCGAAACAGCTGCCATGGGAACACTGTTTCTTGATGAAATAGGCGATTTAAGCTCCGCTTCGCAGGTAAAACTACTGCGCCTGATGCAGGAGAGCGAATATTACCAACTGGGGTCGGATCGTTTGAAAACCTCTACAGCACGATATGTTGTCGCTACCAACTGCAACCTTGAAAAATCATTAGAAAATGGCACATTCCGTAGTGACCTCTACTATCGGCTCTGTTCTCATCATATTCATCTCCCCGCTCTCAGGGAGCGTAAATACGATATTCCGCTTCTGGTTGATTTTTTTGCACAAGAAGCGGCAGAAGAGATGCGTCGCCCTCTTCCGCTGCCGTCTACCGACACCATTGAAGAGCTTCTTAAATACGGATTCCCCGGCAATATTCGTGAGCTGAAGGGGTTGATCAGCCAAGCCGTGGCAACATCACCACCCGGAACACTTTTTATACCAAAACTGAAACCAGCCAGCCTCATATCTCCTGTCGTACCATCCGATATTAACTTCAGATCGCTGGCGTTGCCATCTGGCCGGATGCCGACTCTGAATGAGGCCGAGGAGTTTCTGATCAAAGATGCGCTCAAAGTATCCGCAGGTAATCAACGTGTTGCGGCACTCAGGCTTGGTATCTCGCGTCAGGCTCTCAATAAACGCTTACAGCGTGGCATCAAAGGTGGCACTGAACTTTTCGCAGTGATTCCTGGTGCAGAGGAGCTTAACGATGAATAGCAAGAAGCAAAAACTCTTTATCTACGCCTGCAGCATCAGCATCTTATTGCTGTGGGGTTTTCTCTGGTTTCAGTATCGTTATGACAGCGATCAGGCAAATTCCTCCGTGGCAACCACCGTTTCAAACCTGTCAAAAGCCTTTGAAGAAAACATCCTGGGAACCATTCGTCATCTCGATAACTTTCTCATCACGCTCCGCCAGGACTACCCGGAGCGAGAGGAACAGATTCCCTCGCTTATCGCCTCCTATAACAGTCATTCTGACAGGGAACTAATCATCCAGTTAAGCATCACCGATGCCAGGGGAATCATGGTGTTCAACACCAAGGGAATGCCCGCAAAGCCGCTCGATCTGAGTGACCGTGAGCATATCCGCGTGCATTTGAACAGCAGCGAAGACACCCTGTTCATTAGCAAACCGGTCATGGGGAGGGTGTCAAAACAGTGGAGTATTCAGTTCACCAGGAAAGTATTGAACAGAGATGGTACGTTCATTGGCGTTGCAGTCCTTTCCGTAGATCCCGACTATTTCACCGGCTTCTATCGTAGCCTTGATGTCGGCAGCAGGGGATCCATCACCCTGCTCGGTATGGATGGGGTAATAAGGGCGCGTTCAGCACTCGCTACAGGTGGAGCAAGCGCCATCGGAATGTCGGTTCCACTCAACAATATTATGATGGATCCTGCCAAGCCAACGTCTGGGATTTATCATACAAAAAGTGCAGTTGACGGTGTTCAACAGATCGCCTCCTACCGCCGCCTGAAAAGCTATCCACTTGTTGTGCGGGTCGCCTTTGCCAAAGAGGAGGCGCTAAGCGCCCATTACTGGCATCGTAGCAATATCATCCTGCAAGGTATAGTCGCTACCGGGGCGATTCTGCTGATCTTCTGGCTGGCACATCGCCTCAACAACCGCCAGCAACTCTATGCAAGGGAGCTGGAGAGCATCAACAGTTCGCTGCAGGAGCGGATCGACACGGCTATTGCCGAAATCCGCCAGAAGGATCAGGTCATGATAAGCCAGAGCAGACAGGCCGCCATGGGGGAGATGATCGGCAACATCGCCCACCAGTGGCGGCAACCGCTCAACGCGCTGGCCATGGTACTCGGCAATATTAAATCGGCGCACCAGTATAATGAGCTTACCGGCGAATATCTTGACAAAACGGTAGAAAACGGTAATCGTCTGCTCCAGAAGATGTCAACCACCATCACTGATTTCAGTAATTTTTTCCGGCCAGATAAAGAAGTCACCTCCTTTTCAGCGCGCGAGCAGATCAATCACGCCGTTGCTCTGGTGGAGTCCGGCCTTATAAGCCAGAATATTTCCGTCCATTTTGACGCTCCGCAGGATCTGCTGCTGACCGGGTTCCCCAATGAATATTCGCAAGTACTTCTCAATCTGTTTGCTAACGCCAGGGATGCCATCAAGGGATCCGGATTTCCGGAAGGCAGAATTGACATCCGCCTTTATCAACAGGATGGCAAGGGCACTGTTTCCGTCAGTGATAATGGCGGCGGCATAGATAGCGCAGTAATTGACAAAATCTTTGAGCCATATTTCTCCACAAAGGATATGGGCACCGGCATCGGCCTGTATATGTCCAAAATGATCATCGAGCGGAGCATGAGCGGGCGCATTGAAGCACATAACATCGAAGGGGGCGCCAGGTTTGTTATCACGATGCCAGTGGCGGAACCCTGTTCCGATGCGAGCTAAACTAAAAAGGAGAAAGCCGTGAAAATTAACAAACTGGATCAATATTTTCTGAAAACCCTCACCGTTCTGTATGTCGAAGATGATCTCGATACCAGGGAACAGTTCAGCGAATTTCTGCGTCGCCCAGTGGGCACTCTGATAACCGCAACTAATGGCGTGGAAGGGTTGGAGGCATTTCAAAAGCATCGCCCGGATATTGTGGTAACCGATGTTCTCATGCCGCTGATGGATGGCCTGACCATGGCCGGCGAAATCCGCGCCATTGAGCCATCAGTGCCGATTATCGTGATAACAGCTTTTGAACAGACCGACTATCTGATGCGGGCGGTTAATATCGGTATCGATAAATATGTCACCAAACCGGTCAACAGCTTTCTGATGTTCGAGTGCCTGATTGAGTGCGTCCATCGCTTAAGAGCCGAAGAGCAGCTTAAACTTCAGCATCGCCGGGAAATCGGGGAGGTGTGGTCGAAACATCACAAAATTGTCGCCGGACTGGCAGGCGGCATTGCCAACGACTATAACAACATGATGCAGGGAATTCTAAGGTACGTCCATCTGGCCAAAAATGCTCCGATGAAAGAAGCTGTTCAATGCCTTGATAAAATTGAAAAATTCTCCGATGATTCGCAAAAGCTTGGTCAGATGTTAAAAATCCTTGGCGATGATTACGGCGAAGAGATGCAGAGTGGGCAACTGTTGCCACTTATCGAGCTTTTCATCAGAAATATCGTCTCCAACTCAGACATTGTCCTCACAGTTGACTGTCCCGATAACATCCCTGACGTCAGTTTTTTTGAACATCAGATGGAGCTTGTTTATTCCAGCCTGGCGACCAATTCGCTGGAAGCGATGCCGACGGGGGGGACGCTGCATCTGGAGGCGCGGGAAGTGTCAATAACCGAGGAAGACGCACTACCTCTGGAAACTGGTGATTATCTGCAGATCTCTCTGGCCGACAGCGGCAGCGGCATTGCTCCGGAAGTACTCCCCCATATATTTGATCCCTATTTCAGCACCAAGCAGAGAGGCAGGCTAAGTGGCGTGGGGTTGAGTCTGGCACTCTGCCACACCATCATTTTGCGGCAGGGTGGTCTAATCAGCGCTGAATCTACGCCCGGCAAAGGCACCCTGTTCCACATCTGGCTGCCGACCGTGCAGTACAATTATGAAGCAACTAAAGGCAAGACCGGACACAGCGCAACACTCCACATCAGGATGCCGCCAACTGATTAACAGGCATCGAACGTCCTGATTTGCCCTCGTTCCCACGCGCTGCGTGGGAACGCAGTTTGGGCGCGCTGCGCCAAGTAGACTTTTATTGCAGCAGCAAAAAGCGTCGCACAGTAAATAACCCTTCTACTTCAGTGTATTACCCACTACTCCTCCATTTTTGTCAACAAATGTCGCTTCACATCCTGTAAATCTATTTTCTGCTCATGATGTATAACAATCTGTAATTATTGACTAATTTATGCATTTGTTTTTGGCACATAAATTGTAAATAAATGAGTAGAAAATATAAATAACAGGAGCAACCAATGGCTAAAATTCTGGTAATCGATGACCAGGCGCACATCCGAACTATTTTAACTCTGTTTCTTAAAAGCGAGCTGCATGAGGTCGATCAGTCCGAGAGTGGCAAGCAAGCTATGAAACTGACAGAACTCAATAGCTACGATCTGGTGATCACCGATGTCGTAATGCCGGATTATGACGGTTTTGATGTCATCAAGTCGCTCAAACGGTTTTATCCC
The DNA here is from genome assembly GCA_903845365.1 of uncultured Geobacteraceae bacterium. Taxonomy (GTDB): domain Bacteria; phylum Desulfobacterota; class Desulfuromonadia; order Geobacterales; family Pseudopelobacteraceae; genus JACRCG01. Next base: position 13,427 of record CAIMXI010000215.1, on the reverse strand, counting down.
AAGGTCAAAATTATTGCCATAACCGGCGGTGGCGGCAAGCTGGATATAGGCGAACTTCTGGATGAGTGTAAACTTCTGGGCGCGGACCGAGCGTTGCCAAAGCCGCTTGATTTTCACAAACTGCAGGTGGTGGTGAGGGAGGTGCTGGATAAATGAAAGATCAATATAACTTTAAGCCCCAAGCAGAACCCGGCCGGGACAGTGATGAAATCATATCCCTGTTAAGTGAATATCAGGCGTTGGAGAGGCCGATCACTGCCATGAACTATTATCTGGAATTACCACTAACAACCAAATCCACGCTCAGCCGGTTTGATTCAGGTAAATTTGAGATTACGGTCGCCGGGATGCATGCACAGGTTATCCTCGAGCAGATGCAGACAATTGTGCAGTTGGAGGGGTGTACCGCGCTGGCGGATTGCTCTTCTGTCAACTACCAAAAGCAGCGTCTCGTTATTGCCAATTTTCGCTACATCGAGCTGCAGGCTTCAAACCGCGAAGCGTTCCGGCTTAATGTAAATGCCTCCCTGATTATTGATTTCAGAAATGAGCATGGCAAACTTGCCGCCCGGATGGTCGACATCTCACTGACAGGCTGCCGGGTAATCATTGAGCATGAGAACGTGCCGGTCGGGACGTTTGCGGTTCTGGAAAGCAACTTCTCCATCCAGGGCAAGGAAGTACGCCGCAATCTTCCGGCAAAAGTTGTAAAAACTTATCATAGCGACAACTTCAATTACTGCTGCCTTGAATTTATGGGTACGGCATCAGACCAGGATCTGCTGCATCGCTATCTTAGCCAGCAGCAGGCGAATATTATAAGAAAATTCCGTGAAATGTAAAATAATCAAAAAAGGAGTAACCGATGAAACTGAACAAGCTGGATCAATATTTTCTTAAAACTCTCACCGTTCTGTATGTTGAAGATGATCTCGACACAAGAGAACAGTTCAGCGACTTTCTGCGTCGTCCGGTGGGCACCCTTATATCCGCTGCCAATGGCTTGGAAGGGCTGGAGGCATTTAAAAAGCATCGCCCGGATATTGTGGTAACCGATGTTCTGATGCCGCAGATGGATGGCCTGACCATGGCCAGCGAAATCCGCGGTATTGATTCATCAGTGCCGATTATCGTGATAACAGCTTTTGAACAGACCGACTATCTGATGCGGGCGGTTAATATCGGTATCGATAAATACGTCACCAAGCCGGTCAACAGCTTTCTGATGTTCGAGTGCCTGATTGAGTGCGTCCATCGCTTAAGAGGTGAAGAGCAGCTTAAACTTCAGCATCGCCGCGAAATCGGGGAGGTGTGGCTCAAACATCACGAAATTGTCGCCGAACTGGCAGGCGGCATTGCCCGCGACTATAACAACATGATGCAGAGTATTAACGAGCATGTCTTTCAGGCCAAAAGATCCAAGCCTGACAGAGAGGTTGTTCATCATCTCGACAGGATCGAAAAGTACTCCAAAGATTCGAAAAAACTTGATCAGATGCTAAAATTCCTTGGAGAAGATTACAGCGAAAACATGCAGCGCGCGCAACTGCTGCCACTTATCGAACTTTCCATCAAGAATGTCATCTTCAACTCAGGTGTTGTCTTAACTGTTGACTCTCCCGGCAACACCCCTCAAGTCAGCTTTGTTGAAGAGCAGATGAAGCTTGTTTTTTCCAACCTGGCGACCAATGCACTGGAAGCGATGCCGACCGGAGGAACGTTGCATCTGGTGGCGCGGGAAGTGTCGATAACCGAGGAAGACGCACTACCGCTGGAAACGGGTGATTATCTGCAGATCTCGCTGGCCGACAGCGGCAGCGGCATCGCTCCGGAAACATTGCCGCATATCTTTGACCCCTATTTCAGCACCAAGCAGAGAGGCAGGCAAAATGGCGTGGGGTTAAGTCTGGCGCTCTGCCACACCATCATTTTGCGGCAGGGTGGTCTCATCAGCGCCGAATCGACGCCCGGCAAAGGCACCCTGTTCCATATCTGGCTGCCGACCATGCAGTACGATTTTGAAGCAACTAAAGGCAAGACCGGACACGGTGCAACACCCCATATCAGGCTGCCGCCAGCCGATTGACAGGCATCGAACGCCCGCATCAGGTGTGATTTGACCTCGTTCCCACGCAGCGCGTAGGAACGAGAAAAAATAACAGTTTAGCCAGCGTTTATTTTACACAATTCAGATTAATAAGAGTATGATCAGCAATCTTTTTTCCCAAAAGGGTCACCTGTTGCTACAATTTTAAGTCAGATACCTACCAGCCGGTGATACGGATTTTTTCGTGTACCGGCTTTTTATTTTTTTGGAGCCCACTATGCCAACCACACCAAACGAATCAGCTCAGGATTTGCGCAGGCGAGCTGAAGAATTGTTCCGGGCACGCGAAGTTTTAACTCCGGATTTGATCACGCCAGAAGAAACAAAGCGACTCCTCCACGAACTGCAGGTGCATCAGATTGAGCTGGAGATGCAAAATGATGAACTGCGTCGCACACAGATTGAGCTTGATGCCGAACGGGCAAGAGACAATGCCATAGCAATCCAGAGTGCCCTGGAATATTCCGAAAATATAGTGGAAACTGTGCGCGAACCACTGCTTGTGCTTTGTAACAACCTGAAGGTACTCTCCGCCAACAGCAGCTTCTACAGTACCTTCAAGGTAGAGCCTGCTGAAACCATCGGGCGCTTCATCTATGATCTCGGCAACCATCAATGGGACATTCCCAAACTGCGGCTGCTTCTTGAGGATATTATCCCCAAGAATTCGCTCTTTAATGATTACGAAGTCGATCATGTTTTTCAAAATATCGGACGCAAAACCCTCCTTCTCAACGCCCGGCAGATTTTCCGCAAAAATGTCGGATCACACATTATTCTGCTGGCCATGGAGGACATTACCGAGCGGAGGATGGCAGAGGATCTTCTGAATGCCCGTATCCGCCTGAGCGAATATGCGCTTACCCATTCTCTGAACGAACTATTGACTAAAACCCTCGATGAGGCGGAGGCATTGACCGGCAGTTCAATAGGGTTCTTCCACTTTCTGGATGAGAGCCAGCAGACACTGATTCCGAAAGCCTGGTCTTCAAACACTTTATCAACCAAATGTGCAGTCAAATGCCCAGCAAAGGATCGCTCTGTCGAGAAGGGAGGTGTGTGGGCAGACGCCATAAGAAACAGGAAGCCGCTAATCAATAACTGCTATGCCGCACTACCGGATAGCAAGGGGTTGCCGGAGGGGCATGCGGAAGTGGTTCGTCAGATTTCGGTGCCGATCTTACGCAGCAATTTAATAGTTGCTGTCATAGGTCTCGGCAATAAGCCAACCGATTATATAGAGCAGGATATTGATGTGGTTGCAAAACTGGCAAATCTGGCGTGGGATATTGTCGTGGGCAAACAGGTGAAAGAGGCATTACAACTGGCAAAAATAACTGCCGAATCCGCAAACATTGCCAAGACTCAATTCCTGCAGACCATGAGTCACGAAATCCGCACCCCCCTGAACGGTCTTTTCGGCATGGCCCAGCTTCTGAAGATGACCGATCTGACAGAAGAGCAGCGGGAATATGTAAATGGACTTATGCAGTCCGGCAAAAATCTGCTTTCGCTGATCAGCGATATTCTTGATCTTGCCAAGATCGAGGCAGGCAAGGTCAAAATCGAATTGACTCCATTCAGTTTACGTCGCTGCATCGAAGATATTCTCTTGATCATGAAATTTACTGCACATGAAAAAGAGCTTGTTTTGAATGTGGATTTTGCCGGAGCTGTTCCCCCTGTTCTGGTAGGTGACCAGTTGCGGGTCAAACAGATTCTCCTCAACCTGATTGGTAACGCGGTAAAATTCACGGCAAATGGAAGCATCACCATCGCGGTAAACCTCCTTCAACAGGGCGATGAAACGGTGCTCGTCCAGATAACGGTACGAGACACCGGAATAGGTATCTCTCCAGCGGCACTTGACGAGATCTTTTTACCGTTTGTCCAGGAAGATGGCTCTATGACCCGCAGATACGGGGGGACCGGCCTCGGTCTGACTATCAGCCGTAGTCTGGCAGAACTTTTGGGTGGTACTATTACGGTCGAAAGCACACCAGGAGTCGGCAGTTGTTTCACTGTGGTCTTGCCGTTCTCCAGGGTTTTAGGCAGTGACATCATCCAGGATGTTCCAAAAAATGCGGCCTTAAGCTGGGATGGCCCGCCGCTGAATATTCTGCTGGTCGAGGATAACCAGGCCAACATTATCTTCGGTTCAGCACTGCTCAAGAAGTTGGGGCACGACTTCATTGTGGCAACGGATGGCAGGGAATGCCTCGCCGCTCTGGAGCATGGCAGCTTCGATCTGGTGTTGATGGATATTCACATGCCGGAAATGAGCGGCGAAGAGGCACTCTGCGAAATCCGCAGAAAAGAGCTGGGGGCGACATTCCACCAACCGGTAATTGCGCTGACAGCCTACTCTCAGCGAAGTGAGCAAAAACATTTTCTGGATTTAGGTTTTGATGGCTATGTGTCAAAACCGGTTGATATTAAAGAACTTGTGCGAGAGATGAAACGGGTTATCAACGTGTTTGAGGCAAAGGAGTAACAACATGGCTACGCGCTTTAGCATACTCGTTGTGGATGACGAACCAATTAATATCAAGGTTATAATGTCTGCACTCGGCGATGAATATGACATTATTCCAGCGCTGAACGGCTTCGATGCCATCAGTTTGCTGAGAGAGCATCCAGTGGACCTGATTCTTCTGGATGTTTTGATGCCGGAGGTAAGCGGCTTCGATGTCTGCACCATGATCAAATCAGATGAGGCGTTTATCGATATTCCGGTTATCTTCCTGACCGCCTTTGATACCGATGAGGGAGAGCTGCGGGGACTGGTACTTGGGGGAATTGATTATCTTACCAAGCCGATAAATTACGATCTGCTCAGGCAGCGGATTCGCAACCATGTCGTATTGAAAGCCAGGAATGATCTCATGAAATTACAGATGGATCAGTTGGCACGCCAGAAGGAAGAACTTGCTCAGATGGTTGCGGAGCAGAAACAGTTGAACAAACTGTTACTAACCAGGTATAGACGATTGTTGCAGCAGCAATAAGCGTCGCACAACAAACAACCCTTCAATTCCAAGGTATTATCTCCTAACATCCGCTTTTTGTCAATAAACGTCGCTTCACATCCTGCTAATCCTTCTTCCGCTCAATAAGTGTAACAATCTGTAATTATTGCCTAATTTACGTAATCGCCGTTGGCATGCAAATTGTATTTAAGATACGTCGCATGGCGACAGATTGATGGTAGCCCGGGAATTCAAGCATTTCCCCCTCACCCTAGCCCTCTCCCTCATGGAGAGGGGACTTTTTAGACGCCAAGCGGCGAATTAGAACGAATCAGATTTCGTTATAAGTCTTTGTTTTTCGTTGCGGCGTCGCGTGATCAAATGCCGCATTTAGTAACTAACAGGTGAAATTGAAGTATTTATGGCACGAAAAAAGTTTTTCACATCCCTGCAAAGGCTAATCAGTAAAGGGTTTGAAGGCTGTTTTGAAATAATTTCAACTTTTTGTTGTACCCCTCCAGAACAGTTAAATGGTGTTAATACATCTAAATCATGGGACACGGATCAAATCTGATTGAACGGATCAAGACGGATTTGAAAGCTTTTGAATTTGGCCTGATCCGCTTTTGTCCGTTACATCCGCTTTTTCCGTGTGCAATTAAGGTTTTATTTGGTTCCGGCTCGTCCGGGTTAGGTTTATAGGTACACCATCAGATCATGATCTGCTGCATCGCTACCTTAGCCAGCAACAGGCGAATATTATAAGGAAATTCCGTGAAATGTAAGCAGGGCAAATAATCATAAAGTGAGGGATAAACAATGGCTAAAATTCTGGTAATTGACGATCATGCTCATATCCGCACCATCATTAATGAATTTCTCAAAATCGAGCGGTATGAGGTCGATCTGGCAGAGGATGGCAAGACCGCCATGAAACTGGCTGAAAAAAATGCCTACGATCTTGTGATCACCGATATCATCATGCCCGATTATGACGTTTTTGACATCATTAGGGGACTCAAACGGCTGTATCCCGCCGTCAAGATTATTGCCATAACCGGCGGGGGCCTCTTGCACAGCAGTGGTGAACTTATGGACGCGTGTAAACTTTTCGGCGCGGACAGAGCGTTGCCAAAGCCGCTTGATTTACTGAAACTGAAGGAAGTTATGAATGATCTGCTGCAGAAATGAACCGTCAATACCCTTAGGCGTAAAACAAAATTTAATGTTTCCAAACACAAACCTAACCCCTCTAAATCTCCCCTTATCAGGGGAGACTTCAAGGCTTCCCCCCTGATAAGGGGGGACTGAGGGGGGTTGGTTTTGGGATTTTCTGTTTTGGCCGTTCGCCTTAAGACAAAGGAGACTCCTCATGGCGCGCATTCTTCTGATTGACGACGATGTTGCAATCGGCACCATTGCAAAGAGATTGCTCGAACTCAATGATCATATGGTGGATACCGCTGAAAACGGCGCTGCTGCTCTGAAGCTGGCCGGACGCAAATGTTATGATCTGGTAATCACCGATGTGATAATGCCGGAGCAGGAAGGTATCGGCGTCTTAGCGCAGCTTAAAGAGCTGCATCCTCATATCAGAATCATTCTTACAACAGGGGGCGGCGCCAATTTCAGCCTTTCCGACCTTCTGAAAATAACCAGGTTTATGAAAGCAGAGCGAGGGCTTGCAAAGCCGTTTAATTTTGAAAAGCTGCTGGAAACTGTGAAGGAAGTGCTGGAGATGGAGGAATCATGACGTTAACGCATACGGATCATCTTATGTTGGCCGCCGCTTTCCTGACGCTGTTGACGATATATTTTACAATGTTGGCTGTCAAGGCCCAGCGAGCCAATAAGCTGCTGGAGCAGTTGCTTAGAACCAACAACGAAAAGCTTGAGCTGCTGGTTTATGAGCGAACCGAGGAGCTGCGTAACAGCGAAGAAAAGTATCGGGCGATGATCAATGGCATAGAGGGATCTGTTTACATCTGCTCAAAAGATTACCGTTTTGAGTTCCTGAGCGACAAGCTTATCCGCCAGCTCGGCCGGAATGCGATCGGAGAATATTGCTACAAGGCGCTGTACGATCTGGATAATGTCTGCGAATGGTGCGAATCTGATCCGGTTTTTGAAGGTAAATCAGTCAGTTGGGAGCGTAAGAATCAGGCGGATGGCAAGTGGATAATGGCTCACAACTCGCCCATCCAGAATTCAGACGGTACGATCTCGCGGCAAACTATCCTTACCGACATCACCGAGATGAAACAGCTCACCGAACAGTTGATCCATTTTCAGAAAATGGAGTCAATAGGCAAACTGGCAGGGGGGCTGGCACACGACCTGAACAATGTACTTACTGTAATAAATGGCTACGCCACAATGCTTAAATTTATTCTGCCACAGCATGAAGAGCCGAATCAGATCTTGGCGGCAACATCGCGGGCGTCATCGCTCACCCATTCTCTGCTGGCCTACAGCCGCAAGCAGGAAATGCAGCAGTCCAACCAGAATCTTAACCAGTTGATCGTGGACGTCGGCGCGTTCATCCAGCGGGTAATCCCCGAAAACATCGAATTTGCCGTTTCTTTAGCCGTTGAACCTCTCTTCGTATTTGCTGACAAGGTTCAGTTTGAGCAGATAATGCTCAATCTTGCCACTAACGCACGGGATGCAATGTCTGGCGGCGGCACTCTCAGCATCGCTACGTCTGTGGGGAGTATTGATGAGCAGTACATTACCGCTCATGGTTTTGGAGAGATTGGCGACTATGCCGTGATAACGGTTTCAGATACCGGCCATGGCATGGATACGGAGACTGCGCGCAAAGCATTTGACCCGTTCTTTACCACCAAGGAGGTCGGCAAAGGCACCGGCCTTGGCCTCTCTATGGTGTATGGAATCGTAAAGCAGCATGGCGGTTTCATTAATCTCAGGAGTGAACCTGGCAACGGCTCGGTTTTCAGCATTTATCTGCCTCTGGTTGCCGGTGAGATTGTTGCAGATGCGTCTCAAGAAACGGATGAGCCGTTTGAAGCGGTTTCAGGGGCAACGGTGCTTCTGGCGGAAGATGATGCCACCACCCGCACCATGATGACGGAATTTCTTAAAAAGGCCGGCTACAAAGTAGTATCAGCAGCAGACGGCCAGGATGTCGTGGACAAATTTGCCGCACATAAAGAGGAAATCAAGCTGGTGATTTCCGATGTGATTATGCCGAGAAAAGGGGGCAAGGCCGCCTGCGCCGAAATAAGGGAGATGGTAAAAACGACAAAGTTCATATTCATCAGCGGCCATAATCGTGATGAGTTGAGGCAGGAGGATTTACCCGATCCGGATGACTTAATAATGTTGAAACCGATTATGCCGTTTGAGTTGTTGAAAAATATGAGGGAATTATTAACCTAGATTGTTTACGGAGAAACACCATGAATACCGATCTTCAGGATCTGAATATCCTGAAAAGCCTTACACTGCTGATTGTCGAGGATGAGGAGGATGCCCGCGAGCAGCTAAGCTCGTTTCTGTCAGGCTTTGTCGGCAGGCTGATAACTGCCGGCAACGGTCTGGAGGGTATCGAAAGCTATCACAGGGACAACCCGGATATCATTCTTACCGACATCAGAATGATGGTAATGGACGGTCTGGCCATGTCCGCTAAAATCCGCGAATCTGATAAAAAAACTCAGATCATCGCAATGACGGCTTATGACCAAAGTACATTACTGATTGATGCCATTAATATCGGCATTGACAAGTACCTCACCAAGCCTGTTGACAGCCGGAAATTTCAGGAAGCGTTAATTGCCTGCGCCAGAAACCTCAAAATTGAAGCGGAGTTACGCAAATCCAGAGAGGTGTGGAAACGTACCTTTGATGCCATCCCCGACCTGATTTTCATAATTGATGACAATCACAGGGTAAAGCGAATGAACAAGACGGCGCTCGATTTTTTTGGCGTTACAGAAGAAGAGGTTTCCGGCTTGCCTTGCTTTGCGTTACTGCACAAAACCTCCTGCCCGCCCGAAAACTGCCCTCATACCAGAGGTCTGCATGATCATGGCCGCCACGAATCATACACCATGCTCGGCAATTCCGGGAGGCACTTGCTGGTGACCACTACGCCGGTACAAGATGAAGACGGCAAATACATCGAAACCATTCATGTCGCACATGACATAACCGAACGGAAAAATGCGGAAATCAAAATCAGGAATCAGGAATTTTTTATCCATTCCACGCTCAATGGACTAAGTTCGCATATCTGCGTTCTTAATCCCAACGGAGATATAATCACCACCAATCGCGCCTGGAAAACTTTTATGCAGGAAAATGACGGGGTGGAAGCCAGATGCGACGTGGGCGCCAATTATTTTGAAGTATTACGAAACGTCAAAGGTGCGAATGAAGATGCTGAAAAAATACTCTTTAACATCCTGTCTGTGCTTGATGGTTCGCTTCCTGAGTCCAGTTTTGAATATCCTTGTCATAGTCCGGACATTGAACGCTGGTTTAGTTGTTTGATTAATCCGTTTGATATTGGTGAGGAACGATTTGTTGTTATCTCTCATCTCAATATCAGCGAACTGAAACAGGCTGAACTTCTGCTGCGCCAGAGCGAGGAGAACCTGAACCATGCCCAGGCGCTTGGCAAGATTGGTCACTGGGTTTCCAACGTATCAACCGGTGACGTGGAAATGTCTGCAGAATGCCATCGTTTGCTTGGCACCTCACCAGAAGATCGGATCTCCAGGGAATCCTTGTTCAGATTCATTCACCCTGATGATAGTGAGATGGTATTGGCAGCAGCAAGAGAGGTGATAACTGCCGGCACCACCTATGATATTCAGCATCGGATCATTAGGGACGGCAAGACTCTCTGGATCAGGAGAATTGTCTCTGTTGAACGGTACAAGCAAGGCCAACCCCTAATCATCAGCGGCACAATACAGGATATTACTGAACTGAAAGAAGCTGAAATTGCCTTGCGTGAGAGCGAACAGTTCCTGCAGGACGCGAATGCTGAACTGGAAATCAAGAGTTCAGAAGCAGATTCAGCCAACCAGGCCAAGAGCGAGTTCCTTTCCAACATGAGCCACGAAATCCGCACACCGATGAATGGTGTTTTGGGAATGACCCAACTCCTTGAATCAACCGGCCTGACAGAAGAGCAGCGGGATTATTTTAATTCGCTCAAAGCATCCGGAAACCTTTTACTGTCCCTGGTTAATGACATCCTTGATCTGTCAAAGATTGAAGCGGGCAAGATAACAATCGACCCTGTGGAGTTTGATTTACAGCGCGCCATTAATGACATTTACCTGATTCAGAAATCGGTCGTCTTTGAAAAAAGGTTGAAACTGAATATCAGCATTGCCGAAGATTTTCCTCATTCGGTTGTAGGGGATCAACTGCGCATGAAGCAGATCATCCACAATTTACTCGGCAACGCCGTGAAATTCACTTCGCAGGGAAGTATCACCATTGCTGTTCAGATTCTTGAAAAACATCATCATCAAATTGTCGCTCAAATATCAGTCACAGACACAGGAACAGGAATTGCTCCGGAGGCGCTTGAAAGCATCTTCAAACCTTTTGTGCAGGAAGACGCTTCCATTACGCGCCGTTTTGGCGGCACCGGCCTTGGTCTGACGATCAGCAGACGGCTGGCTGAGCTTATGGGGGGTGAACTTTCCGTAGAAAGCATATTAGGGGTCGGGAGCAGTTTCAAGCTGAAACTGCCATTTGTAATCCCGCCTGAAAGAGCAACCGCAATCGAGGAGCAGACAGCAACAACATGGGATTTGATTCCTTTGAGGATTCTTCTGGTGGAGGATAACCCTGTCAATATGAAATTTGCCAGGATTTTGCTGGGCAAACAGGGGCATGAAGTTACCACCGCCGAAAATGGCAGGGAATGTCTGGCCGCACTTGAAACAGATACTTTCGACCTTGTGCTGATGGACGTTAAGATGCCTGTAATGAACGGGGTGGATACGATTCGTGAGATCCGCAGTAAAGAGCTTGGCACATCATCACACCAGATGATTATAGCGGTCACAGCCAACGCCTTGCGAGGCGAAAAAGAAAGCTATTTAAATGAGGGATTTGACGGCTATTTGACAAAACCGATTGTACAGAAGGAATTGGTCGAGGAGATGAAGAGGGTAATTCTATTACGGGCAGTTAATATTTTAACATCGGAGAACAACGCATGAATACGATTCCACGGATACTGCTCGTCGATGACGAGCCAAGTAATTTAAAGCTGCTTGAAAAAGCGCTGCAGGGAAAATACGAGATTTTTTCAGCAGGCAATGGTTTTGATGCCATGGAACTGCTCAAGGAGACTCTCCCCGATATTGTCATTTTAGATGTGATGATGCCGGAGATCAGCGGCTATGAGGTATGCAGGATGATCAAGGAGGATGATAAGTATGCCGAAATACCGATCCTCTTCCTGACCGCCCTGGAAGCCCCCGAGGCCGAAATATTAGGACTAGATGTTGGAGGCATCGATTTCCTCACGAAACCTGTAAATTTTGAAATGCTTAGACTTCGGGTGCGTAATCATATCAAATTAAAACAACACAACGATCTTGTCAGAGAGCAGAAAGATCAACTTGAGGTTGCATACCAGGAAATCAAGGAACAGCGCGATCTGCTTGAAGAGGTATTGTCCCAGATAAAGCATTTGGAGGGAATCATCCCCATTTGCTCGTACTGCAAGAAAATCAGAGATGACCATGAAGTATGGCAGCGGCTTGAGACGTACATCTGTCAGCATTCCGAAGCGGTGTTCAGTCACGGAATCTGTCCTGAATGTTATGAAGTTCAGAGTAAAGAGTGGGATAAAGTGCTTGTCACCAAATGAACTAAACAGTTACCGGAGGCGGTACAATGACGCAAAAAAAGACAGCCAGGGGGGCTAAAAAGCCCCGCGAGAAAAATGAAGAGCACTACAAAATGGACGCAAAAGCGCCATCGCAACTTCGCACACCGCTGGAAACTGAAAAAATCCTCCAGGAACTGGGGGAAAGCAGGATAAAGCTTGAGACGCAGAATGAAGAGCTGCGATGTCAGAGCGAGCTTCTGCGTGAAAGTGCTGAAATGCTTGCGCTGCAGCAGCTTGCCGTCTTTGATGCGGCGCCTGTCGGCATTATTCAGGTGTCAAATCGCATGATGCTTTCGGCTAACCGGAAATTTTGCGAAATGACCGGATATTCTCCTGATGAGATTGTCGGCGCAAACACACGCATCCTTTATCCTTCAGATGAGGAGTACGACGAGTTTGCCCGCTCTGCTGCTTACCAGCTCCTGTTCGAGGGCAAAATCACCCGTTCAGAGATTGCATTGCGCAGAAAAGATGGCTCTTATATCACGCTCAGCGCCACCGGGGGGAGTGTTGACAAGGCCGGTGCCTCCTCCGCTCACATCTGGGTATTCGATGACTTGACCGAGCGACTACAGGCGGCAGAGGAGTTGGGCAGGAGCAATGAAAATTACCGGCTTTTGCTTCAGAACACCGATCAGGGTATCTATGGCATTGACGAGACCGGGCGTTTTACGTTCCTTAACCGGGCCGCCCTTGAGATGTTCGGCTACCGGAGCGAAGAGCTGGTCGGCATGAAATCGCACAGTATAATTCATCACAGTCATATTGACGGCACTCCATATCCAATTGAAAATTGCCCAATGTACCGTGCCAACGCCGCCGCGACCCACAGCAGCGGAGATAATGAGCTGTTCTGGCGACGTGACGGGACCTCTTTCCCGATACAATTCTCGGCATATCCTGTCCCCTTAAGTGGTACGCAGACCGGCACAGTTGTTACCTTCTCCGATATCACCAAGCGCAAAAAGGCCGAAAGCGAGATGCGCAATCTGGCAAGGGCCATCAGGCAAAGCCCCATTTCAATCATGATTACCGATGCCAGCGGTATTATTCAGTTTGTAAACCCCAGGTATGCCGCTGTTACAGGATTTACGGCCGAAGAGACTATTGGCCAGAAGGCCAACATGCTGAAATCAGGTCTGACCCCTCCGGAAACATATCAGCAATTATGGGAGACGATCACTACGGGAAAAACTTGGGAAGGAGAGTTTGAAAACAAGCGCAAAGATGGCTGCATTTTCTATGAACATGCGACAATTTCACCGATTCGAAATGATCTTGGGATTATCACTCACTATCTGGCGCACAAGATAGACATAACGGAAAAGAAAAACATCATGCAGCAGCTTCTCCAATCTCAAAAACTGGAATCGATCGGTCAACTGGCCGGAGGCCTGGCTCATGATCTGAACAACATTCTTACCGTAGTGAACGGCTATGCGACTCTGGCCAATCAGGTGGT
>CAIMXI010000214.1 GCA_903845365.1 uncultured Geobacteraceae bacterium | reverse complement strand
TTATGATATAAGTCGACTTGAGGTGAATACATGGCGACTATAACATTTGATACGCATCAATTTATTAGAACACTGAAGGATTCCGGCATTCCTGAGAACCAAGCGGAAGCTATCACATCTGCGATTAAAACTGCACAAAGCGAGCAAGAACTTGTTACAAAGCAGGACTTGACTCTAGCCGTTAAGGAATTGGGAGTGAATCTTACCAGGTGGGTTATTGGCGCTGGCTTCCTACAGACGGCATTGATTGCAGGGTTACTGCTGAAACTGGTTAAGTAGTTCACCTCCTAATAGAACACAACGGTGTCAGGTGTCAGGTCTCCACATATGACAAAACAGTTTTAGTTCAAGATTCTCAACCATCTTCTTCAAGTTTACATCTGCTACCAGATCTGTCGCAGCAATCCGCGTTTTTGTCATCTGTTCGCTGTTCCGCAGAGATTCAACTCTTCGATGCTTTTCCAGCACCCCTTTTTGTCTGGCATCATCAAACATTGCCTTCAAATCGTAGCCGAATTCAGCGGCATGTGCTTCACGAATAGCGTAAATTTCATCAATAATTGGATCAGATGTTTGTCTTTTCATGGCAGATCCTCCAGGCCAAGCAACTCTTCAGGTGTGCAAATAATCGGAATACTGCAACCAAACCTTTCAACAATACTACTGATTTTCTTCCAAAGTTCCGCGTTTGCTATGTGCTTGCAGTTTTATCGTTCCCACGCTCCAGCGTCCTGTACTGCTACCACCGGTCAATCTCAACCGACCCATCTTCCCCCGGTGACCCTGGGAACGAGAAACAACGATGTTCGATGGTTCTGCCTGACGTGACGCTGGAGCGTCACTGGCTGCATTCCCACGCTGGAGCGTGGGAACGATCTCAGAATCTCTGAGCCAACTCCTGTAACGCTGTTTCATCAAGTATTTATAAACATTCAATTATCTTATGTATATGGTCAACATCGCTATGTCAAGGATTCTAATAATTCAAATTTATGAAACAAAAATCATGCACACACTGCTGTTCCGCAACATCTGCACCCGCTCCACTACAGGGGGATGGGAGTAGTAAAAGTCGGCGTACAGCGGGTGCGGAAAAAGATTGGAGAGATTCTCCGCCGACATTTTGACCAGAGCGGAAGCAAGATCCTCCGGTTTTCCGGTCAGATCAGTCGCATAACGGTCGGCTTCCCGTTCGTGACAGCGGGAGCGCCAGGCCGAATAAGGGCCGAGCGGAAAGAGCGCCAGTGAAGCAATAAAGCCGAGTACCACCATTTTTGCCGGCAGGGAAATATCAGCAGGTAGCCCTAACATTCCCGGTAGTCCGGGCCAGAGGAGCAGTTTAAAACTGAGCCATGATCCGGCGAGCGCCATGAGTTCCGCCCACAATAACCGTTTCCAGATATGCCCTTTTTTCCAATGGCCGATTTCGTGCGCCAGAACGGCGACAATTTCAGCGTGACTCATCTGTTTGATCAGGGTGTCATAGAGAACGATACGTTTAACCTTGCCGATGCCGGTAAAATAAGCGTTTGAATGGTTACTCCGTCTGGAGGCATCCATCTGCAGCACCTTCCCGACTTTTAATCCCGCTTTCTCCATCATAACGCGGATCTCCTCCTCCAACCCCGGTTCGGTAACCGGCTCATATTTGTTGAAGAGCGGCTCGATCAGATAGGGAGAAATAAACATCATGAACAGGCCAAAAAGAGCCATAAAACCCCACACCCATAGCCACCACTGCTGCGGACTCCAGTTGATAAGCCAAAAGACGACACATATCAGGAAAACGAGCAGAACCGCGCCGATGGCTTGCGCTTTGATAAAATCTGTAATCCAGATGCGCGCTGTCGTCGTGTTGAAGCCAAACTGCGCCTCAATGCGGAAGGTCCCATACAGATCAAACGGAATACCGAGCAGAGTTGACCCCCAGGTCATCAGCAGAAAGAAAAGGATGGCCGAAAGAATCGGGTCCGGGCTTAACGAACGGATGAAACCGTCATACGTCGCAATCAGACCGCCAAAAAGGAAGAGGATCAGCAGTGCATTATCAAAGAGTGAATCCCACAAGCCGAGACGGCTTGCGGCAAACGTATAGGCCGAGCTTTTGGAAAGCTTCTCAGCGTCAATAGAGGCTTCAAATCCCTCCGGCACTCTGCTGCCATTCAGTTTGAGGTGCTGCAGATTGATATAGCGAAGCCAGTAGGTGAAGGCGGTGATTATAGTAAAGAGGGTGAACAGTGTGAGCTTCATGAAGTATTGATCCTTTGTTTGTTAATCCTAACCGAAACCAAGTTGTTGAAAAAATAAAATTACTTGTAACATACAATTGTTTCAAACAATATTTTAATTGGTGGCTGAAAAATCGCATGATATATTGCCGCCTCAAACCGCCGACTCCTTATCGGCGAAAGTTAACCATTAGAGGAGAGCTACCATGAACATCCGGAAAAAGTTTCTTGATTACGAGTATGAAGAGGTACTTGACGGCAGGGTACGCGAGTTGATCCGAGTGGGGTGCGCCATTGCCGTCGGATGTCCTACCTGACTGAAAAAACACTTCGCGGTCGCGAAGTCGGAAGGGGCCACCGAGTCGGAACTGCGGGAAGCAATTGCGTACGGCATGATAGCGCCTGGCGGACGCGCAAAGAATTTCGCTCTGGATATGCTCGCAGAGATCCAGGCGGACAACTTAGAGTAATAACCAAATGCATCTGGAAAAGCTGCAAGCCTTTGTGCTTTCAAACACCGACTATGGCGAAAGTGACCGGATTGTGTCACTCTTTACCTTGGAACATGGCCGCATGAAAGGGTTTGCCCGTGGTGCCCGCAATAGTCACAAACGCTTTGGCCCGGCGCTTGAGCCGTTTGCCCGGATTGACCTCCAACTGAATCACAAAGAGGGGCTCTCCTCCCTGCGCAGCGCTGATGTGATAACGCTATATTCCGGGATTCGGAGCGAACTCTGCGCAATTGCCCTTGGGTTGTATGCCTGCGAACTGGTGGAATGCCTCACCCCTGAGGGGCATCCGCTGCCCCGCCTCTATCGTCTGCTGGCCTCCTATCTTGAACGGCTGGACTCCGGATATAGTGAGGAATCCGACCGCCGGATGTTTGAAATAAATATGCTGAACATCCTTGGCTATCGTCCCTCACTTGAGGGATGCAGCCGCTGCGGTGCAGATTTTCGCGAATTAGGGGCACTTTTACAGCAGGGGGGAGAACTGGCGTGTCGCTTTTGTGCCGCAACCGGCCGCCAGATGTCGCCGGCTTCCCTTCAATGGCTGAACTCCTGTCTCGCTACCGGTCGTTTCGGTCAGCTAACACCGGATACAGAAACAGTGGAACAGGTAGCTGTTCTGCTGGATGAGTCAATTGCCACCCACTGCGCCAGAAAGTTGAAAAGTCTGGATTTTTTGCAACAGGTGTCACCCTGACGTATCGGTACCTAAATCAACCTTTACAATGGACGGATACTGAGTAATAATGCGCGACCGTAAACCTTACACCAAGGTAAGACCATATCGCGGAGATTGGACAGTTACAGGCAATGGAAGTTCGAATTTATTATGAGGATACTGATGCCGGCGGCGTTGTGTATCATGCCAATTACATTAAATATATGGAACGGGCCCGTACCGAATTTTTCCGCAGTCACGGTTTTCTTGTCGCAGAACTAGCTGATAATGGCTTTATATTTCCGGTAGTGCGGCTGGAGATAGATTTCAAATCACCGGCTCTTCATGATGACCTCTTATCTGTTACAACCTCTCCAACCCGTATCGGTGGTTCATCCGTTACGTTCAACCAGAAAATAGTCAGGCCAAGTGACAGCAGAGTGCTGGCAGACGGGATGGTCACTCTGGCATGTATTGGCCAGACCCTGAAAGCCAGGCGGATTCCGCTGGAAATCCGCCAGATGCTTGAAGATGAAATGGAGAGCGTTGCATGACTACCCTCAGTGACGCTAGAATTGAGCGCGCTGCGGCACTTGACCTGTTACTGCACGGAGATCTGTTGTCCCTCGGCAGGAGAGCCGATGAAATCCGGCGCAGGCTTCACCCTGATGGTATGGTTACCTTTGTTGTTGACCGCAATGTGAATTATACCAATATCTGTGAATCACGCTGCTCTTTTTGCGCCTTTTATCGGAGTAGAGATGCAGCCGATGCCTATATTCTGACCTCTGAGCAGATTTACCAGAAAATCGCCGAGCTTGTTGAACAGGGGGGAACCCAACTGCTTATGCAGGGAGGCCTTAACCCCGATCTGAAAATTGATTATTTTGAAGAGCTTTTCCGGGAAATAAAGACCCGTTTCCCGACAATCCGGAATCATTCCCTATCGCCAGCGGAAATTATATGTATCGCTACTCATTCAGCGCTTACAATCGATGAAACATTGCTGCGCCTGAAAAACGCCGGGCTTGATTCCATTCCGGGCGGCGGGGCAGAGATACTGGTGGATGAAGTGCGCAGCAGCATTTCTCCCAGAAAAATCGGCTGGCGGCAGTGGGGCGATGTCATGCTGAAAGCGGCGGCTCTAGGTATGCCGACGACCGCCACGATGATGTTCGGCAGCTCCGAAAAACCGGAAGATATCGTTGAGCATCTTTTTCGGGTGCGCGAGATCCAGGATGAGGGGGGCTCGTTCACGGCTTTTATCCCCTGGACGTATCAGCCGGGAAATACCGAACTGGGTGGGACGACCGCCACCGGAGTTGATTATCTGAAAGTGCTGGCGTTGTCACGCATCGTACTGGACACTATCCCCAATATCCAGGCCAGTTGGGTCACACAAGGTGCCAAGATGGCCTCTGTGGCTCTCTTTTTCGGAGCGAATGATCTTGGGGGCACTATGCTTGAGGAAAATGTAGTTGCCGCCGCCGGCTGCAGTTTTCGTATGTCGCAGAAAGAGATGATCACCATGATACATGGAGCCGGTTTCAGAGCGGCACAGCGCAGCACAACCTATTCGATACTGAGGGAGTTTACGGTTTGAGTTCTTTCCAAATGCAGGCTGGAACCTGCGAAATAATTGCTTCCGCACCGCGCCTGGCCGAAGTCGCCGCGCTCCTCTCCCGGCAGAGTGAAATTGCCGTTGATATGGAGATGGATTCCCTCCATCACTATCGTGAAAAAGTCTGCCTTGTCCAGGTCTCAACCCGTCAGCAAAGCTGGCTGATCGACCCGTTGGCACTGACCTCTCTTGAGCCGTTGGCCGCTCCATTAGCCAATCCGGATATTATCATCGTAATGCATGGTTCTGATTACGACATCAGATCACTGCATCGGGACTACGGCATTGAGGTGACGAACCTGTTTGACACCATGATAGCCGCTCGTTTTCTCGGCATAACCGAGTTTGGACTGGCCGCCTTATTAAAGGCGCGTTTTGGAATTGAGCTGGATAAAAAATACCAGAAGGCCGACTGGAGTAAACGGCCATTAAGCCGCGAGATGTGCGCCTACGCCGCCGCAGATACTTCGGATCTTCTCCCGCTGTATGACCAATTCCGGGCAGAGCTTGAGCAAAAAAACCGGTTGGCATGGCTCGAAGAGGAGGGGCGTGCATTATGTCAGGCGCGGATATCAGAAAAAGATGGCCCGTTGTTCCTCTATTGTAAAGGGGCCGGGAAATTGCGAGGTCGTACACTTGCAGTTCTCGAAGAGCTACTGCAACTGCGGGATCGGCAGGCGGAGCTTCTTGATCGACCGCCGTTCAAAGTGTTGTCGGCTGACACCCTGATTGAGATTGCCGAAAACAGACCACAGTCGCTCTACGAGCTGTCGCTTTATAAAGGTATGACACCGGGGCAGCTCCAGCGGCATGGCAGCGCTATGTTGTCGGCAATTGAACGAGGCGAGGCAACAGCAGATAACAGCTTGCCCCGTTTCCCCCGCAGCGTTAAAAAAGAGGTTCTGGAGAGGGTCAAGGAGCGCTTGAAAATTCTCAAAGTCTGGCGGGAGCAGTTCAGCCGCGAACTAGGCCTTGATCCGGGTGTCATGGCGCCGAATTGGCTGCTGGAAGCGGTTGCCGACACCGAAAAAGCTTCAATAGAGGAACTTGATAGCGTACCCGGAATGAGGGAGTGGCAAAAGCGGCTCTATGGCGAAGATCTGGCACGCTTACTTGCAGCGGCGTAGGCATGAAACATCCTGATTCGTTCTCATTTGCCGCTTGGCATCCAAAAAGTCCCCTCTCCCTGAGGGAGAGGGTTAGGGTGAGGGGGGAATGCCAGGTTTATGCGGCATCATTCCCCCCTCATCCGGCCTTCGGCCACCTTCTCCCTCAGGGAGAAGGGCCTTATCGGCGTGGTAGAACGAATCAGGTGAAACATCGCCCTCCAATTGATCCAGATGCAATCCCGGCGGATCGGGACGGCTCCAGCAAGGCGGGTTACACCCTGATTGAAATTACCGTGGTGCTGGTAATTATCTGTATGATCATGCTGCTGGTTTTGCCGCGACTCCCCTCATCAGACCAGGAAAATCTGAAAATATCCGCCCGGACGCTCGCTTCAACCCTGCGGTATATTCAGGAACGGGCCGCCACATCACAAACCGGTTATCATCTGTTTTTGTCACCGGGAACAGACGTCATAAAAATCTATGAAAACGGAGCCGACGGCAGCGACAAGGAACCGTCTGATCCGTTACTGCAAAAATCAGCGTTGAAAGAGGGTATTATAGTCGCTGATGTCCGGATACACAGGCTCGGCAAAATCAAAGAGGGTCAGTTGCGCCTGGATGTCGGAGTGGCCGGAGTGCGGGATTTTATCACCATTCATCTCCGTTCTGCGGATGGACAATTTTGGACAGTAATGGCATTTCCTTCGGGCGGAAAGGTCAAGGCCTTCGAGGGATACCGCGAGGAGCCGCCATGAGGGGAGCGTCATCAGGTTTTACGCTTCTGGAAGTAATGGTGTCGCTCGCCATAATGGCTGGCGTTATTCTGACTCTGCTTGGTTCGGTTAACTACCATATCGGCATCATCGCAAACGAGCGCGACAGTACGACCCTGGCGCTGCTGGCCAGATACCGTATGACGGAACTGGAACAGGCTCCTGCAAAAGGGGAGGGGACGTTTGCACCCTCCCACCCGGAACTGAGCTGGAAAGCGGATCTGCTCCCCGCAGATATACCGGGGCTTCAGAAGCTGATAGTCAAGGTACGGCGTGGCAGTGACGGCAGGGAGGTGGCGATTGTCCGATACCTCCCGAAATAGCGGCTTCACTCTGCTGGAGGTTTTGATTGCTGTAGTGCTGCTTGGTATCCTTTCTGCGGCGCTTTATGGCAGTTATTTCGGAGTGTTGCGGGCACGGGATCGTGCCGCCTCCGGGATGGAGTCGCGGCGGGAGCTAGGCATTACGCTTGACCTGATTCGCCGTGAAATCTCCTCGGTGCAGTTCAATCGCAGCGACAAGCGACTCCGCTTTGTCGTGGAAGATCGCGACAATTTTGGTGTTCCGTCATCGACACTGGAGCTGACGACTCTGGTACCGACGGCGGGGCAAAGCCGCAAAGAGTCCGGTATTGTTACAGTCGCCTACCGTATTGCCGAAAAAGAGAAAAAACGTATCTTGACACGTCAGGAACGGGATCTTTTTTCAGAAGAGGATACCGTATTAGCGTATCCGCAGATGGAGCAGATTACAGCTTTTCTGGTGGAGTGCTATGACGGGTCAAGGTGGCTAAAAAGCTGGGATTCCGCCATAAACGGTGCCATTCCAAAGCGTGTGCGGGTAACCGTTCAAATCAAAGATGAAGGGAAAACAGTAGGATTCGCTATTATATCCGCCCCCCGGGTGAACGGCTCATGAGCGGGAAGCTGAATAATGAATCCGGATTTGCCCTTATTCTGACTCTGGTCGTAACGGCGTTAATGGTAGCTGTCGTGGTCGAGATGATCCACCAGGTGTATGTGGACACCTCCTTGAGTCGCAGCTTCCGCGACGGCCAGCAGGCGTCAATACTTGCCGAATCCGGGGCGACGGGAGGGGCGAAACTTCTACAGATGTCGCTTTCCGGTCGTTCATATACGACGCTTGCCGACCGCTGGGCAACACCGCTGAAAGTTGAAGATGAGGCCGGTTCGCTGCTGGTTACGGTCAGCGAAGAGAGCGGTAAAATCAACATTAATGGTCTAGTACAGCCAAATGGAGAGTACGAACCGTTTACTCTTGGGGTATTGCAGCGACTAGGTCAGCGGCTGAAGCTGTCGGGAGATCTCTGGGGTGGATTGGCTGACTGGATTGACAGCAACGACATGCCACGCTCTGGCGGCGCTGAATCGCCCTATTACCGTGCTCTTAAGCCGCCATACAGTCCCCGTAACGGCAGATTGATGACACTGACTGAACTGTCGTTGATTAAAGGATTCAGTCCGGAAATACTTGACGTCGTACGCCCCTACCTGACGATTTATTCGGATCAGGCCGGTTCGCCGCAGTCAACAGTCAATATAAACACCGCCTCCAGGGAGGTGCTGGCTGCTCTTGATCCCCGCATCGACAACCGTATGGCTGAGAGAATAGTTGAAGAGAGACGTCTGCTACCGTTTAAATTGCCAGGGGATTTAGCGAGGGTGCCAGGTATGGAGACTATTACTACCGGTCTTATTGGCAAAATAAGCAGCGAAGGGAAACTTTTCAGGATAATTTCAGTAGCACGGGTAAGAGATTCCGCTCGAACAGTGGAGACGGTTGTGCGCCTGACAGGGGGCGATCCGGACTTTCTGTCATGGATGGAATACTGACAAAACGGGAGCTGCGCCGCAGATGATGCGTTCCTCTGCGTTCTCAGCGGTAAATGATTTTTCTGATTCATTCTAATTCGTCGCGTGGCCTCCAAACAGTCCCCTCTCCATGAGGGAGAGGGTTAGGGTGAGGGGGAAATGCTGGACTATGCGGAATAGTTCCCCCTCATCCGGCCTTCGGCCACCTTCTCCCTCAGACCTTATGTTTAAAAAGGGGGGGTAAAAACAAGACAAGTCTCGATTTTTGAATGTATATTTGTCCTGCCGAGGAAAAAATACATAAAAAGGAGACTTGCCATGACACAAGTTAGCAAACTC
>CAIMXI010000213.1 GCA_903845365.1 uncultured Geobacteraceae bacterium | reverse complement strand
GAGTTTGCTAACTTGTGTCATGGCAAGTCTCCTTTTTATGTATTTTTTCCTCGGCAGGACAAATATACATTCAAAAATCGAGACTTGTCTTGTTTTTACCCCCCCTTTTTAAACATAAGGTCTGAGGGAGAAGGTGGCCGATAGGCCGGATGAGGGGGAAACTGTGCGGCATAATCAAGCATTTCCCCCTCACCCTAGCCCTCTCCTTCATGGAGAGGGGACTTTTTAGACGCCAAGCGGCGAATTAGAATGAATCAGATTGGCAAATGACCAGGAAGCTTGTTACCGTTATTTTCCCATGTTCAACGCTGTCAGAGACATCGCTGCGATCTGCCCAAATCCCGTAGCACACACTGTCAACATACCTTCATCGAGCAGAAGCTGCCGTGGTAAGCCATATCCCGAAAAAAATCAGCCCGATACCGGCCAACTGGAACAGGTGGAAAGTTTCATCGAGGAAAATAATCGACAGAATTGTGCCGAAGACCGGCATCAGATAGAGGAACAGGCCGGCTCTGTTTGCCCCGACATTCCTTACTGACTGGTTCCAGAAAATAAAAGCCAACACCGATGGAAAGAGGGCAACGTACAGAATGCTGGTAATGTTTGCAGGATTCAGCGCAAAACGCTCCCCTTGGCCGAGTTCCCAGACGTAAAGTATCGTGAGAGGTATCAATCCTATAAAGACGATCGAAGCGAGAAAGCTCAGGGGATGAAGCTCTGCAGGACGATGCCGCAGGAAAAAAGTGTAGAAGGCCCAACTGAGAACGGCCAGAAGAATCCAGGCATCACCGCTGTTGATCTTTAAGGTGAGGATAACATCAAGATTGGCGCGACAGATTATTGTCAGCACTCCGCTCAGGGATAGCGCAATGCCGAGTACCTGTCTTGCTGAAACCGGCGTTGCTGCCAGCAGTCGAGAAAGCAGCACGATAAGTATCGGAATAACAGAATTGATGATGAGAGCGTTAGTTGCGGTTGTTGAGTGGAGACCGATATAGACGAAGGTATTGAAGCACGAAATGCCGAGTACTCCGAAGATTGTCAGCCAGCGCCAATTTTGCTTAAGAACTGGCCAGTCGGCACGCAGATGTGGAATGGCGAACGGAAGGAGGATACCAAGGGCAAGCGTCCAGCGCCAGAAGACGAGGCTGATAGGCGGTATGCTGCTTTTCATGGCTCGTCCGATGACAAAATTTCCGGCCCAGAATAGAGCGGTCAGGGTCAGCAGCAGATAGGGGTGGGCTTTAATTTGCATTATCTGAACTCATCTTTCAGACACATCTGGTGAGGAGTCAGTGGCTCTACGCCTCCTGCGGCGTTCTTTCTGCCTACGCACCTTTTCTATCAGCTTCATCTTCTGAGTGATGACACCGGAGGCCGCCTCAATTTGCTCCAATAACTCACGACGCGCCAGAAAACGGTTCACCGACTGACTCCGCTCCCGCATGCATGTGACCTGGATCCCTGTTGGCTTGTGCTTTAACTGAACCGCGCTTGACGTCTTGTTAACGTGCTGGCCACCGTTACCGGACGAGCGGATAAAGCTTTCAACCAGATCCTCTTCCCTCACCCCCAAGTCAAGCATCTTCTGTTGGAGCCAGCGGTTTTTTTCTTCGGTTACTGCAAATGCTGGCATCGCGAATCGACCATATTTTCCATATTCCATATACCCCCGAGTGCCTGACAGGCACCAACTGATTAAGTAGTTTTTTCATACTACATCATAAATTGAATACAGGGAATTTATATACTTGGGGCAAATATTGCCTGAAACGTTTCGCTATGCTATAAGCGTTCATCAAATTCAAATCCGTATCGTTCCAAGGGAACATAGTGAAAGCGCCTTTACTACAACGTTGCTGGGTTACATTTTCCGCGTATGTTATCGGAATCTATGCATCTTTTTTGAACAGATTCATTATCAAGGGGAGCAGTAACATTCCACACAACGGTTCTGTCTTGATAGCCTCGAATCATATATCAGCTTATGACACCATCTTTCTCCCCTGGGCCGTAATTAAATACAATCCTCTCCAGATGCTCTGGGCACCGGCCAAAGAAGAATTATTTGAAAATCCCCTCCTTCGCCTCCTCTACTCTTCCTGGGGAGCCTTTCCGGTCAGACGCAAACGGGATGTCCGCGCCGGCCGCAAATTGAATGACCTGCTGCTCGACCAGAAAGTCATGCTGTTCCCTGAAGGTACTCGCCACAAAGATGGAAAACTGGGGCCGGGCAAC
This sequence comes from uncultured Geobacteraceae bacterium, assembly GCA_903845365.1. GTDB lineage: Bacteria > Desulfobacterota > Desulfuromonadia > Geobacterales > Pseudopelobacteraceae > JACRCG01. Next base: position 13,960 of record CAIMXI010000213.1, on the reverse strand, counting down.
CGAGGCGTTGGAAAAATTATCTACGATACCCGTCCGGCAGTTATTCCAACCGCACTAATTGGGCTGAACAACTGGAAGTTTCCACGGCTTAAGCAAGAAGGTACAGTTGTTTTCGGTGCGCCCATAGACTTTAGCGAACTGTTTCAGCGGGAAGATTGTAAAGATACACACATGCTGATAGTAGAGCGAGTTATGGAAGGAATTGCCGTCCTGCTAGCCGGAGAAGGGGTTGATTGTGGCAGAGAGTGAAAAAACAATGGTGGAAATTTTCTGTGATGGCGCCTGTAGCGGTAACCCTGGACCGGGCGGCTATGGTGCGATACTCCGCTGCGCCGGACGAGTGAAAGAGGTTAGTGGCGGTGCCAGAGACACCACCAACAATCGGATGGAGATGACGGCGGCTATAGAAGCGCTGCGCCTACTGACACGCCCTTGCAGGGTTATCATCACAACAGATTCTCAGTATCTGGTTAAAGGGATGACAGAATGGATATCCGGCTGGCAAAACAAGGGGTGGCTCAACAGCAAGAAGGAACCGGTACTGAATAAGGATCTCTGGGAGATGTTGCTAGAGCTGATTAAGAGTCATTCGGTGCAGTGGAAATGGATTAAAGGGCACGCCGGACATATTGAAAATGAAAGGTGTGACCAACTCGCGCGCAAAGGAATCCCCTCTCATTAATGGAACCCTAAACCCTAAGGGTTTTGAAAACCCTTAGGGTCTGCTGTTTTACTCCCCTGCCGCGTCCCGCGTCTTGCCATCTCAGCATCTATCAGGTTCAATATTTCGAACTTCTTGAGCGACCAGAGCGGGGCTACAAGGCTCTCATGTCCGCCATCACCAGTCAGGCGATGAACCAGGATGCGCGGATCCAGAAACTCCAGAAAGTCACAGACCAACCCTGCGTAATCATCTCTACAGAGGACTTTTACTTCACCACGGCAGTACATATCAGCCAACTGCGTACCCTTCACAACATGCAGCAGATGCAGTTTGACGCCGTCGATGCCGAGCCGGTTCAATTCAGCAGCCATTGCCAGTATTTCTCCCCTTGTTTCACCCGGCAGTCCGAGAATGATGTGGGCGCAGACCTTCAACCCTCGATTTGCGGCCCGTTGTATGGCTTGAACAGAACATGCGTGGTCATGGCGCCGGTTGAGAAAGGTGAGGCTCCTGTCATGTATCGATTGCATACCAATTTCAAGCCAGAGGTATGTTTGATCGTTAAGCTCCTGCAGGTAGTCAAGAGCCTCCTCCGGCAAGCAGTCAGGACGGGTGGCGACTATCAGGCCGACAATATCGGAAACGGTGAGCGCTTCGGAGAACAGCCCCCGTAAACGCGTTACATCTGCATAAGTGTTGGAATATGCCTGAAAATAGGCGATGAATTTTTCAGCCCGGTACTTGCGCCTCATAATCTCTTTGCCGTCTTCAAGTTGTGCTGAAATAGTCAGGTCACGCCGGATTCCAGTTGAGCCGGAGCCATGCTCGCCGCAGAAGATGCAGCCGTTCGAATCCAGCGTGCCATCACGATTAGGGCAGGTAAAGCCGGCATCCACCGAAATTCGCTGCACTTTGCAGCCGAATACTCGCTTTAGTTCGTCGGATAATTTGTTGTAGCGTTTTAGTGTAGAGTTCATTTCCGATGCAACGGCACCTGAGCCTCGCAGGGGACTTTTGTTTGACAGAGACCACAGCCGGTCTGGGGAGTGCCGTAAAGCTCTGAAAGTGCCGCCGGAGCGGTGCCGTATACCAGTTCACGGCAGACGGTCTTGTTGTGCCCATCCCGTGATATGGCGCCCACCGGACAGCGGTTGATGCAGGTGCCACAGCTCCCGTCATGGTAATGCAGACAATTGGAAAGGTGGTTGAGAGATGTGCGAGGCGTGGGGCTGAGCTTCAAGTTAGTAATGACACTGCCACAGCGATGCGCAATTCCCCGTTGTGTGATGAAGCCGTCACTCAGACTGAAGGTACCTAACCCTGCGGCGTATGCTGCGTGACGCTCCGACCAGGTGGAGGCGATGCCGACCGGCGTGTCGCCAAACTCTTTCCAGAGCGGAGAGTACTGGGGAGCCATGGCAGTATGCCCCTTTCCAATCAGCCATTTGACGAGATGTCGCCGTAGGGCGCCGTTGACTGTTTCCCCATGGACGCGGGTCAAGGCCCATTCGCGGGATGGCAGTTCTGTCCGGGAGCGATTGCTCACTCGTACAGCGCGGTTGATGGGAAGTATCCAACTGACTACGGTCGCAGCGCCCGGAAGAAGCTCATCCGGCAGGAGATGAAACGAGCCGATTATCTGACGGTAATCGTGGAATATCCGGTCTTCGGCCAAGGAAAACCCAACCAGCGGTTCATCCAGATACGGGGTGTCGCTATCCGGCAGGCGATTGCCCGGATGTGCCCGGATGAAACGCTTTATTTCACGGCTTAGAAGCTCTTCCATAGATTGCTGCCTCCTGAAACTTATCTCTTGCAGCCACTAATTATCCCTGCGCCGTTAGGAAGATCAAGCACAACTCTCTCTACATCGCTTAGCCCGGCCTCCGTCATCATGGTTGACAGCTCTTCACCGGAATATGACTGTCCGCTCTCCGTACCGAGCAGCATGTTAAGTGAAAAGAGAGCCGGAAACAGCGGGCCATCTTTGGCATTATCGAGGATGAATTCCTGCACCATCAGGATGCCGCCCTGGTTGAGTGAGTCCACCGTTTTGCGTAACAGGGCAACGGATGCCGCACGGCACTCCGAATGAAGAACATGTGATAGCCAGGCGACATCGAAACCGGAAGGTATCGGGTCAGCATGGTAATCACCGGGGGTAAAGTCAATCCGATCTGAAAGGTTATAGCGATTGATGACTCCTTCAGCAAAGGTCCTTGATGTAGGAAGGTCATAGATGACAGCAGAAACATCGGGATTGGCCAGGCAAAAATGAATTGCGTATGTTCCTGGGCCACCCCCCAGATCCAGCAACCGGTGACGGCCGGCCAGACTTATTGATGCAGCAATACGCGGTGCTAACTGGCTGGCAAGATTGAACATTCCCATCAGAAAACTTTCCCGCATACTCTCATTCTGACTATGAGAAACAGGCTCTTTGATGGGGCGACCTGATATCACCGCCTCGTCAAGTCTTACCCAGCCGGACATGAGGTGGTGATGGTGCATTATTATATGACCTAGATAGCCGGGGCTCGTTTTAGAGAGTTTTTCTGCGGAGAATGAAGTTGCACTGTAGCTGCTGTCACGTTTTTCCAGTAATCCGAGCGCTGTCAGTGAGTCAAGCAGCATAACGGTTGCGCGCGGATTTGAGTGCCGCAGTTGCGCTACCTCGTCAGCGGTGCGAAATGCGCCATCAAGAGCAGTAAATATATCAAGTTTTACCGCCGCATGCAGAGCAGAGGCACTCCAGTAGCCACCGGACAACTGCAGCAGGTCCGGTATGTTCCATTCGGGATTAGTCATGATGGAATCTCCTTTTATGTTTTTTTATCGACTCTTCTCTAAGCGTTCCACCCAGCACTGCTCGGTTGAAAGTACCCTCAGAAATTCTGCGGCAAAAAAGAATTTGGCAAGAGGCACCGGTACACTGATAAAATCCTTACCACGCCCTACAGTGATGGCAAAACCACTCTTACCCCCTCTCTCCCATTTCTCCACAGACAGAGTGGTAACTATTTCATCTTTTTTTTCACCGGTAGAAAAGGTGTGTGGATTCAGCTTTTCCTTACATGACACAGCAGAGGCTGAAACCTGGTGTATCAGTCTGGACAAACCGTAGGCCTCGTCAGGTTCGCAGATGAAACGGATTTGAGTGACATCATCCGGCTTCGTCTTCGGCGTCAACTTGAAAAAGCGAAGGTGAATCCTGCCGCTCCGTTCAGTAACCGATCCATGCTCCTCACTGGTTTTAATGGCCTCACGTATTTCAACTCCGGTGGATTGAGAAAAAATTTCGTAGCAGCGGTATCGTTTCAGCGCGTCACTTTGCGGCATACTGCTCTCCTTTTACTGGGAAATGGATAACGTGATGGTTGTATCAAAACCGCAGGATTATTTCCATAAAAACAAAAAGAGCGGCATTGCTGTCGCTCTCTGCTCTGCTCTGATATTTCGGGAACTTCTATTTGCGTACGGCTTTACCGGCAACCTGCATACGGATAATCGCCCTCTCGAGAGCCGCCTCATATATTCTATGTTGTTTGTCTTCCTGGGTAAGCTTTTTGAGTGCCTCCTCAGCCCGACCGTGGGCAGCTTTCGCACGCTCAATATCAATTTCGGCAGCAGACTCAGCCGTTTCGACAAGCACGATAATCTTATCATCTTGTACTTCGAAATAGCCCCAGTTGAGCGACATATGTTCGGCAACGCCGTTGTTTTTATAAACAAGCTCACCAATCCTGAGCGACGTCAGAAACGGTGCATGACCCGGCAATATGCCGAATTCTCCGATCTTACCGGTTGCGGTGACTTCCTCGACTTCAGTGTCAACAACCTTTTTATACGGGGTAACTATTTCAAGCTTCATCTTTTCAGCCATATATCATTCCTTGAAAGGGATTGGTAATCCCGTAAGGTTATTTATACTGCAGCCAGTTTTGCCGCTTTTTCAATGGCCTCTTCTATTGAACCAACCATGTAGAAAGCCTGCTCCGGCATACTGTCATGCTTACCAGCTACTATTTCCTGAAAGCCTTTGATGGTGTCTTTCAGCTCCACGTACTTACCAGGTGAACCGGTGAAAGCCTCGGCAACAAAAAACGGCTGTGACAGAAAACGCTGAATTTTACGGGCACGAGCAACAACAAGCTTATCTTCTTCAGAGAGTTCGTCCATACCGAGAATGGCAATGATATCCTGAAGATCCTTGTACTTCTGCAGAACAAACTGGACGGAACGGGCAACGGCATAATGTTCTTCGCCGATAACCTGCGGATCAAGAATACGTGATGAGGAATCCAGCGGGTCAACAGCCGGGTAGATGCCGAGCTCGGCAATCTGACGGGAAAGAACCGTGGTTGCGTCGAGGTGAGCAAACGCGGTGGCAGGCGCCGGGTCGGTCAAGTCGTCAGCAGGGACATAAATAGCCTGAACCGAAGTGATGGAGCCCTTTTTAGTCGAGGTGATACGCTCCTGAAGCTCACCCATTTCGGTGGCAAGTGTCGGTTGATAACCAACCGCAGACGGGATACGGCCGAGAAGCGCTGAAACTTCGGAACCGGCCTGAGTAAAACGGAAAATGTTATCGATGAAGAGCAGTACGTCCAGCCCGTCAACATCGCGGAAATATTCGGCAACAGAGAGTGCCGTCAACGCAACACGGGCACGGGCTCCTGGAGGCTCGTTCATCTGACCGTAGACCAGCGCGGTTTTTTCAAGAACGCCGGTTTCTTTCATTTCCATCCAGAGGTCATTCCCTTCGCGGGTACGCTCGCCTACGCCGGCAAAAACGGAATAGCCACCATGCTGCCGTGCAATATTGTTTATCAGCTCCATAATCAGAACTGTCTTGCCGACTCCGGCGCCTCCGAACAGACCGATCTTGCCGCCTCGGGCATACGGAGCAAGCAGGTCAACAACCTTTATGCCGGTTGTGAATGCTTCAACTTTTGTTGATTGATCTTCAAAAGGAGGTGCTTCGCGGTGGATAGGGGACTCTTTCTCATGACCAATCGGCCCCATTTCATCGACCGGCTCGCCGATGACATTCATTATGCGACCCAATGTTTTAGCACCAACCGGAGCACATATCTGCTTGCCGGTGTCGACAACAACCTGACCGCGCTTTAAGCCGTCCGTCGAATCCATTGCAATGGTTCGTACCGAATTTTCGCCAAGATGCTGGGCAACTTCAAGTACCAGATTGAATTCACGGTCATCAATGGACGGATTTGTCACGCGCAGTGCGTGGTAGATCTCCGGCAGTTTGCCCGGCTCAAATTCGACGTCGATAACAGCGCCGATAACCTGCGAAATTTTACCTGTATTCTGACTCATGGAACGGTGTCCTCCTGCGGCCGTACGGCCTCATATAGTGTAACGTGTATATATTAGCCTTTAATTGATTCAGAGCCGGAGATAATCTCCATCAACTCGGTAGTAATGGCCGCCTGACGCGCCCGGTTGTACTGGAGGGTCAACTTGCCTATCATTTCGTTTGCGTTCTTGGAGGCGCTGTCCATAGCTGTCATACGGGCGCCATGCTCTCCGGCTACGGTCTCAAGCATCGCTTTAAAAATCTGTACTTCGATATTCTTTGGCAGTACCTCTTCCAGCAGTTCGCTGACGGATGGCTCATAGATAAATTCTACAGGTGTCTCTTCCATATTGGCTGTTTCTTTCTGAGTTACCGGAAGCATCTGCTCAAAGGTGATATCCTGTGTCATCACGGTACGGAAGGAGTTGTAGAGCAGTTCAACCCGGTCATACTCCTCCGCAGTAAAACCGTCTATAATTTCCTGAGCAATCGTAGCTGCAGACTGATAGTTCGGCTTTGCCAGAACGTTGGGGAAATTATTGCGGACTGTGGAGCGGCTCTTGAGGAATTCATACCCTTTGCGACCGATCGTCATCACGCTGATCTGCTCGAAAGTATCCTTATTTTCCTTGATATAGCGGTCGGCAGCCTTGCAGAGATTGGTATTGAAACCACCGCACAAACCTCTGTCAGAGGTTAGAACGACCAGCAACAGCCTTTTGGCCTCCCGTTTTTCAAGCAGCGGATGAAGATCACCTTCAGGGCTTGCAGCCAGTGATTGCAACACATCACCCAGCTTTTTGGCGTACGGGCGGGCGGCTACAACATTTTCCTGGGCACGGCGCAGTTTTGACGCCGAAACCATCTTCATGGCCTTGGTGATCTGGCGAGTATTTTTTACGGATACGATCCGTTTTTTAATGCTTTTAAGGCTTGCCATATCTCAAACCATCCTTGATTACGCCGTAAATTCTTTTTTCAACTGACCCATAGCTGCAATGATTTTGCCCTTCAGGCCGTCATCAATAGCTTTCTTGTCGCGAAGTTCGGCAAGGAGCTCAGCCTGACGGTTGTCGAAGAAGGCGTACAGTTCTGTTTCATATTTTTTGAGTGCAGAAACCGGATATTCATCAAGGAAGCCATTGTTGGCGGCAAAGATAATGAGAACCTGTTTTTCATTCGGGATCGGTCTGTACTGCGGTTGTTTGAGGATTTCAACAAGACGGACACCACGCTCAAGCTGCATCTGGGTAGCCTTGTCGAGGTCGGAACCGAACTGCGCAAAAGCGGCCATTTCGCGATACTGGGCAAGGTCAAGGCGGAGCGTACCGGCAACCTGCTTCATCGATTTTGTCTGCGCAGAACCACCGACGCGGGAAACGGAAAGACCGACGTTGATCGCCGGACGAACGCCGGAGAAGAACAGATCGGATTCCAGATAAATCTGGCCGTCAGTGATGGAGATAACATTAGTCGGAATATAGGCGGAAACGTCGCCGGCCTGGGTTTCGATGATCGGCAGGGCGGTCAGCGATCCGGCGCCGCAGGCATCGGACAGCTTGCAGGCCCGCTCAAGCAGACGGCTGTGGAGATAGAAAACGTCACCCGGGTATGCTTCACGTCCTGGTGGACGGCGGAGCAGCAAGGAGAGCTGACGATAAGCAACTGCCTGTTTGGAAAGGTCATCATAAATGATAAGGGCATGCTTGCCGCTGTCGCGGAAGAATTCGCCCATTGTTACGCCGGTATACGGCGCAATGAACTGGAGCGGTGCAGATTCGGAGGCGGTAGCGGCAACGATAATGGTGAAATCCATTGCACCATGCTCGGTCAGCTTGGATACAACCTGAGCAACTGTTGAACGTTTCTGACCGATAGCTACGTAAATACAGACAACATCGCCACCCTTCTGATTGATGATCGTATCGACGGCAACGGCGGTCTTGCCGGTCTGACGGTCACCAATGATCAGCTCGCGCTGACCGCGCCCGATTGGAACCATGGAGTCAATAGCTTTAAGTCCGGTTGCCATCGGCTGATGAACCGATTTACGTGCAACAATGCCGGGAGCTTTGATCTCTACCTTGCTGAAGCTGCTGGTATTGATTGCACCTTTACCGTCAATCGGCTGGCCAATGGCATTGACAACGCGGCCAATAAGTGCCTCGCCAACCGGTACCTCGGTAATGCGACCGGTTCGCTTAACGGTGTCGCCTTCCTTGATCTCGGAAAATTCACCAAGGATTGCAACGCCGACGTTATCTTCTTCAAGGTTGAGCACCATTCCGGTCACGCCGCCGGGAAACTCCAGCAACTCACCGGCCATGGCTCCAGCAAGGCCATGAATACGGGCAATACCGTCACCAATGGAGATGATTGTGCCGGTTTCCGACACCTCAACCTCTTTGCCATACTCTTTGATCTGTTTTCTGATAATCTCGCTGATCTCTTCGGCTCTGATTTCCATGGATGCTCCTACCCCTTCTGTAATATATCTTTAATCTGTTTAAGCTGAGTTTTAACACTGTTATCATATGCGGTGTCGCCAATCTGGGTTACTACGCCACCCAGCAAAGTCGGGTCTACGATCATCTTAGGTACTACCTTCTTGCCGCTCTTTTTTTCCAGAGCGGACTGAATCGCAACTAACTGACTCTCGTCAAGTGCAAAAGCTGTTGTAATTACCGGGCGAATTACCCCGGAAAATTCATCGGCCAGCTTTTCATATGTCTGAACAATTTGTCCAAGGAAAGCAACACGGTTTTTGTCGACGAGCAGCAACAGGAAATTTCCGACCAATTCGGAGCAGGCTGTTTTGTCGATCAGTTGCTGCATGATCGCTTTTTTCTGAACCAGAGTCAGCGAGGGATCGGCAAATGCAGCCCGCAGCTCACAATTACCACTGAATATACGGTCGATTATAGCGAGCTCATTGCGAAACAGGTCAATAAGACCACCTTCCGAGCCGAGCTGTACGAGTGCCTTGGCGTATCGTTTCGCAAGCGCGTTATTAATCACTGGATCTGTACCACCTTGTCAAGATATTCGCCGACAAACCTGTCGTGGTCGTTCTTCCGGATAGCGCCGGCCAGTTTGCCGGTAGCAATCTCAACTGCAAGCCTGGCCGCTTCGACACGCAGCTCATTGCGGGCTTTAACGGTCTCCTGCTCGGCTGACAATGCGGCCTGGGCAACTATTTTTTCTGCGGCAATGTTTGCCTCAGCAATAATGCGATTCTTCTCCTGCTCACCTTCTCGAATGATAGCGGAGTGTAGCTCATCTATCTCTTTTGAGGCGCGGTCAAGCTTTACGCCGTATTCGCGGAGCTTTGCTTCTGCTGTGTCACGTGCAGCCTCAGCATCTTTCAGACTTTTTTCGATATCGGTCTGGCGGGCGGCAAGAGAACCTTTAACGTCAGCTTTTTTGAGTGCAAACAGCATAATGCCAACGAGCGCAGCAAAGTTGAGTACTCGCCAGCCAAAATCCTTGAGCTGTGCGCCGCTGTCCGGATGGTGTGCAGCACCGCCACCCTCAGATGCAAAAGAGACAGACGCCAGCAGTACAACTGTAAATATGTATGCCAGCGTGATTATAATTTTTTTGGAGCGATCGGTTACTATCATAACTACAGGCTCCTCCCGAGGATTTTCTCGCAGATATCACCGGACAGCGCCTCGGCCTGTTTTTTCAACAGTTCACGCGCTTCGCCAGCTTCCTTGGCAACCCTGCCCCGGATTGATGCCAGAGAGTCGGAAGCCTGGTTGCGTGCTTTTTCAAGTAGCACTGACTCTTCAGCCTGAGCAAGCTTCAGCGCTTCAGAGCGCCGGGCGGCAGCTTCTGTTTTTGCGGAGTTAAGGCGGGTTTCATACTGAGCCATCTTGGCCTGCACTTCCGCATCAACCGACTCGGTCTTCTCTCTGGCCGAGTCGATCACCTGACGACGGTCGGCCAATACCTTGCGGATCGGCTTGTACAGAAAGATGTTGAGAACAAGAATGAGGATTCCGAAATTGATCAACTGGATAACAAACGATAAATTTAGTTCTATCACGACCTACCCCTTGCAGGTATGCTTAGTTGTATACTGAATTCCGGATACGGCTGGGTAAAACGGAAGCTATCTATCATTATTTGCGATCTGATGTCAAGGTAATTAAATATCCAGCAGATCAATTATCCGTGTCAACTCATCCGAATCACTAAAATGTATCTCCAGCCTCCCCCCTTTTGGCCCCACCTTGCGGATTGCTACCCGCGACTGAAAACGTTTTTGAAGTTGCTCTTCGAGGGTTACCAAAAGCAGATCAGGCTGCTGCATCCCCTTTACCTGACCCGGATGAGGATTTATTTTCAGCTTGCGAACGAGTTCTTCAGTGGCACGAACGCTTAACTGCCTGTGCAGTATCTCGTGACGCGCCTTCTCAATCAGCTCTCCGCTATCAAGCGCCAGCAGCGCCCGGGCATGTCCCATGCTTAGCCGTTCTTCTACGATATCCACCTGAATTTCATCCGGCAGCTTGAGCAGTCGCAACGCGTTGGTCACCGTTGTGCGGTTCTTGCCGACCCTGCGGGCAACATCTTCCTGAGAGATACTGAAATGCTCTACCAGTGAACGGTAGGCGTGCGCCTCTTCGATTGCATTCAGATCCTGTCGCTGAATGTTCTCTATCAGAGCCAGTTCCATTGCAGCATCCGGCGTTGCTTCACGAATAACAACCGGTATCTCGTGTAGCCCGGCTTTCTGAGCCGCTCGCCAACGGCGCTCGCCGGCTATAATTTCATACCCGCCGCCGTCTCTGCCTGTAACAACAAGAGGCTGAATAATCCCCTTTTCGCGAATTGAGGCGGCCAGTTCCTCCAGTTTCTCCGGTGCGAAATGCTTGCGCGGCTGATTACGATTCGGGTGTATCTTCTCAATCGGACAGATAAAGTAGTTTTTTGACTCATCGACCGTTTCTGTTACCTGTAACAGCGCAGCCATCCCTTTACCGAGGCCGCCTATTTTAGCCATTGTTCTTCTCCCTTTGAATGATTTCACGAGCCAACTGCAGGTAACTTGCCGCACCGCGCGATGTGATATCATAATAAATGATCGGCTTGCCATGACTGGGTGCTTCCGCCAGTCGTACATTTCGTGGAATAACCGACTCAAACACCTGGCCGGGGAAATGTGTTCGAATTTCCGCCGCTACTTCTTTGCCGAGATTGCCTCTGGCATCGAACATGGTCAGCAGGATCCCCTCAACAGTCAGGAGCGGATTAAGGTTTTTCTGGATGAGCCTGATGGTCTGCATAATCTGCGATAACCCTTCCATCGCATAAAACTCGCACTGAAGCGGAATCAGCACTGAATCAGCAGCGGTGAGGGCGTTTACAGTCAGCAGATTGAGCGACGGCGGACAATCAATAACGATGTAGCGGTACTGCCCGGAAAGCGATGCCAGCATATACTTCAGCTTCTGCTCCCTTCCGGTTAAGGTGGCCAGCTCCAGATCGGCGCCGGCAAGATCAGCATTGGCGGGCAGGATATGCAGAAAAGGCTGTCCGCTGTCCAGCACCAGGCCTCGCGAGTCGGCATCGTTAATCAGGCCATCATAAATGGTGTGCCGTAGCGAGGCTTTATCAACACCTACGCCACTGGTAGCGTTGCCCTGCGGATCGATATCTACCAGCAACGTCGGGCGCTCGGTCGCAGCGAGAGAAGCGGCAAGATTGACAGCGGTGGTGGTCTTGCCGACCCCACCCTTCTGATTGGCAATACAGATAATTTTAGTTTGGAGAATCAAGGGGATTATGCTCTTTTCAGGGGACGTTTCGGTTGTGCCTGATGCATTTCGGTGTTGCTGCGGTGGGCAGCCAGATCGTTACGAACTTCGGCTATTTCATCAGAGAGACGCTTCTCAACACTATCAAGGCGCTTGCTCAGCCCCATAACCTTGCTATCAACTACAGCAATATCATGTTTCAGTTCAATCCGCAGCTCATCAACTTTAGTATCGATCTTTTGATTAAGTGTCTGAAAAGCTTCAAGAGTAATCTGGAACTTACTATCAATAGATTCAAGCAGTATTTCAAGATGATCTTTTTGCATAAAAATAAACCCTCAAAGTTTCGTGTGGCGAGAATGTAGAAGTATCTCTACTCAACCTTCTTGATCGTCAGCGACGATGCTCCACGCCCTGAGATCCCCTCTCGCTGAACGGTCTGTAGCATAATCAGCTCCTTGCGCGCCTCATCAAAGAAGAAATCCGGCATATAGTTCTGTGTATCACGGGTACGCCATTTTTCCTCCAGACTCGAACCGTTCCATGCCAGGCAGTAAACTGCTCCTCGTTTGTAGGAGCGTGAGTTGCCTAATACCCAGAAGCCATCGTTTTTCCCGACAATAATCTCACCATTCGATGTGACCTGAATGCGTTGATTCATAAATATCCAGCGGGACAGCTCTCCGGTCAGCCGCATATTGAGGTCGTCTTCCTTCTGAAAGTAGAGCTCAGAACCGCCGAACTTATCGTTGCTTCGCCAGATCTCTTTCAAATGCTGGTCGTACACGATCAGATAACCGTCCGGATTAATAACTGTCATAATGGTATTACCGTCACGATCCCGGAACTGGTTGAAACTGTAGATCGTACCAAAACGGGGCATTTTAATCGCTGTTTTCAGGGTAATCGCCGAACCTCGTCGTATTGCCTCCACAACAGTGCCGTAGAAATCTTCGTTGCGCCCCATTGTCTGAGCCAGCAATTTTTTTGGACCTCCGGACAGGTTTACCGTGCGGAAGTAGTAAGGGAGCTTTGCGGCAACCTGAATCAGTTTGTCACCCCTGACCTGCCACACCTGAGACGCCGGTTCGTTTCTGCGGATGATCGTAACGAAAATGTCAACAGTGCCGTCACTCCCCTGAAGCGTATCGAGTGAAATTATCTTCTCTGCCGGGCTCAGTTCAGATTCGGCAACCAGTTTCATATCAACACTCTGTCGATAGTAGGCAAGCCGATGGTTCTCTGCCAGAAATATTTCACGCGAGCCGTCCGGCAGTGTCGCGCCAAATGCCATAAGATTCGCCGCTCCGGAGAGACGCGGACTGATCCAGTCGGTAGATGCGCGAGCGATCTGCGCCTGCGGTTTGATAAATTCACCAGCCGGTGCAGTGACGACTGCTGTTTTGAGCGGAACTTCAACTGCAGGCGTGACGGCGGCAGGCGTGATGGCAGCAGCCTGAACCGGCGCGGCTGTCTTGTCGCGGACGTATACTTTCAGCAACTCGGAAGAGATTTTTTCAGCAAGTGTACCTACTGACGGGATGAGATCATCTGCTTTTTCTCCCTGCACAAACGCCCGCGTGAGAGTTTTTCCGGCAACGGTTTTTGCCACGGCATCGAAGCTGAACATCTTCCCTGTGGAAATATAGGTGCCGCTCACCAAAACGTCAGCTTCAACCAGAGTTTCCACGGCAGCTATTCCGGCGCTATTCAGGCGCGACGTCAGCAGCGTCTGCACGATTACTTTCATTTCGTCTTTATTCTGTACGCCGACCGTCTCTATACCAGACACAAAAACGTGGATCTGCTCTGCATATAAGGGGGAAGCAGTAAAAGATACCAACAGGGCGGCGATCAGGAAAAACCTTTTAAACATTATCCTACCTCCAACGTCATTTCGTAGCTGACGCATTATACACAAATTACTCTCAATGCAACAAAAAAAAGGGGGAAAATTTTCCTGTTAGTGGAAATCATTTCGTGTTTTTATATTATTTCTCACGGCGTCATCAATATCCCGTGTCGAGCAGATATTTGTATGCTGGTAATTGTGCGTGATCTTCAGAATTATAAACCTAGAAAAAGCATTTGAAACACGGAGAAACGGAGAACACGGAGTAAAATCTGAGAGTTATAGTCTTAAACATTGCTTTTTAGATTCACCCTAAAGGAATAGGTTTTTGTTGTCTTAAGCCTTTGATTTCTCTGTGT
>CAIMXI010000212.1 GCA_903845365.1 uncultured Geobacteraceae bacterium | reverse complement strand
GGAGATCGCATGTCGGAGATGGGTGAGTTAAAGGAATCTGGTTGCGTTGCCGTTTCCGATGACGGCAAACCGGTCAATAACAGCGAACTGATGATGCGCGCCCTGCAATATGCTGCCGGTATCGGGATAATGGTTATCTCTCATGCCGAAGAGCTTGAACTGGTGGGTGAGGGAACCATGAATGAGGGGTTTACTTCAACAGAACTCGGGCTGAAAGGGATTCCACGAGTTGCGGAAGATATTGCGACCGCTCGCGAAACGATGTTGGCGGAGTATACCGGTACGCCGATTCATATCGCCCATGTTTCCACAAAGGGTGCCGTACGGATAATTCGTGAGGCAAAAGTGCGCGGAGTTAAGGTGACCTGTGAAACAGCTCCACACTATTTCACCCTGACGGATGATGCTGTTCGTGGCTATAACACCAACGCCAAGATGAATCCGCCGCTGAGGGAAGCTGATGACGTGGCTGCCATCAAGGCAGGACTGAAAGACGGCACCATTGACGCAATTGCCACTGATCATGCGCCGCATCACCTGGATGAAAAAGATGTAGAATTCAATATCGCCATGAATGGCATTATCGGACTTGAAACCTCTTTGCCGCTGTCACTCGGGCTCGTTACGGATGGAACGTTAACTATTAATCAATTAGTTGAGAAAATGTCATGTATCCCATCGAAAATACTTGGCTTACAACGTGGTACGATCAAGGTTGGTTCAGTGGCTGACATCACCGTGATTGATCCGACTTGTGAGTGGGTTGTAGAAGCAGACAGGCTGTCCAGCAAATCAAAAAATTCGCCGTTTTTGGGGTGGAAGATGAAGGGTGCTGCAGCGGTTACTGTTGTTGATGGTAAGGTTGCTTTCAGCAGGTAAGCCGAAGAGGAAATCATTATGGGAAGAGTAGTCACATTTGTATCACTAACCAACGTTTTGTCCCCGGAATCAACTTTCACGTGTGATGCTCTTGTTGATACCGGAGCTGCGTATACAACGCTGCCTAATGCCTGGCGTGGTCGTCTTGGCTCCTTGCGGGTTCTGGAAAAAGTCGAGGTAGAGACAGCCGATCAGTCGATAATTGAAGGCGAAATATGTGGGCCGGTCGAGATCAAAATTGAGGGATTTCGGTCAATTTTGACTGAAGTTCTCTTCATAGACATGGAACCGGATAACGGTTCGTATGACCCACTTATTGGCTACACAACACTTGAGCTTGCACATGCAGCGGTTGATATGGTGGGGCACCGCTTGATCAATATCAAGCGGGTAGATTTAAAGTAGTTTTCAATTGAATTGGAGTAAATCATGAAAGCAATCCTTGCGCTCGCCGATGGGCGCATCTTTGAAGGAATATCGTTCGGCGCTTCCGGAGAAGCCACCGGCGAGGTCGTGTTCAATACAGCCATGTCCGGCTATCAGGAGGTTCTAACCGATCCATCCTATAAAGGACAGATGGTGACCATGACCTATCCGCAGATCGGCAACACCGGAATCAATCCTGAAGATATCGAGAGCCGAGGGCTGTTCCTGTCCGGTTTTATCGTCAAGGAGTATCTTGACTGTTATTCGAACTGGCGGGCAACCATGAGTCTGGCTGCCTATCTCAAAGAAAACGGCGTGGTAGGTATCCAGAGGATTGATACCAGGGCTCTGACCCGTCACCTTCGTGACAAGGGCGCTCAGAACGGCATCATATCTACCGTTGATCCCGCTCATGACAGCCTGATTGCCAAAGCCAAATCTCTTCCCAGTATGGTGGGGCTCGATCTCGCTTCCGGCGTTTCTTGTGAAAAGCCGTATCACTGGACAGAAGGTGAGTGGAATCTTGCCAACGGCTATCCACAAGTTGATTCATCTACGCTGAAGTACAAAGTTGTAGCCTACGATTTCGGCATAAAATACAATATTTTACGTTGTCTTGTTAATGCCGGTTGTGATGTGACCGTTGTACCGGCTAACTTTCCTGCGGAAAAGGCTCTTGCCATGAATCCCGATGGCATCTTTCTCAGTAACGGCCCCGGTGACCCTGAGCCATTAGTCGGTGTGCAGGCGGAGATCAGAATGCTCATCGGCAAGAAGCCTATTTTCGGAATCTGCCTTGGCCATCAACTGCTTGGGCTGGCTCTTGGAGGAAAAACGGTCAAGCTGCCGTTCGGCAATCACGGTTCCAACCTGCCGGTTATGGATATGTCCACCCGCAAGGTTGAAATAACTTCCCAGAATCACGGTTTTGCCGTCGATCTTGATTCTCTGGGTGACACAGCCTGCCTGGGGCATGAAAATCTGAACGACCAGACCGTTGAAGGTATCCGCCACAGCAATCTGCCGATCTTCTCGGTGCAACACCATCCGGAAGCATCCCCCGGTCCTCACGATTCCCACTATCTGTTCGGTCGTTTTGTTGAGATGATGGAAAAACATAGAATGCAATAACGCCGATTGAACGGATCTATGCGGAAACGAAATGAATTATATTGGTCTTTGTAACTCAGGCGAACTGCTTCAAAGGGTTCGTTTAGCGTATCAGAGGCTGGCGAATTGCGATCTTTGTCCGCATAATTGCGGCGTCAACCGTATAAAGGATGAGCGGGGTATCTGCGGAGCCGGCCTGAAACCAAAGATCGCTTCGGCCAACGTGCATCGTGGCGAAGAACCGCCCATTTCCGGCTCACGCGGCTCTGGAACCATTTTTCTATCTGGCTGCTCATTAAAATGCGTTTTTTGTCAGAACTTTCCCATCAGCCATTTTGGTAATGGCCAACTGATAACCACCAGAGAACTGGCTGCCCGGATGTTGAGGCTGCAAAAACAGCAGGTTCACAACATCAACTTCGTCACTCCGACTCACTATCTGCCGCAGATTATGGCGGCGCTCTGGCTGGCGATTCCGCTCGGCTTTTCTCTGCCGATTGTCTGGAATAACAGCGGCTATGAAAAGACTGATGCGTTGCAACTTCTGGACGGTATTGTGTCGATCTACCTGCCAGACATGAAATATTCTGACAAATCCACTGCCGCTCAGATATCTTCAGCTCCTGATTATCCTGAAATCAATCGTGCCGCAGTGGTTGAAATGCTCAGGCAGGTTGGCCATCTCCAGGTGGATGAAGATGATGTGGCTACATGCGGTCTGATAATTCGCCACCTTGTCCTGCCAGGGGGGAAAGCTGGATCTCGTGAAACGCTTCCATGGATCGCTGAAAATCTTGGGGATGAAACTCATATAGCCTTGATGAGTCAATATTTTCCGGCTCATAAGGCCTGGGAAATTAAGGAGTTGAATCGTCCGGTGAATCATGAGGAGTATGATGCGGCCGTTGCGGCACTCGAAGAAGCGGGGCTGGAAAACGGTTGGGTGCAGGAACTTGACGATGAACGTGGAGCGATATGAGAACGATTGTGCTGCTGGTTATCTCTAATGTTTTCATGACCTTTGCCTGGTATGCGCACCTGAAGAATTTCAACAACCGGCATTGGTTTATCGCTGTTCTTGTTTCATGGGGAATTGCATTTTTTGAGTATCTGGTGCAGGTGCCGGCAAACCGTATCGGCTATGCCGGCAGCTTTTCGCTGGCACAACTAAAGATCACGCAAGAAGTGATCACGCTCTGCGTCTTTGTCCCCTTTGCTGTGTATTACATGGGTGTGCCACTTAAATGGGATTTTCTCTGGGCCGGCTGCTGTCTGGCCGGCGCGGTCTTTTTTGTGTTCAGGTGACGTGAGATTATCAAGTAAAACAACCTCTCAAAGAAACGGAAAAAATCAATGACAAAAGCACAATCAAAACCAAACAAAAAATCCAAACTCCCCGCTGTCGCAGAAGCGGTTACCAGAGTTGCCCGCACACACAAGCCGGAAGATATGGAGCTGGAGGAGTGGCAGCGGCTTCTGCGCAAACAATTTGGCGAGCGGCAGGAGTTCAAGCTGGTCAATGTCGGCTCTCACCCGGTTTTTTCCGACTTCCACCTGACCAATCCGGAAAGCGGCAAAACCTATCGTCTTGCTATTCGTGGCGACCAAGCGGGCGATAATTACTGCTCCTGCCCCGATTTCAGTATTAACACTCTGGGTACGTGTAAGCATGTTGAGTTTACTCTTGCCACTCTGAAAAAAAAGCGCGGCGGGGTTCGGCAGTTTGAAAGCGGATACCGACCCGGCTATTCCGAAGTCTACCTGAGCTATGGTCTCAAGCGTGAGGTTCGCTTTCGCCCCGGCGCAAATGCTCCATCCGGTCTGCTCTCTCTGGCGCAGCGATATTTTGATGATTCCGGAGTCTTGAAGGAGCAGCGCTTTAAGGATATTAACACTTTTTTGAATGCTCTCTCCCGCTGGAAGGGGCATGAGGTGCGCTGCTACGATGACGTGATGACGTTTATCGCCGATCACCAGGATGCGGCGCACAATAAAACTCTGGTTGCTGAGTTCCTGCCTCAGGGAATTGACAGCCCGATCTTTGACTCACTTCTAAACACTCAATTGTATCCTTACCAGCGACAGGGTGCCCTGTTTGCACTCACTGCCGGACGCTGCCTGCTGGGTGATGACATGGGACTAGGCAAAACCGTTCAGGCGATCGCCGCCGCCGAACTCATGGCTCGCCTGTATAAAATCGAAAAGGTGCTGATAATCTCTCCGACTTCTCTTAAACACCAGTGGAAGAGCGAAATTGACCGTTTTACCAATCGCAGCGCCGCTGTGATCGAGGGGTTGACGCCGCAGCGGAAGTATCTGTATGCCTCGGATGCATTCTTCAAGCTTACCAATTACGAACTGGTGCACCGCGATCTTGATTTGATTCGCGCCTGGGAGCCGGATCTGATTATTCTCGATGAGGCGCAGCGTATCAAAAATTGGAAGACCCGCACCGCCCGGACGGTAAAATCCCTGAAATCCACGTTTGCCATTGTTCTGACCGGCACCCCGCTGGAGAACCGCATTGAGGAGCTTCATTCTCTGATGGAGTTTGTTGATTGCCAGCATCTGGGACCGCTCTACCGTTTTGCACACAATCACCGTGTCACCGACAGGCATGGTAAGGTGATCGGCTATCGCGATCTTGAAAAAGTGCGGACATCCTTGAAAGATGTGATGGTCCGCCGCAAGAAGAGTGAAGTACTGAAGCAGCTTCCAAGCCGTATCGACAAGAATTTCTTCGTGCCGATGACTGCAGAACAGATGGCGCTGCATGAAGATTATGCTGATATTGTCATAAGGCTGGTGGCAAAGTGGCGTCGACACCGTTTCCTCTGTGAAGCCGACCAGAGGCGTTTGCAGATGGCGCTCGCCTGTATGCGGATGGTGTCGGATAACACCTGGCTGGTTGACAAGCGCACCCTGCATGGCCCCAAGCTGGAGGAATTGGAGATTATCCTTCAAGAGATGATGCAGGAGGGGACGGAGAAGGCGGTTGTCTTCAGCCAGTGGCATATCATGACCGATTTGGTGGCAAAATTGCTGGAGGCCAACGGTATTGGCTATGTCCATTTGAACGGCAGTGTGCCGTCCAAAGATCGCAAGGGGCTGATGACCGCATTCCGCGAAGATCCGGCCTGTCGCGTGTTTCTCTCCACTGATGCCGGTGGCGTCGGCTTGAACCTGCAAAGCGGCTCACTGCTGATCAATCTTGATATCCCCTGGAACCCTGCAGTACTTGAACAGCGCATTGCCCGTATCCACCGCATGGGGCAGAAAAAACCAGTACGGATAATCAACTTTGTCTCCCGTAATTCGATCGAGGAGAGGATTCTTGGTTTGCTCAGCTTCAAAAAGTCACTCTTTGCCGGAGTTCTGGACGAAGATGGTGCTGATATCGTTATGATGGGGCAATCGCAGATGGAGCAGTTCATGTCATCTGTCGAGGAGGCCACCGCCGGTTTGGAAAAAGGCGCACAACTGTTCGAGTGTGAGGAACGAGAAGAAGATAATTCGGTGATTGAAGATGGCAGTGAAGAAGCTTCCGAGTTAGCTGATGAAGATGCGAAACAGGTGCCGCTTGTAGATGCGGGACAAAAGGCGCTGCAAGATCTACTGACCGGCGGCGCACGTTTTCTGATGGGTTTGAGTCAGGCGCTCGCGCCACAAAAGCTGGATCATTCAGAGTTCTGCGAGAGCAGGGCAGAGCAGCCGCTAGAAGCTATTGTGCATAGATTTATCGGTAAAGATGAGTCAAGCGGCAAGCCATGCCTGAAGATTCCGATCCCGGAACCGGAAGTGGTTAATTCGATTGTTTCTGGACTGCAGCAGCTTTTCAGGAGTTTTTCCGGGGTGAAGTGACTTATTCAAGGCTTGCTATTGTAGTTTGTATCTAATATTGTTTTGTTAAACGAAAAACAGATCGATAGGAGAGTGCTATGAATGCCGTTAAACTTTCGCCAAAATACCAGGTTGTGATTCCACGCGATGTTCGTGAAAATTTGCATCTCATTCCGGGGCAGATGATGCAGGTCATCGCCTACGGGAATAGAATTGAGCTGATGCCGGCCAGAGATATCCGGGAAATGCGTGGTTTTCTGAAGGGAATTGATACAACCGTAAACAGAGAGGTTGATCGCCTGTGAACATCGTAGACTCATCCGGATGGCTGGAATATTTCTCAGACGGGCCGAATGCCGATCAATTTGCGGATCCGATTGGCAATATCGCGGAATTGTTGGTACCGACAATCATTTTGTATGAGGTGTTCAAAATAGTCTGCCGTCAACGCGGTGAAGATTCGGCATTTCAGGCGGTCGCATTAATGCAGCAAGGCAGGGTTGTCGAATTGTCTTCGTCAATAGCGTTGTTGGCTGCGAAGCTTAGCTTGGATATAAAAATTCCGATGGCCGACAGCATTATTCTGGCCACTGCACAGGCAAATGAAGCGATCCTCTGGACCCAGGATAATGATTTTGAAGGGGTATCTGGTGTCAGGTATTTTGCCAAAGTATCTACCTGAACGTTGATCTGAGGGAAGGTATTTATGCAACTGCTGTCGGTGATACAGAGTAGATTGAGGAGCCGTTATATGGAAACAGATGAACAAGTAAACCGTCTTCTTTCTTTGGTAGGCGTTTGAGAGGGAGGACCTTCCGATCTGGCTGATAACCATGGTTCTGAAATCTGCGAAAGCTAGGAAAAACAGAACCGTTCTCACGCAACGACGCAACTACGCTACGAAAATCAAATACGATAAACGATCTTTTACTATAAAAGCAGACCTCGTAACCGCTAAAACGCGTTGTTTCTTGTAACATGCTGAATTTATCGAGTAATATATTATTGGACATTTCAGGTAAAAACAAAGCACAAATAATACCCAATATAATCAGATACTTATAAATGCCATTTTCCCACCAAAACAAATTGGACAAAAGGCTTTTTTACATAGAGAATCTGAATGCAAATCGTGTAATTTAAGTATGTTACAAATTGCTAAAACCTCAAAACAGGGGCAAAAGTGCATAATTCACGATTTTAGTTTACGAGGTCTGAAAAGGGTACTGATTCGTTCTCATTCGTCGCTAAAAATCATTGTCTTCCCCGAATGTTTTTATCGGGGAACCAGACTTTAAGGCTGTCACCTTTTGGCGGGCTGTAAATAGGAAGGCTGAAATATCCAACTAGAATAACCTTCGAGGGTCATAACCTTCGAGGGCCAAACCTACGCATTTGACAAAAACAGATAATTCAACGGCTAAAAAAGCGAAGTTCCAACCAGGCAATTGTAATGCGGTGTTGCTGGAGTAGAGGCTTTTGTCTGCGGCATCAGCATTGCTGTAAAGGCGGGAAAACCAGAAGGATCTAAAAAACAGAATTTACAATAAGCTGTGGGAGAGAAAAACTATGCAGTTTCTGGTACTATGGCCAACTTGAGACCCATGCCATGAAGGATATTGTAAAAAGTGCGCAGTTCAGGATTGCCACCTTTTGAGAGGGTACGATATAAGTTCTCACGCTTAAGGTTGGAGCGTTCAGCTACCGCAGCCATACCACCATTGGCTTGTGCTACTCGGCGCATGGAAAGAAGCAACACATCACGGTCGCCCTCTTCTATGGCTGCCGTTAGATATTCAGCGGCATTATCCGAGTCTTTAAGCCATTCATGAAGATCTTGTTCGTAGTCGGTCATCTGTCGCATGATTTGTTCTCCTGATAATTTTTCCAATAAGCAATGGCGGTTTCAATATCCTGTTCTTGAGTAGTTTTGTCACCACCAAGTAGCAACAGAACAATTTGACTGCCGGAATGTGCATAATAAACACGATATCCGGGTCCGTAATGGACACGCAGCTCAAAAACCCCAGAACCTACGTTTTTGTGATCGCCTAAATTGCCAAGTTCTACCCTTTCAAGCCTGGTGGTGATACGGGCAAAGGCGGAACGATCACGCAAACCATAGAGCCACTTCCTGAATGGTTTTTCTCCAGTTGCGTCTGTATAGTAGGCAAGTTGGTATGGAGTTGTCTGCATGGCTATTATGTATCATATACGATACTTTATTACAAGTATTGATTCCATGTAGCGGATAACATGTGAAGTATAGACCCCATGACTGTAATTGCCAAAATAGAGTAAAACAGGAGAAAATTCTTGAGCAGCGTAAAAGATTGGATTGAAGCAAGAACAAAATTTCGTCTTTCCTACATGCATATTCAAATGGCGCGGGAGCTTGGCATGAACCCCAGGAAATTCGGACAGCTTGACAACCATAAACAAGAACAGTGGAAAGCACCACTGCCTGAATTCATCAAACACCTATATTTCAAGCGATTTGGTAAAGAGCAGCCGGATGTTGTTACGAGATTGAAGTAATGGAGTGAGTTTCTATGCTTCCTTCTGCGTAATTGCTTATTGGGAGAATATCAAAAGTGTAGATGATGAATAATCTATTCTTTACATTAAGCACACTTATCAGTAGTATATTTTTATACTACTGATAAGGAGGATATATGCAACTTGTAAAAACTTCAATTACTCTACCGGACGATCTCCTTCAAGAAGCAAAAGCGATGTCGAAAAACGTAAGCAGCTTCATCACTGAGGCTTTGCGGGAACACATCCGCCAGCGAAAAGTTCAGAAGGCGATGGAATCATTTGGCAGTTGGAAGGGTAGAAAAGTGACAGGTGTTGACATTGTGAACGACCTGAGAAAAGAGGGAGATCGCGACTATGCCGGGCGTTCTCATTGATACTGATATTGTCATTGATTTTCTGCGGGGAGATGCTTACGCAAAACCTTTGTTGGATTGTTTGTGGAAAGATTGCCAGGCGATAATAAGTGTGTTGACTGTATATGAGTTAACGGCTGGTATGCGTGATACGGAGAAGGTTGTTACACATAATTTTATAGAAGCCTTCGGTATTGAACCAATTACTCCGGAGATTGCATTAATGGGTGGGGAATTGTATCGAAAGTATCGCGCTAAAGGAGTTACGCTTACTTCACTTGACTGTCTGATCGCAGCGACGGCACTTGTTAAGGGATATAAGGTAGCTACCAGAAACGTGAAGCACTATCCGGAAAAGGAATTATTATTTTCCATGTAACTCGATGTTCAAGTTTTTTGATCTTTATAAAATGAGCCTAAGTCGTATAATAGCGCTTGGCAAGAATTGTTTGTAGGTGATCATCCTGTTCTGTTCCGTATTATTCTGTTCCGTATGAGGTGACCGATTTCAGTGTGG
>CAIMXI010000211.1 GCA_903845365.1 uncultured Geobacteraceae bacterium | reverse complement strand
TGTTTTTCTTCCGAGGCACCAAATACGATATCTACGCAGAGATTTTTGACGAGCACAACGTTGCAGCCGCAATCGTTACCGGAGCCCTGTTGATTGCCATTGCATCGGTCGTCGGGAAATAGCTGTGAAAACAATAATCATGCTGATACTGCTGCTGACAGTGGCGGCAACCGGTCATGCCAAAACCTTGCAGGACGCGACAGTTGAACAGTCTGCTAAATACCTGGCGGTGACACGGCAGTAGGCAGTACCGTGTTCTCTTCAGCAGATACCGCTATTGTAATTCAGGTCAAGCGTGTCTCGCTTTGCCTCTGTGCCGCCGAACTGCTCCAGCTCCGCATCAACCGGCTGGCTGGAAACGTCGATTCAGACAGCGCCGTAATCATCCGGGTTTTATCTGATGCCCGCAAAGAATACCTGAAAGAATCTGAAGACAGAACCGCCCGCCTCGTATCAACCGGAGCGGCTGCAGACACCGGAGGTTATGCCGGTGAAACTCTAGTCACATCAAGGGCGGATGAAGGGC
Organism: uncultured Geobacteraceae bacterium; assembly: GCA_903845365.1. Classification (GTDB taxonomy): domain Bacteria; phylum Desulfobacterota; class Desulfuromonadia; order Geobacterales; family Pseudopelobacteraceae; genus JACRCG01. The sequence goes on along the minus strand of CAIMXI010000211.1, from coordinate 1,541 downwards.
TGATTCCTATCTGGCCGGTTTCGGCGGTGATCTGATGCTGTCAGTCAACGTAACCATATCCGGCGATAGGGTTATCATCAATGGCCTTAATCAACTGGCCGCAGAAATGCCAAAGGTTGTGCAACGTGGTTTAAAAAAAGTGGCTCGTGGCACCTATCGCATTGCAATGGAAAAAATCAATGGTGCTGGCGGCTTCAACAGTTATGAGACTCGAACCAGCAGCAGCGGCAAGCAGTACCAGAAAAAAACTGGATCAAAGCTAAATCGATATGTCGGATTTACCCGGTCTGACGGCGCTCAGGCGATGTTCAAAAGCTTTACCGATTCTGGTGGCTATCCAGTACCTGTTCGCACAGGAAATCTAAAGCGACTTCTTGACTGGCTTGATCCAGGAGAGACCAAAGGCGTATTCAGCGCAGGACAGATGGAAGTAGTGGTCTACGATTCTGCTCTATACGCCTCAGTTATCCATCAGGGAACGGGCAGTAGTGCAAAGTTCGGCCCTCGTCCGTTCATGACAGACGCGCTTAATAAGTTCAATCAGGGCAACGGCATCTCCGGAATCCTGAATACCGAGATCAGCGCTGAAATAGCAAGACGAGGCCTAACATGAGTTTCAAGCCGGTCACTGACAACATCAAGAGCACTCTGGCTGCGGATACCGCGCTGGCCGCTTGGCTGGCTGTAAAGTTTCCCGGAAAAGTTCTCAAGGTTGTCAAGGCTTTCAAACGCCGTCAGGAGATTAATGTTTCTGATCTGCCGGTGATAATGATCACCAGCCCCAGGCGTGTTAAATCCGAAGGCCCACTCGGCGGCAGGCGCTACGATTCTACGGTGATGCTTTATGCCGGATTTCATTACGATGGTGATCGTGAAAATGCTCCCGGAATGGTGGAGGAGTTTGAATCTCTTATTGAGGATGCCATACTAAAAGACCGTCGTCGTGGAGCCACAGCAGTTTTAACCGAATTTGAAGACGTCGCCAACGACGAGGGTGCATCCCACCCCATATATTTCAGCGTACTTCAGTTTTCAATTCTTACTGAAAGACCAAAACCATAAAGGAGATATGTCATGAGTTATTCAGGAATTACCCGCGAGTTGTCCAAAGTCCGTGAAACCACTTTCGGAACTACACCGTCAAGCCCAACCATGAAGGCCGTCCGCGCGCTGAAAGATTTCGATTTCAACGTCTCACCAGGCACAATAGACAGTGCCGAAATTAAATCAGATCGTATGTCCAGGGCTGGACGACTGGGAAATAAAAAGGGCGATTTCAGTATCCCGTTTGAACTTTCCTACGATGCCTTTGACGAAATGTTGGAAGAGGCATTGTGTGGCACCTGGGCACCGGTTGCCACAGCCACGGCTTCGATTGCTGTGGCGGCCACAGCCAAAACATTTACCCGTGCTACTGGGAGTTTTCTCACCGATGGTTTTGCCGTTGGCCAGCAGATTACCACAACCGGATTTACCGCCCCAGGAGACAACAGCACTTTCGTAATTAGCGCTGTTGATGCTCTGGTAATTACCTGCTCTAC
>CAIMXI010000210.1 GCA_903845365.1 uncultured Geobacteraceae bacterium | reverse complement strand
CGTTTTAACGCCATTATCCTGCGCAACCTTCAGAATATATTCTCTGACTTTGGCCGGATCCTTCGTTCGAAACACCTTGGCGCCTGCTGCTTCTGCGTTCTTTTGAAACTGATCGGAAAGCTCATCAAGATGGGCGGCGGCGAACCCCTTAAGATCGGATATTTTCCCCCGCAGCTCTTCAAAATCGATACCTTCGTACGCCTTGGCACGGTTAACCTTATACGCTTCCGAGAACTTGCCGAGCGCCCCGGTCAGATTGGCATTATTGACCGCTTTGGTGATTGACTCTTTGAATTCATTTCCCATTAGTTATTCCCTCCCAGCTCGTCAACAAAAATGATAACCAACCGTTCCGGGCCATGGACTCCGATCGTCAGAACCCGCTCGATATCCGCTGTCCTGCTTGGCCCCGTGATCATGGCCAGGTAGGCGCACTCTTTGGGGTGTACTTTTGCAAGAAGAGTCGGCATATCCGGCAGTATGCCGCTTGTCGGCACAAGGGCGATATGAATGCTCGGCAAGGATGACACTAGGCGTTGCTCAATGGCGGTTGAGTTCTGCGCTAACGACCCTGTATCGGCCAGAGCCCACTCCATCTGACTGATGCCGAAACGGGCAGTTGCAGCCAGTTCACGGGTCACTTCGAACTTCAAACCGGCATTTTCGGACAACATGGCGCGATCAATGCCATCCAGGAACGAACATTCAGCCCAGAGTGCCGTTGATTGCGGAGTATCCGCCAGACCCTCTTTGTGGAGAAACGCCAAAAGGTATTCGAGCGCCTCGTCTCTGGTTGCAAAGCGAAAAACTTCGGCGCTGACCCCTTCCGCCCTCAATTTAAATTGCTGGTACATAGTTCCTGTCCTCCGCTGTACCGTCATATACCCGTTTTATATTTTTGCTCACCGATGATGGGCTAATACAAATTGGTAAACATGTCAATATAGCTATTTAATTTGTCATGCCAGATTACAGCTACACCGTATTGCATCTTAAACTGCTTGTCAATAAGGATTTTATTTATTTTGAAAAAAATGCTTGACAGCTATTCAGAAAAAGATTAATTGGTATGACATATTTATGAAACAGTGTGTCGAAAGCAATAATTGAATAAATAAAACCATTTTTGATGTCACTAAACATAGAGGGAGGAATCTGTATGAACAAACTGATAAAGCTGCTGGAATGGATCGAAAACAGCATTGCCGTGTTCTCGATGGCAACGGTCTCACTGCTAGTTTTCGGCAATGTCATCTCACGGTATGGCTTTAACTACACACCGATCTGGTCCGAGGAACTGTCACGCTTCCTCGTCGTCTGGTCGATTTTCATCGGGGTCTCAATCGGTGTCAGAAAGAATCAGCACATCGGTGTCGATGCCTTGATCCGCTTTCTGCCGCACAAACTGTTGCTGGCATCTGAAATATTGCTCAACCTGATCGGGGTCGTTGTTATTGGCATTCTGGTTTACACCAGCCTGGAATTCATTCAGCAGACGATGGAATTTGGACAGTTATCACCCGCCATGCGCATCCCGATGTACATCCCGTATATCGCAATGCCGGTCGGACTCTCGCTGAGCATCATTCATTTCATCCATAATATCGTAAAGCTACTGACAAATCCTGGCGAAGCTGAATCGATATTATTCGCCAGTGAACATGTTGAAGAGATCATCGTTGAAGAGGAAATGCATATTTCAGGGGGTGAGCGGAAATGAACAGCATCATAGTCTTTGCAATACTGGCAGCCCTGCTCGCCACCGGAACACCGATCGCCGTAGCCATGGTCGGCACTGTCATGCTGGCACTGCTCTTTTTTACCGATGTACCGATGCTGGTTATCATCCAGCAGATGTTCAGTTCCGCTGATTCGTTCACCCTGATGGCAATTCCGTTCTTTGTCCTTTCCGGCAACATCATGACCGCCGGCGGTATCTCCCAGCGCCTGATCCGGGTGGCAACCGCCATGTTCGGCGGCATGTCAGGCGGCCTGGCAATTGCGGCAACTGCGGCCTGCGCCTTCTTCGCCGCCATTTCCGGTTCATCTCCGGCAACAGTGGCTGCCATCGGCGCCATCATGATGCCCGCCCTGATGAAGGCCAAATATAACGATGCGTATTCAGTCGGTATTGTAACTTCGGCCGGTTCACTGGGGATCATGATCCCACCTTCCATTCCAATGGTAGTATACGCATTGGCAACCGGTGAACCGATCGGCAAGCTGTTTATGGCCGGTGTTGTACCCGGCCTGTTGACGGCAGCGGTTTTTGCCGTCATGTGTTACATCGCCGCCAAACGGGGCGGCTTCGGTCAGGCGGATGGCGAAACTAAGGCCGATTTCAAGGAACTGGTTGCGGCACTAAAGGATGGCTTCTGGGGCTTGATGATGCCGCTTATCGTTCTGGGAGGAATCTACACTGGAATGTTCACCCCGACTGAAGCGGCCGCCGTTGCAGTTGTCTACAGCGCCATCGTCGGCAGCTTCATCTATAAAGACATCAAGCTGAAGGATTACGTTGATATCCTCACCTCATCCGCTTCCGTTGCCGCCATGATCATGTTCATCATCATCTCTGCCAGCGCCTTCAGTTGGTATCTGACCAGCCAGGGGATCCCGCAGGAAGTCGCCGAATGGATCATCTCTGTTGCTCCGGAGCCCTGGATGTTCCTGGTGGCGGTCAACGTGCTGCTGCTGATCGTCGGCTGTTTCATGGAGCCAAACTCAGCCATCCTCGTACTGGCACCACTGTTCTACCCGATCGTTATGAAGATGAATATCAACCCGATCCATTTCGGTATCATCATGATCTACAACCTGGAGCTCGGCATGCTGACACCGCCGCTTGGACTGAATCTGTTCGTCGCTTCCGGCATGACAGGCTTTCCTCTGAGTAGGATCGTAAAAGCCAGTGTCCCTTTTATCATTGCCATGTTCGTCATGCTGATTGTTTACACCTATATACCGATCTTCTCAACCTGGCTTCCCGATCTGCTCTCAGCCGCTCCGGTAGCGACACCGCCGTAGGAAAAATGTCAACCACGCAGTACTAACCCACAGGAGGTAGAAAATGAACACATGTAAGAAGAGTCTGTTGTCTGGTCTGTTGCTCGCAGCCGTAACCCTGGTTGCCGTCCCGGCTTTTGCCGCCCCCAAGTATTCGTTCAAGCTGGCCCACGTTATCACCGCCGGCACCCCGATCGACGTCGGCGCCAAGAAGTACGCCGAACTGGTGAGCCAACGTACCAAAGGAGAGGTAGAAATCAAGGTATTCCCGGCCGGCCAGTTGGGTGGAGAACGGGCTGTTATTGAAGGCGTGCAGCTCGGCACCATTGAGTCAACCTTTGCCACAACTGGTGCCATTGCCGGCTTCGCTCCCGAATTTCAGGTACTTGACCTGCCGTTTCTCTTCCCTACCTACGAAGCGGCCTACACCTATCTCGACGGCGCGCAGGGCAAAAAACTACTGGCGCTGCTCGATCGCAAAGGAATCCATGGTGTTGTCTTCCTTGAAAACGGCTGGAGAAATTTTACTTCCAGCAAAAAAGAAATCAAGTCTCCCGCTGATATCATCGGACAAAAGATCAGGGTTATGGAAAGCCCGATGTACATGGGTCTGATCTCTACCATGGGGGGCAGTCCTACACCAATGGCCTATCCTGAGCTGCCTAACGCATTGCTGCAGAAGGTTATCGATGGTCAGGAGAACCCTTCTGTCAATATCTACTCTGCCAAGATGTACGAATCACAGCCCTGGATGACTCAGGATCAGCACACTTATAACGTCATGATTTTGATGATTAACAAAAAGAAATGGAATGCCCTCCCTGCAGACATTAAGAAAATCATGGAAGACACCGCTACTGAAGTAAGTGCTTTCCAGCGTAAACTGAATCGTGAGTGTGACGACGATTTTATTGCAAAACTGAAATCAAAAGGCATGAAGGTCCATGTCCTGACAACTGCGGAAAGAAGCGCCTTTGAAAAGGCACTGCTGCCGATGTATGAAAAAGGGCGCTCTGTTGCCGGAGCAACCTGGGTTAATGATGCGGTACAGTTCAGAAAAGATTGGGACGCCGGTAAACTCAAGAAAGAAGAACAGAAATATATTGCAGATTACAAAAAGATTTCTGTTCCGGTCAAAGAAACCATGGCCAACTTCAAGTAATCGGTTACCGACTCATGTGCGCGGCAGGGGCTTGTATGCTCCTGCCGCTTCTGTGTTATCGAGTGAGACGCCATGTTTTTCAAGCCCATTAAACCACAAAAAATCTCCGTTCAAATTGCTGATCAGATTCGATCATCAATCATGAAAGCACACTTCAACCCAGGTGAAAAGCTGCCTCCTGAACGTGATCTCGCGAAACTCTTCGAGGTTTCACGACCAACGCTCAGAGAAGCACTCAACATTCTTGCTGCGGCAGGTCTTATAGATACACATCAAGGCGGCGGATCAACGGTCAAATCCCTTCTGGAAATGTCGTCCGGCAATCCGCTTGCCGAACTGATTAAAAATGAGCGTGAACGGGCAATGGATGTTGTCGAGGTACGGAAAAGTATCGAGGCATATACCGCGTTTTACGCTGCCGAAAGGTCGTTGCCTGAAGATCTTCGCAAGCTGGAAAAAATAGTTGAGGAAATGGCAGAAAACATTACTCGTAAAGAGCCGTCGCTTGAATTGGACGCACTTTTTCATATCACGGTGGCAGAGACGACGCATAATGTGATTTGGCTACATTTGATGCAAAGTATATTCGATGCCATGAAAGAGTTTCAACGCGGAGTCTGGCGGGCAGTCTATCTTACCGAGGACGATCACCGGACTCTCTATTGCCACCATCGCGCGGTCTTTGATGCCATCAACTCCAGACAACCGGATCAGGCACGGGATGCCATGCTGGTGCACCTCACTTTTGCCGAGCAGAGAAGCAGTACCTATATCCGCTTGAAGCAGGAATAATCGCCTCCGCCTTCGTCGCACTCCTAGTTGGCGCACTTGAACTGATCAATGGCAGGAAATGGAAAATTTCGTACTCATAGCGACTTTTGTACTTACGGGTATGCTGTTCCGGCGCCTGGAGGCCTTTCCTCCGGAAACGGTCAGAGTTCTCAATATGTTTGCCCTCTACGTGTCGCTGCCGGCAGTGATTCTGCTCAAGGTTCCGCAGATATCGTTCAGCGGCAATATTGCTGTTCCGATCACCATTGCCTGGGGAGCCCTGATTCTTTCGGCAGCAATGGTTCTCGCAGCAGCACGCTTTTTTGCCTGGCCGCGCTCGGCAGTCGGTGTGCTGCTTCTTGTTGTTCCGCTTGGAAACACCTCTTTCATGGGAGTGCCGATTATCCAGGCTTTTTTTGGCGATACCGGTATTCAGCATCTTATCGTGTACGATCAGTTCGGCACCATGCTGATCTTTGCCACCTATGGCTCGCTGATACTGGCTCTGTATGGAAAAGAAGGCGTCGTCACCGTTCAGGCGGTCGCCCGGCGTGTCCTTTTATTTCCTCCTTCAGTCGCATTGGCGGTCGGCCTGGTACTCCTGCCCTGGAAGTATCCACTCCTGTTTGAAAAAGTGTTGATGACCACCTCAAGCACCTTAACGCCATTGGTCATGACTGCGATCGGCTTTCAGTTGAATTTCAGATTAAAGCCTACCTTGCGGGCACCACTCTGTCTCGGGCTTGCGTTGAAACTTATTCTGGCACCACTGGTAGCGCTGCTGATCTGCCGACTGTTCGCTTTGCGTGGACTGGCGGTAGATGTCTCCATCATTGAGGCCGGCATGCCGCCCATGGTTACTGCCGGTGCTCTGGCAGTTGTGGCAGGGATGGACGCAGAACTTTCCGCCGCCCTGGTAGGTCTCGGACTTCTCCTCGCCTTCGGCACATTGCCGCTGTTCTATTGGCTGGTGCAATTGTGAAAACGTCCGGGAGCAGACACGTTCCGCTATGAAGACCATTCAGATTCGCGACGTCACGTTCGAATATGCGCTACCGGGGCAGACTCGCCCTGTTGTTACGCTGTTTGAACATCTGTCGCTCGACATCAGCAGTGGTGAATTCATCGTGCTGACGGGGGAGGATGGTTCCGGAAAATCAACCCTGACCAGATTGCTCAACGGCTTACTGCAGCCGACCAGCGGTGTCATCCTGATTGAAGGCATGGATACCCGGGATCAGTCGTGCTGCTGGGAAATTCGCCGCCGGATCGGGGTTATTTTTCAGAATCCGGACGACCAGATAGTCGGGACTACTGTTGCAGAGGATGTTGCGTTTGGTCCGGAAAATCTGGGGTTGGCCTCTGAAACTATCCGGGAGAGAGTTCACGATGCACTGCGGATCGTTGGCATGCTTGACGCTGCTGACAGCGCACCGCATCTTTTGAATCGCGTTCAGCAGCTGAAAGTTTCCCTCGCTGCGCTTCTGGCCATGCAACCCTCTTGTATTGTTCTGGATCAGGCCACCTCCGGGCTCGATCCGGCCGGTTACGCGGAGATCATACACCTGTTACAGCGACTCAACCGCGAGACCGGATTAACAGTGCTGATAATGGCACAACCGATGGATGAGCATATTAGTGCCGACAGAATCATTCGGCTTCACAGCGGGCGACCGGTCATTACCGGGGAGCCGCCGAATCCCGCTTCGACATGCTGAACACGCTGTCACACAGTCGATATAGTGCCGGTGCCTCGCTGCTGCACCGCTCTGATCCCCGTACAAAAATTGTCCTGACCCTGCTGTTCACCCTGGTTGTGTGTGCTCTCCGGACGCCTGTGTCACTGGTTCTGCTGCTCCTGCTCAGCTTCTGTATGGCTCAGTGTGCCGGTCGACCGCTGCGGTACTCACTGCGCGGTCTCAAGCCGATTGTCTACCTGGCGGCCTTTACGGCAGGTGCACACCTCCTGTTCGACGGCGGACCGGCGCTGGCAGAAAGCGGCATTTTCAGTCACGTTTCCCACGATGGCGCCGAACGATCCCTGATGATGATTCTGCGGCTTACCGTGATGATTACCGGAACCTCGTTATTGACCGTCACGACAACGCCGCTTACCCTGACAGACGGGCTTCAGTGGCTGATGAAACCGTTACAGCGGATCGGTGTGCCGGTCGGCGAAGTTGCCCTGATGATGGCGCTGTCACTCCGTTTCCTACCGGTAATAGCCGAAGAAGCGAAGCTGCTTATTGTCGGGCAACCGGCCCGTTCACCGCATCAATCCGACCGCTCCCTGCTACAGCGTGCCAAAAGATGTCTGCCGCTTGTGATGCCGCTGCTTGCCGGTGTTGCCCGCCGTGGCAACTCCCTGGTAACTGCCATGGATGCCAGATGCTACGGAGCGTGCCGGGAGCGGACACGTATGAATCCGTTACTGTTTTCCCGCACCGACATACTATGTGGCGGAGTAGTGCTGTTTTTTTTACTGCTGCTGGTGTACATAGATCGATTTTTCGCAGGCGCCTGAGTAGGGGCAAAAAATCTTTTGCCCCTACATATGTTGGGATGACAAAAATGGAACGGTTATTTTTTGCTGTTCGCTTAAGGGACTCAGTAAATGCTGAATTACCGCTTATTTAATTATTTTCGTAGGAGCGGCATCCTGCCGCGAATGCTGTGATGGCAGCATTGTTGAATGTTACAGCAATCGCGTTTTGGAAAACGCTCCTACAAAATGGTAAATCAGCATTTTTCACATCCCTAACAACTTTTTTTCGGAGTTTCATTATATGAACAAAGCAACATTCAAAGGTGGCATCCACCTGGATGGACACAAGGAGTTGACCAGCGCCCTGCCGACGATACGGGCCCACATTCCGGACCGGGTCTACATCCCCCTTTCCCAGCATATCGGAGCACCCTGCGTGCCGCTGGTCGTAGTTGGCGATCATGTCAAGAAGGGGCAGAAAATCGGTGTGGGTAAAGGGTTTGTTTCGGCCCCCATTCATGCCAGCGTCAGCGGAACTGTCGTTGCCATCGAGTTGATGGAGCACCCCGGCGGTAGTTTTGTCCCCTGTATCGTTATTGAAAATGACCGGAAAGAGGAGTGGGCTGACTCTGTGATACCCCGCAGTGACACGGCGAACCTGACGCCGGATGAGCTGAGGGCAATTATTCTGGAAGCCGGAATCGTCGGCAAGGGGGGGGCAACCTTCCCGTCCCATGTGAAGTATGCCCCGGTGGAAGGGAAGATTGTTGATACGGTGATTCTCAACGGCGTGGAGTGTGAGCCGTATCTGACCACCGATCACCGCCTGATGCTGGAGCGGTCTGAAAGTATTGTCGCCGGCCTCGGTTACATCATGCGCAGCGTTGGCTGCCTTCGAGGCATCATAGCTATTGAAGAGAATAAGATGGACGCTGTGGCGGTCATGGAGAAGGCTGCCGCTGAGGCAGAGAATGTCACCATTGTTGTGCTCAAGGAAAAATACCCGCAGGGCTCGGAAAAACAGCTGATTTATGCCTGTACCGGCAGAGAGGTACCGATCGGAGGGTTGCCGCTGGCAGTAGGGGTTATTGTCAATAACGTCGGCACCGCTACTGCTCTGGCCCGTGCGGTTGAGCTGGGCATACCGTTTATAGGGCGCAACGTGACCGTGAGCGGGCCCGGCGTTCGCAATCCTGCCAACTACCGGGTCAGAATCGGTACGCTTTTTAGTGAATTGATCGCGCAGAGCGGCGGGTATGTCGGTGAAGTCGAAAAGATCATCGCCGGTGGGCCGATGATGGGCAAGACCGTCTTCACCGACCATCTTCCGGTGGTCAAAGGGACGTCCGGCATCATCATTTTCACCAAAGCGGAGTGCCGGAGCAGCAGAGAGTTTTCCTGTGTCCGCTGCGCCAAATGTATCGACGTCTGCCCGGCGTTTCTCGAACCGACGTCACTGGCCAGACTGGCCAAACGCAAGGCCTGGGAAGACGCAGAGCAGGCAGATGTGATGAGCTGTATTGAATGCAGCTCCTGTGTCTATGCCTGCCCGGCGCAGATACCGCTGATTCAGCATATCCGCCGGGCAAAACAGGCCATACTGGCCGCCAAAGCCAGGAATTAACCCAGAAAAAGCATCTGAAACACGGAGACACAGAGAACACGGAGTAAAATCTGAGAGTTACAAATAAAATTAGAAACTTTATGGTGCACCAAAAAGATGTTTTTGTTTTAGACCTTAAGTCTTTGATTTCTCAGTGTTTTCGCCTAAATGCGCCTACTTCTGGCCGTGTCTCCGTGTTATTGAACTGCCGGTTTTTAGGATTAATGGAGGAAGCATATACAATGACCACCAGCAATGATCTTCTTGTCGTCACCTCATCACCGCATGTACACAGCCCGGACTCCGTCCCGAATGCCATGCGCGATGTGCTGATTGCCCTCTGTCCAGCCCTGATTGCCGGCCTTTATTTTTTCCGCCTGCCGGCACTACTGGTGATTCTCTCCTGCGTTGCCAGTGCGTATATTGCAGAAATTGTCTGCCTGAAAGTCATGAAAAAAGCACCGACCGGTGAGGGGAGCGCCATTATCACCGGATTACTGCTGGCCTTCTGCGTTCCGCCGCACCTGCCGGTCTGGATGGCGGCGCTTGGGTCGATTTTTTCCATCGTGATTGCCAAGCATCTCTTCGGCGGCCTGGGACAGAATATCTTTAATCCGGCGCTGATCGGGCGGGCCTTTCTGCTCGCTTCCTTCCCGGTTGCCATGACGTCATGGAGCAGGCCGCTCGATGGTGTGACGACCGCTACCCCGCTCGGTATTATGAAAGAGGCGACCGGGCAGGCCCTCCCCTCGCTTGGTGAGCTTTTTCTCGGCTCAGTCAGCGGCAGTATCGGAGAAACCAGCGCCATTGCTGTTCTGCTCGGCGGGGCGTATCTGTTGTACCGTGGACATATCGACTGGCGCATACCGGGCACGTTTCTGGGCACTGTCTTTGTTCTGATGGCAATAGCCGGAGCGATCAAAGGTCAGGGGCTCTGGTATCCGTTCTTTCACCTCTCTGCCGGCGGCCTGTTTCTGGGAGCTTTTTTCATGGCCACCGATTGGGTGACTTCACCGGTAACAAAACGGGGAAGGGTCCTTTTCGGCATCGGCTGCGGCCTGCTGGTGGTGCTGATCCGTCTCAAAGGGGGGTATCCGGAGGGAGTTGCCTACTCGATTCTTCTCATGAATGTCGTGACGCCGCTGATAGACCGCTATACGAGATCACGGGTCTTCGGGGGGGTAAAGAGCCATGCGTGATACTCTCAAACTGTCGTTATTTCTCCTCGTCGTCGCCGGTGTTTCCGGTGCCGGTCTCAGTTATGTCAACGACCTGACCTCCCCGCTGATTGAAAAGCAGATCCTCCAGAACAAGATTGATAGTTTCAAGGAGGTCTATCCCCAGGCAGACAAAGTGGAAAATGAATCTGCCACCTGGCTGAAATCTCCGTATGACCCGGCGCTGAAAGAGGTGAACATCGTGTATCGCAACGGTGCGCCTGTCGGCATCATCTATGCCGTCGAAACAAAAGGGTACAGTGGTCCGATCAGCAGCCTGGTCGGTTTTGATATCTCCTCGCTGAAAATCACCGCGATCAAGGTACTTAGTCAGCGGGAGACTCCGGGATTGGGTGCCAAGGCCAAAGAGAGCCCTTTTCAGGACCGGTATAAAAACAAAAACAGCGCCGTTCCTCTGGAAGTGACAAAAACGGCGTCGACCAAAGAGCACCAGATCCAGGCAATAACCGCCTCAACCATTACCTCGAAGGCTGTTACCAAAGGCGTCAACGCCGCACGGGAGCATTTTACCGCGCACTTTGCCAAGGGAAAACAACCATGAATACCATACCGTGGAGGTTTGCACGATGAGTCTGATAAATGAATTTACCAAAGGGATTATCAAGGAAAACCCCCTTTTTCGACTGGTACTCGGCACCTGCCCATCCCTTGCCATAACCACTTCCGTGGAAAACGGCCTCGGCATGGGGGTCGCCTTTACCGCCGTCCTGATCGCATCCAATATTGCAATATCAACCATGCGCAGCATCATACCGGACAACGTCAGAATACCGGTCTACGTCGTTATTATCGCCTCGTTTGTCACCATGATCGACCAGTTGATGCATGCCTTTACCCCGGCACTCTACACGGCGCTCGGTATTTTTATCCCGCTGATCGTTGTCAACTGCATCATCCTGGGGCGCGCCGAGGCTTTTGCCAATAAAAACCCAGTAATTCCATCAATTTTTGATGCTCTTGGCATGGGGGTCGGCTTCACCCTCGCTCTGGTGCTGGTCAGCGCCTGTAGAGAAGTACTCGGCGCCGGCACCTTCTACGGCATTCCGGTCCTCCCCGAAAGTGCCCCGGCCATCCTGATGATACTCCCTCCCGGTGGCTTCATCACTCTTGGCTGTCTGCTCGGCCTCATGAACAAACTCCAGAAAAAAACGGCATAGAAGAGGAGACGAGAGATGCAGGAATATTTCATCATCATTATCAGCGCTGTACTGATCAACAATATCGTCCTTTCTCAATTTCTGGGAATTTGCCCCTTTCTGGGAGTTTCCAAGAAACTGAGCGCCTCACTCGGAATGGGCGGTGCGGTCTCTTTTGTGCTGGTACTTGCCGGAGCGCTGACCTGGGCGGTTCAGGTCTACCTGCTCAATCCCTTCAAGATCGGTTATCTGCAGACGATCGCCTTCATCCTGATCATCGCGGCCCTGGTGCAGTTTGTCGAAATGGTCATGAAGAAGTACAGCCCCCCGCTCTATAAGGCGCTTGGCATCTATCTGCCGCTGATTACCACCAACTGTGCCGTTCTGGGAGTGGCCATCATCAATATTCAGAAGGAATATACCTTCGGCAAAGTTATGGTACACAGCCTCAGTCATGCTGCAGGTTTTACCCTGGCACTGGTGCTCATGTCCGGAATCCGGGAGCGTATGGAAGATGCCGATATTCCGGAAAGCATGCAGGGGACACCGATTGCACTGGTGATTGCAGCGTTGATGTCAATTGCGTTCCTCGGATTTTCAGGATTGATTTAAGAAACTGCAAATCCCCCCTGCCCCCCTTTACAAAGTGGGGTTCATAGCTTCCCCCTGTATAACGTGGGATTTTAAAGCTTCCCCCTGTATAAAGGTGGGGTTTTAAAGCTTCCCCCTTTGCATAGGGGGATCGAGGGGGATTTATTTTGGAGGTATAAATGCTGGTTGCAGTTGTCACTCTGTCATCAATGGGGGCGATCTTCGGGATCGTCCTTGGTATAGCCGCTAAAAAATTCGCCGTTGAAGTTGACCCACGGGTGGAAGATCTTCTAAAAATCATGCCGGGTGCGAACTGTGGCGCCTGCGGTCAACCTGGGTGCGCCGCATTTGCCGAGGCGATCGTGGCGGGCACGGTCACGCCGGACTCATGTTCACCGGGTGGCGCTTCACTCTATGAAAAAATTGCCGCGATCATGGGGACGGAAGCCTCAGCCTATGAAGAACGACAGGTTGCCCAACTGCTCTGTCAGGGAGACAATACCCATACCAGGATGTTGTACCGATATGAAGGTGTCACTGATTGTCATGCGTCACTGACAAACTTTAAAGGGCCGAAGGCCTGTAACTTCGGCTGCGTCATGCAGGGCTCCTGCAGTCAGGTCTGCCCGTTCGGAGCGATCCAGATGGGGGCCAACGGTCTGCCGGTTGTCGATTATTACCGCTGTACCGGCTGCAACAAATGTGTTGTGGAGTGTCCGCTGCAGCTCTATAAACTGGTCGGTGTTTCGCATCTGGTCAACGTCCGCTGCGTCAATACGGAAAAGGGCAAAGGTGCCAAGGCCAACTGCTCCACCGCCTGCATCAAGTGCAAAATCTGTGAAAAAAACTGCCCGGAAGATGCCGTACACGTTGTGGTACAGGGAGAAGGAACTGTCGCCCTGATTGATTATGAAAAATGCACTAACTGCGGCATCTGTGCCGCCAAGTGTCCAACCAAATCGATCGACAAAATCATGCCGCTCTCCGAAGAGGTCATTCTTGAGGTCGGTGAAACTCCGACACCCGGATGTACTCACTGTGGTGTCTGCGCACCACAATGACCAGGAGAACCATTCTCCCGATTGCAGTTCTCGTTCTCCTCGGTGGGCTCGCATGGTTTCAGTATTCCCGCCGGTTTCAGGAATACCGCAGCGACCAGTTTTTGATGGATACGCTGATCAGCATCACGGTGTACGGAAAGAATCAGGAATTGTTACGGACAGCGGTAGCTGCAGCTTACGCTGAAATGCGCCGGATAGCCGAACTGGCTGATGGTTTTCCGCAACCGGGGACGGCGGCCTGGCGCAGCAGTGATATCTGCCGCATTAACGATCAGGCCGGGAAAGCTCCGGTCCCTGTTGACGATGACACTGTGGCGATGCTGCTGCAGGCACAAAAATATTCCCGGCTGAGCCATGGGGCGTTTGATGTCACTGTTGGGCCGCTGATGGAGCTGTGGGGATTTGGCGGGAACAATCCGCATCTGCCGTCGCCGGAGCAGATTCGTGCGGCACTCACGTTAGTCAACAGCGAAGATATGATCGTGAATAAACAGGATCATACTGTATTCCTGCGCAAAGCCGGAATGAAGTTGGATCTGGGAGCGGTAGCAAAAGGGTATGCGACGGAAAAAGCAGCCTCGGTACTTGCACAATATGGCATAGACAAGGCGCTTATTGATGCGGGGGGGAATATCAGGGTCATTGGTCGAAACAGTCGCAATTCTCCCTGGAAAATCGGTATCAAAGATCCGCGTACATCTGACGCTATTGTCGCCATCCTCCCGCTGGTTGATACCTCGGCCGTGACTTCGGCAGATTATTACCGCGCCTTTGAAGAGCAGGGAAAACGCTACCACCACATTCTGGATCCCCGTACCGGCTATTCTGCGACCCACACCATCAGTGCGACGGTTATTACAAAAGATGCCGGTCTGGCTGATATTCTTTCCACCGTTTTCTTTGTTCTGCCGGCTGAAAAATCTCTGGAGCTTGCGGCAACATTACCGGGAGTGGAACTTTTTCTTGTCACCGCTGACAGCCGCATCAGACATTCCCCGACTCTGTCCGGCACAATTGAAATCACACGGAGCGACGCATACCGTTATGACGAAGGGCGATAAACTACTGCTGGCGGTACTGTTGCTGTTCTCCACCCTCTCCACCGGACTCCTCTACAGCCGTTTTTCCTCATTCTCCCGCTCCTCATCAGCTCTTCAGGCGGTTATTTCGGTACACGGAGACGTGGTGCGAACAGTTTCACTCCCGGTAGCAACCCGAACTGCTCTTACTGTTCAGGGACGTGTCGGCCCATCAATCGTGGAAATTGAAGGGAGTCGTGTAAGGATGCGGGAAGCGCCCTGCCCCGGTCGTATCTGCATCAATCAGGGCTGGGTCGGTCAACCGGGTCAATCTATTGTCTGCATGCCGGGGGAGATTTTGATTCGTATTGAAGGCGCATCACCCTTGGATGGCGTGACCCGCTGATGAGATTCGGAACGCGCCGCATGGTTTTTCTTTCCCTGCTGATTTCGCTCGGAACCGCCTTGCATCTGGTAGAGGCTCTCCTGCCGCTGCCTCTCCCCTTTCCCGGAGTGAAACTCGGCCTCGCGAATATAGTCACACTGCTTGCATTACACCTGTTCGGCTTGCGTGAAGGCATGACGGTATCGCTGATGCGGGTACTTCTCGGCTCTCTGCTCAGTGGTATGTTTCTGTCGCCAGGTTTTCTGCTCGGCATGAGCGGAGCGATCTTCAGTACGTTGCTAATGTCGGCGCTCTTAAAGCACTCGTCCTGCTTCAGCATGATCGGCATCAGCATGGCCGGTGCCGCAGCACACAACAGTGGACAACTGCTGGCAGCCTCGCTGCTGCTGCAGAGTACAGCCCTCCTGTTGTATCTCCCGCTGCTTCTGCTGGCCGGTATCCCGTCAGGCATTTTTACCGGCTATCTTCTCAATTCACTCCTGCAGCACCATAAAAAATCAGGCATCCTCAGTGATTTTTTCGAGCAAAACAGTTTTAATGACCGCCGGAACTGATTCATCCACACAAAATAAATTGCTTTTTCATTCTTTTTTCTTGCGGATACCTGTGAGCGTCCTTGAGTATCTTAAATATCTCCCGTGCCGTATTCTATCCGAAAGACGTTTGATATATCGATGGCCTGCATTTCACCAATAACTAATATGATGATTTATTTTTCTCGAAATATATTCGTAAAATAAATTTACCAACTTATCCAGATAGTATTTAATCATAAATATCAGTTATATATATGCTACTAAAAAAATATTGACAATGCATACCATATTATAGTAATTGGTATTACCAGTTTCATTAATGATTCATTGTTGCGTTATAAAAAAAATCCGAGCATCAACGCACAGATTTTTCTCTTTTTTGCAATGACAAAAGGAAATAAAATAATAAGGTTTTAAAAAGGGAGAGCAGCATGCCCTGGATTCAAACGTACACACCCGCTGGAGGCAGCCTCGGTTTGTCGGCACTTGTTGCCGGTGTGCCTCTCATCGTCATTTTTGTCTGCCTCGCCGTACTGAAGATGAAGGCACACAATGCCGGCCCTTTGGCTGTCGCATCAGCCATCGGCATTGCCATTATGGTCTGGGGCATGCCGGCCAAACTGGCCGGACTGGCTTTTATGCAGGGCGCAGCCTTCGGCCTCTTTCCGGTATTCTACATAGTTATCACAACCCTCTTCCTCTACAACATCACCGTCAAAGGGGGCCAGTTTGAAGTTATCCGCGCCTCGCTGGCCGGAGTGACCGGTGACCGGCGTATCCAGGCGCTGCTGATCGCTTTCTGCTTTGGTGCCTTTATTGAGGGTGCTGCCGGTTTCGGTACGCCGGTCGCAATCGCCGGTGCGACGCTGGTCGGCCTCGGTTTCCGACCTCTCTACGCAGCCGGAGTATGCTTGATCGCCAACACGGCACCGGTCGCCTTCGGTGCCATCGGCATTCCGGTTGTGGCTCTGGCCGGTGTTATGGGATATGGTGATGATGGTTTGATGAAGCTTTCAACCATGGTCGGCCGCCAACTCCCCTTCATCTCGGTCTTTATACCCTTCTACGTCATATTAATCATGGTCGGCTTCAAAAAAACCATCGAAGTGCTCCCTGCCATCATTGTCTGCGGCGTTACCTTCGCCGTCGGTCAATGGGCGACCGCCAGCTACCTCGGTCCGTACCTCCCTGATATCATCTCCTCGCTGGCCGCTATGGCTGCCCTGGTTGTGCTCCTGCAGGTATGGCAGCCGAAAGAACATTATGTGTTTGATCACGAAACGCACACCGGTACCAGGGAACAGCACCATTATACCGCCGGCGAAGTATTCAAGGCCTGGACTCCCTACCTGGCTCTGACTGTTATGGTGCTGCTGTGGGGTGTTCCGTCCATCAAGACTGAGCTTGAAAAGAGCAAAGTTGTCATTACGGTTGCCGGTCTTGACAACATGATCGTCAAAAAAGTTTCCAAACCGGAAGATGGTCTGAAAAAAATAACCGCAGTCTCCGCCGAAGCAGACAAATTGTTGGTATCTCTGCCGGCGTCCGAACCAAAACTGGCCGGCATCATCACCATGCTGAATGAGCTGAAGGGCCTGGAAGAGAAGTTCATGCCGGTTGAACAGGGCCTGACCGGCAAAGGTGCTATACTGACAGAGGAGCGTAATTCCGGTTTCAATGCCATTGCCAAGAAGAGCGCCGACATCCAGAAACTGGTTAAGGATGATCTGGAAAAGAACAAGGTCACTGCCAAAGATCAGTTCAAGCCACTGGGAAAAGCGACAGCAGATCAGCTCCCTATCAATCTGCCTGCCAAGTACAATTTTAACTTCATGTCCGCCGCCGGAACCGCCATCCTGATCGCTGCATTCTTCTCGGCACTGCTGTGTGGCGTTGGTTTCGGCGATGTTTTCAAGCTGGCCGGAAAAACGCTCTACAATATGCGCTTTCCTGCGGTCACGGTCGCCTCTGTACTCGGCCTGGCGTACGTTATGAACACTTCCGGCATGACCAACTGCCTCGGCCTGGTCTTCACCAAGACCGGCCACTGGTTCCCGTTCATCTCACCGTTCCTCGGCTGGCTCGGCGTATTCCTGACCGGTTCCGACACCTCCAGTAACGTCCTCTTCGGCGGACTGCAGAAAGCCACCGCCGAGCAACTCGGCCTTAACCCGATCCTGACCGGCGCAGCAAATACCAGCGGCGGCGTCATGGGCAAGATGATATCTCCACAATCACTGGCTGTCGCTACTGCCGCCTGCGGTATGGTCGGTGAGGAAGGCACCCTGTTCCGCTTTACCCTGAAGCACTCGATCTTCCTGACAATCATCGTTGGTGTCATTGTGTATCTGCAGGCGTACTACCTGCAGTGGATGATACCGTAACCACCCCCCAGCCCCCTCCTTGTTTATCGGAAGGAGGGGGAGCAAAAGTCCGCTTCCCTTCTCCCCCTCCTGTTTGTAAGGAGGGGGTCGGGGGGTGGACTACTATCAATAGGAGCATGCCGTGATCACACAATCGAATTCTGCTGACATTGCCCGCCTGCCTGAAGAATATCGTTCTTTCTACCACGAGTGCATAACGTTCATCCCGGAATCAAGAATGTTTTGCGATCCGATCAGCACCATGGCCTACG
>CAIMXI010000209.1 GCA_903845365.1 uncultured Geobacteraceae bacterium | reverse complement strand
CTTTCATAACCGCTGATATCTTGTGCAGATCGACGCGACTCAAACACAGTCTTCACGCCAAGCGCAGGAGTGTTGATCACACTCTGCAGAAAGGTTGCTGGCAAAACAGGGCTGATTTCCCTCGGCCTGCTGGATGATGCGCACCAACTCGCTTTTGCTGGTCTTGCCAACTTTGATGTCATAACGTTTTGCAATTTCCTTGATTTCTGTGATCTTCATTTCTCGGTCTCCTTTTTAGTTTTTTCAATGCAGCACCAGATGCGAAACCCAGGGTTTGAGTGTTTCCGGAACATTGACAAGCCTTGGCTTCGCACCCCTTATCCTGACACATTCCAGCCAAACGTTGAGAAGCTGCAGCCCATCCGGATCAATCCTGCTGATTTGCCCACAATCGATATGTAAGTAATTGTCACCAACCGATTCGATCAGTTGCAGTGACGACGACAATGAATCCATTTTGCGCGGAGTGCCATGAAGCGTCCAGTCACCGCCTAGAAACGCAGTATTGCCTGCCATACGAATTGTCATTTGTGCTTCCATTCTAATGTGGGATCGCGAATTGTTTTACAGAATACGTGCCAATACTGGTTGGGTTTAAAGCTGCGGAATATCAGAGAGTTAATGATGGCTGGAGTTCTGCGGATGTAAAAATTTTTACTACCAATGTGGACAATTTGGGGGAAATATGAGGAAAACACCTGAATTAGCATGGTATTAACTCAAGGAAAAATTTTTTACTAAATGTAAAATATTTGACAGGAGTCTTTATCAACACTTAGGATTTTACACTTCGGTAGATGAAAATTTCTTTTTCCGATTGTTAATAGTCTGGCGGGTTAAGGGAAGCTATCAGAAAACAACCTGAAGGTGCTCGGGAAAACAGAAATCAAGATCTAGAGCAGAGGTCGAGGCATTACGCCTGTTCACTGATGCAAAGATCAAGCGCTAGTCCCGATTGATAGAGACCCACAGGTGCTTTGGGACAGTTTACCACCAAAAAAAAGCCCACCAATCATCACGGTGGGCTTAATTTTTACTAACAAATGTAACCATCTTAGGCGGACAGAAAGGAAGGCCAGTATTTCTGATGCGCATTATTTGAGGCAATTATTACTTCAAAAGAGCTTCACGCAGACCGTGGTGAACTTCCAGTATTGTACCAATAGTCTGTGGATGAATCAATCTCCCTCCTTGACCCCTCGTGCCTCCGACATGCGACACTATTCCAAACATCGTCGAAAATCTTCCACGCATCGGAATCCTCTTCATACCGTCTCTGACAAAACCTATTGTCTCCGTTTTTACAGACTTTCCCTTGAAACTTCCCAATATTTGCTCGCGCCATCTCAGTTCACCTCACCTTATCTTGACGGTAAAACTGCACACTTTGAAGCTGCCATCAACCCACAAACCCAAACGCATTATATCTGGTGGCGTATCCTCTGACATATGAAACTCCTTCTGATGAACAACCAACCTCCAATTTTCAATTTTCAATTCCCAGTCGATGCAGACCTTCATGTTTTTTCGACTTCTCTGCAATTCCTCTGCTGCTTCATTGGCAATCTGATTGCGCAGTTCGCGTAACCTGGCGATTGACAAAGGCCACCCCGAGAGATGGCCTTCTACGATGCTTCCATTTTCATATTTCCCCCTTTATCAGCTTTTAGTAGCTACCGATACCATTTCACCTTTAGCTGCTGATACTGCACCTTTTACCATCCCAGTCATCAACAATATTGCCGGTATTACCTGTGCTACTACTATCAGGGCGCAGAATCCTAAAAATACCCAGACAAAAATCCCACTGTTATCTTCACTCAATCCGTTAGCCGCAAATGCCGTCGCTGGGGCGATGGTTCCAATGATGGTGGTGATAAG
>CAIMXI010000208.1 GCA_903845365.1 uncultured Geobacteraceae bacterium | reverse complement strand
TTTCACCTTGTCTTTCAGAATGGCCTGAATATTATCAGTCCAAAATCAAAAATTCAACGTCCGATATTGCCTCTTACGGTTTTCCAATCCAAAATCCAAAATCCAAAATTCAAAATTGCTTCTTATTGTCTTTAAACCATCTCCCCGTTTCCCGTAACCCCTCCTCCATAGTAAACGGCGGCACCCACCCAAGTTCCTGCCGAATCTTTGAACTATCCACAACCAGAGAGCCGGTTAACCTGTTGACGGCTCCTGTGAATCGTGGATTATGAATTTTGGATGTTGAATTTTGAATTGGTTTACCAGCTTTTGACTTAAATAATCCAAAATCCAAAATCCAAAATCTAAAATTGCTTTTCAACAATTCAAAATTGTCGAGTATTCTCGCACAACATTTCATCCAGGAGACAGGAAAAGGCAATAGCCAACACCGCACTCCAAGAGCAAAAGCAACTCGACGCAAAAGCTCTGGTGTAGAAACATCCTCCCCATCACTCACCAGATAAGTCTTCCCCGCCGCAGCAGGATGTGTGGCACAGACCGCAAGCGCATCAACCAGGTTGCCAACATAAACAAGACTGCGTTTGTTCTCGATAGAAGCAAGCGGAAGAGGTAAGATTTTTAACCCAAAATCCAAAATCCAAAATTGCCTTTCAGGCATTTCATCATATTGAGAAAGTTCGCTTTCACTCCAGGCCCATAAACCAGCGTCGGGCGCACAACAACAACTTCCAATCCGGTTTCAGCTTCGATCTTGCGTAGAACCTGCTCTGCTTCATATTTGCTGATGCCGTAAGGATCAGTGGGGTTGGGGGGCGATTCAGGAGTGTAGGGAGTACTGGTCTCTTCGCCATTTACCTTGATGGAGCTGATAAATACAAATCTCTTAACACCGGCTTTTGCGGCCTCTCTGGCAAGTCTGGCAGTACCTTCGACATTCACTTTCCGGAATTCAGTCAACGGGTCTGACGATTTATCATCCATGATGTGCACACGGGCGCCCAGATGAATGACAGTGTGTATATCTGAGAGAGCATGGTGCCACTGGGTATCCGAACCAAGTGGTTCGATTACAACTGGTTCAACTCCCTCGGCAAGTGATGATGGCGATTCCGATTCAAGTAGTGTTCCTCTGACGTACTGGCCAGCAGCCAAAAGCTTATTGCAAACAAAATGACCAACAAAACCGGTTGCACCGGTAACAAGAAATCGGTTCATAAACCACCCTCAAAATACTTAATTTCATAACTCAAAATTCAAAATTGCGGCTACAGTATACCGAATTTCTTTTTAAGTTTTATGGGAATCGTCTTCGCATGCAGAACAGTGCTCAGGGCAGACGTAAGATCTTCTATAGAGAGTTCTCCCTGAAGCACATCCATGTCATTCTGGATAGCACCCTGCAAGTTATGTAGTTTCTTTTCGCGCATATCCGAGCAGTCAATGAAAGAATCATGAGCCAAAAAGCTATATTTTACAGATGATATTGGCAGGTGCAGGCTCTTCAGTTCTTCGTTGTAAAACAAGTTTGGATTAACGTCAGAATTGATGTAGAGACAGGCGATAGAGGCCAGTTCTTCGTTCACGACAAGAACAAGAAACAACTTTATTTTGGGCGGGGTGGTGTCATCGACGTGCGTACGCAGAATGGTACCAGGTTTAATGGCGGTAACGGAAAAAACGGAACGAACGTCGGGAGGAAAAAGGTCGCCAATACGAGGGGTCATGAAAAAGCAGCTTCTGCTTCCAGTTTTGCAGAAAGATATTTCAGCATAGTGTGGTCAGCTCCAGCAACTTTGGCAATTTCCTTGAGTGAAATCTTGTCATCCTTGCCAGCCTTATTGTATGCATTGTCATGCGATTTGTCGCGAAGATCGGAAAACGAAAGCAATTTATTCTCAGATAGAGAATCTAAGAGGCAAGTAACGTCCGATTCAGACAATTCTTCCATATCTGGTTCAGCGACAGGAATAAGATAATGACCGGTTACCTGTAAAACGCCCGAATAATCCCGGCAGGTGCAATTAAGAGCATCTCCCCTGATTATTCTGATCATATCGTAAACACGAGATGGAACTGGGCCGTGATTCATCGCGATATAATCATCTCCAATTAGTACCGGGCGACCATAGCAGAGCAAGTGCTTTTGATCTGCAAAATAAATGATCTTGAATACTTTATGCAGATCAGGTTTAATCCCCTCAACAGAAAGTTTTTTAGTCACAAACAGTAAAACGGCTACCGCCTTATTTTCATTAAACAGAAAATTCATTTAATTATTCACCTCACCAAAAGAGCATTTTCGTTGTGGCACTATAGCTCATCTGCATTATCGTAACAAAGCAAAATGTGTAAATTTCTTGTCTTCGGATTCCTATCTTTAAGCAAAAAAAATTACCAAACGCCATAATTTCGTACCAGAAAAATTGAAGTTATAAATTCAAAATTCAAAATCCAACATTTAAAATTGCCCTCTCCGTACTTGTTGTTGTACGCATGATTCGCCTCCACGCGGCAGAGATTAATGAGCAAGTTGACAATACATCCATACTCTGTAGTTTTCAATAACTCAAAATCAAAAATTCAATATTCAAAAATTGCCGTTTAATTGCCTTAACACTATCTTTGCCGTTCAATTCAAAATCCAAAATTCAAAATCCAAAATTGCTTCCGAATATGTACACGGGCGGCCAGATGAATGACAGTGTGTATACCTGAGAGAGCATGGTACCACAGGGTATCCGAGCCAAGTGGTTCGATTACAACTGGTTAAACACCCTCGACAAGTGATGATGGCGATTCCGATTCAAGTAGTGTTCCTCTGACGCACTGGCCATCAGCCAAAAGCTTATTGCAAACAAAATGACCAATAAAACCGGTTGCACCGGTAACAAGAAGTTGTTTCACATACTTTCCTTAATATTTTCATTCAAAATCCAAAATTCAACATCCAAAATTGCCTTCATTTGTCTTTACCAACTGTCTCATCCACCCATCAAGTCTATCAAGAAGCATATTGCGATCAAAATTTGCTTCGCAGTACTTTTTACCACGTACTCCCATTGATTCCCGTTCTTCCATCGGCATTTGGTACATAGTCAGGATCGCATCGGCCAAGGCGTCAACATCCTCTGACGGCACAGATAATCCTGAACCCGATTCAGCAATAAGTCGCCCACCCTCCCCGTCAAGTGCCGCCACAATCGGCCTTCCGCAAGCCATATATGACTGTATTTTCCCTGGTACAGTCAAAGCGAATACAGGATCACGTTTCAAAGTGACAAGCATCACATCTGCCTGTGCAAAGAAAGAGGGCATCATCTCTGCGGGAAAGCGGCCTTTAAGATGGAATAATGTGGATAGCTTGCGTAAATCTACTTGTTCCTTCACCCATTCAAAGCGCCGTCCCTCTCCCAGAATAACCCATTGGATATCTGGATATGCCCTCAGCTTTTCAGCCACTGACAAAATAGTCTCAAAATCTTGTGCAGCACCAACATTGCCTGCAAAGACAACACGGAAACCTTCAGGAAGACTTTCTGGGATTGTATCCGCTTCACTGTATTCTGGTTCCTGCCAGTTGGGAAAATAGTCTGGTTTTGCAGAATTAGCTGTTTTGTCCACAATACTGGCTATAAATCCTTGAGAGGATACAAGAATCTTGTCACATCCTCCATAAATAAATCGGACCAAAGAATCCACTTTATTCAAAATGCTTGGTGAATTGATCGCTCCTGTTGCCGAAAGGCTCTCAGGCCACAAGTCGAGTATCCAAAACATAATAGGTATTCGTTTGATTTTTTTTA
Organism: uncultured Geobacteraceae bacterium; assembly: GCA_903845365.1. Classification (GTDB taxonomy): domain Bacteria; phylum Desulfobacterota; class Desulfuromonadia; order Geobacterales; family Pseudopelobacteraceae; genus JACRCG01. The sequence goes on along the minus strand of CAIMXI010000208.1, from coordinate 15,711 downwards.
AGAGTAGCGCGGGCAATCCAACAGTTATCGGAGAGAGTTGGCAGACAAAAATCAGATCGAATTTGCCACGGCATAAAAAAGGGCCCAAAAGGCAGGCCGTTAAGACAAAGGAAATATAATTGGCAATCAACCGTAAAGCACCACCATTGCCACGAGGAATTAGCGGCACACGAATCACCCTAACCCCTTTATACTCCTCGTGCCGAACATAAAAACCATAGTTAGGAAAAAGTTTACCATCCGGATAGTTTGGCATGCCGGTCAACACAGAAACATCATGGCCACGTTCAACAAGTCCACTAGCCAGGTCGTTGATACGAAAATTTTCTGGCCAGAAATATTGGGAAACAATCAGAACCTTCATTTAGCCCTGCTTCTTCCACACCACTCTATTCACATAGTCTGTATAGCTCAGAATAATTCGAAGTACCTTGTCGGATACATTCGGCATCGAGTAATCTCCCACCTGCCGAAGAGTGCGTTCGGTACCCCGTTTCTGATCAGCCAAAATTGCAAGACCCTGATGCACCCTGTCTAGCTCCAATCCTGTCATCATCACGCTAGCCTCTTCCATTCCTTCAGGTCGCTCGTGTGCCTCACGCAGATTCAGAGCCGGGAAATTCAGGATCGATGATTCCTCATTGATGGTACCGCTATCGGAAAGCACAGCACATGCCTGCATCTGCAGATGAACATAGTCTGTCAGGCCAAGCGGCTTCATAAGTTCTACCTTATCATGAAAAACTACTCCAAGGCTTTCAACCCGCTTGCGTGTGCGCGGATGGGTGGAAACGATAACTCGCTTGCAGTAGGTTTCTGCCAGACTATTAAGGATGGCTACCAACTTGAGGAAATTAATCTCGGAATCCACATTCTCTTCGCGATGAGCACTTACTACAAAGTAGTCAAAACGGGTAAGCCCTAATTTAGTCAGGATGGTGGATGCTTCTATTTTTGGCAGGTAGTGATTCAGTACCTCAAACATAGGCGAGCCGGTCTTTATGACTCGATCCGGCGGAAGGCCCTCCCGCAACAGGTATTCGCGGGCTATGTCGCTATAGATCATGTTGATGTCACTGGTATGATCAACAATCTTCCGATTGGTCTCTTCCGGCACACGTTGATCAAAACAGCGATTGCCAGCTTCCATATGAAAGATGGGGATCTTGCGCCTTTTTGCCGGGATGGCGGCCAGGCAGCTATTAGTGTCACCAAGCACCAACAACGCTTCAGGCTGCAACTCAGCCAGCAGCGGATCAATTTTAATAATCATCTGACCGATGGTTTCAGCGGCGGTAGCGCCAGCAGCACCCAGAAAGTAATCTGGTTTGCGAATATCCAGATCGTTGAAAAATATTTCGTTCAGTTCATAGTCATAGTTCTGGCCGGTATGGACAAGAATGTGCTCCATATAATGGTCCAATTTGGGTAGTACACGAGAAAGACGAATAATCTCCGGTCTAGTACCGACTACAGTTACCACTTTCAGCTTTTTCATTCTTTACACTCCACAGGTTCAAAAAACGTATCCGGCCTCTCTGTATCAAACATCTCGTTACACCACATAACCGTAACCATATCGGTTTCCCCTGTATTACTGATGTTATGAGTATAACCTGTAGGAATATCCACAACCTCCAGCTTGTCTCCAGAAACAGGGTATTCGACTATCTCACTTATCCCGATTTTTCTGAACCTGATCAGCCCCTGTCCGCTGACAACCAGAAACTTCTCATTTTTTGTATGGTGCCAGTGGTTACCTTTGGTGATACCAGGTTTAGAAATATTGATTGAAACCTGCCCCCGGTCGGGAGTCTTGATGAACTCAGTAAATGAGCCGCGCAGGTCAACATTCATTTTCAAAGGATAACTGAACTGATCTTTTGGCAGATAACTCAAATAGGTACTGTAGAGTTTTTTTACGAATACATCAGTCATATCCGGAATGCTTCTGGAAGCACGACTCTCCTTAAAGGATTGAATCAACGTTACAATCTCACCTAATTTTGCCGTATGAACCGGTTGAACCCGGCAGAAATCACCGTCCATATCTGCATAGTCATCCAGAAGCTGAGCAAAAGCATTGACCACATCATCTATATAAACCAGGTTCATAACCACATTTGGATCGTTTACCTGTATCGGCAGATCATTGGCTATATTGTGACAAAAGGTCGCAACACCTGAGTTGTAATTGGGGCGGCACCACTTGCCAAAAACATTTGGGAGGCGAAAAACATGAACTTGAGCACCGGTCGTCCGCCCATACTCAAAAACCGCATCTTCAGCTCCGCGCTTGCTGACACCATAGGGATTATCAAGAACTGCCTGAGTGGACGAGGTAATGACAAACGGCACCTTTCTACCACTCTTTGCAAGGTAGTAGCAAACCTGTTCAGTTAGTCCGGTATTACCTGATTGAAACTCTTCAGGATTCTGAGGACGATTGACACCAGCCAGATGAAACACAAAATCTGCCTGGTCAAGTAAAGTGAAAAGAGTTGACGGATCATCGTAAACATCAAAACAAATAACCCGCAAATCTTCAAGATGTTGCAAAGTTACACGCAAATTCTTGCCAACAAAACCTTCAGAACCGGTTATCAAAACTGTCTTCATAAGACCTCAAATAAAAATCTGTATTTCAAATAGGTACACCCAGAGACGTCTACTTTTGGTTGTGGCAGATCCCTGTTTCATATCCAAAATTCAAAATCCAGAATTCATAATTTTAGTTGTTCTTGTATGTAGTCAAGCTTCAACAACAGTTCCTTAATCTCTTCCACATTCAGCCGCTTGGTGTTATGGGAGTTATAATCCTCAACTTCAGCAATCTTCTCTTCACCTTCAGTAAAATACTTGCCATAGTTCAAATCCCGATCATCCGGCACTATCCGGTAATAACGACCTAAATCCTCTGCCTTTACCCGCTCTTCACGCGTCAACAGGGTTTCATAAAGCTTCTCACCATGACGTGTACCGATTACTTTGATTGGATTTTCAGCCTTTAACAATTCCTTGACCGCAATTGCCAAATCCATAATCGTAGACGAGGGGGCTTTTTCGACAAAAATATCACCTTGTCGGGCATTATTAAAAGCATAGATAACAAGATCGACGGCATCTTCTAGAGACATAAGATAACGGGTCATATCCGGATCAGTGACCGTGAGCGGTTTGCCCTCACGTATCTGCTTGATAAATAGTGGAATAACTGAGCCACGCGAAGCCATGACATTGCCGTAGCGGGTTCCACAAATAATGGTCTTTGTGATATCCGTAGTACGAGCCTTAGCAACCATCAGTTTTTCCATCATCGCCTTGGAAATACCCATGGCGTTAATAGGATAAACAGCCTTATCCGTACTCAAACAGATCACCTTTTTCACCTTGCTTGCGAGCGCCGCATTAAGAACATTTTCTGTACCTAAAACGTTTGTTCTAACGGCCTCCATCGCATAAAATTCACAGGACGGTACCTGTTTAAGCGCAGCGGCATGAAAGACAAAATCAGAATTATGCATAGCGGAAATCAAGCTATCGAAATCGCGTACATCGCCTATATAAAATTTTATCTTGTCATTATTTAACTCGAGCCGCATGTCTTCTTGTTTCTTCTCATCGCGGGAAAAAACGCGGATTTCTTTAATATCGGTATGAAGAAAACGGCGTAGCACGGCGTTTCCGAATGAACCGGTTCCTCCTGTAATAAGAAGAGTTTTTTTACTGAACATACTAGCCTCCGGACAAATTGTTCAAGTGCTAAAGAATATACTAATTTTGTGTGGCCTTTTTTATGTACTTAGCGAGCCAACGAAAACTTGGTTGTGACACAACGATCATTGCTAACGTTGAAATTATACTTTTTGCAAGGCTTTTAATCCTAATTATTAATGGTAATTTTAGTACTTTTATTTTTACCAAATAAGATTCTTTCCAAAGTAATACAGGGTTTTTGTAAGATGTGCCGTCAACTTGAAAAGACACGAGCGACTCATTTAAATAAGCAAAGTATTTACCTTTGAGATAAAACATAGCCATTAAATAATAATCACCACATATTTTATACCTTATGTCATAAAGAGTATTCTTCAAAATCTCATTTCTGAAGTATGTAGCTTGATGATTCGCTGGTACTCCGTGCCATATGTACTTTGAAATATCACGAGGCTCTCGGTATAAATTCACACCATTCTGAAGAACAAACATTGCCCCGCCAAGAAGCATGTCTGGCAATTCACTACTGCAGGTGATTATTTTTTTAACTTTTTCAAGTGTTGTGTTACCTGTAAACACATCTCCTGCATTTAAAAAAACGGAATATTTACCTGTCGATAATTTAATCCCCTTATTCATTGCATCATAAATTCCTAGATCTTTTTCGCTAATCCAGTTTGTTATTAATGTTCTAGGCTCTAAAATAAAATCTAGTGTTCCATCTATTGACCCACCATCAATAACTAACCATTCAAAATCCTTACATTCCTGTGATGAAATGCTCTTGGAAGTTGCAATAATTCCTTGAAGGTTATTATATGTAACTGTAATAATGCTGAAAAAAGGCTCAAACAACATGGTGCACTCGCTATTAAACGGAAGTTAAAATAAGTTCTTCAGGTCATACTACCGGGTTTTGAAATTATAGGTATCGCGGTATGGTGAGTATTTTGATAGTGACTTAAAATAGAATAAGTGATAGCGAAAAAATATTGTGGGGTTATCAATGATCCACTAGATATAAATCCTGTAATTAAGACTATTATAAAAGTAAATTTGTAATCCATCTTAGATAAAACTGGAAATAAAAGATAAGATAATAATAATATAGAACCCAAAACCAGACCATAACCACATAAAATGATAGAAATTGCATCTAAACCCGTTATATTAAAAGTGGCACCTTCAACATCGAAATTTGTAGGTAATAGCCCCTTGCCAAATATAGGTAGGTCCATTATTTGCTTAATACCGTCTCTCAGTGCAAAAAGTCTCTCGCTATACGCAGGTATGGTACTACCTAAATATTGATTCAACTCTGAATCTTGAAGTAATACTGTCATAATAACTGCTATAAAAGTGGTTACAACAAAAAATGCTGCAAATGAATTTGTAAATAATTTATAACTACTTGGCATATATCGTTTAAAAATCAATTCGAATAATAAAGCTGGTAAAAATGCCAATAAAAACTTTGATTGCGTAAATATTATTAATACAAACGTTAGAAGTTTTAAATAATAAGGGAATTCAATCCTTTTTTGCAGTAAGTAAGGAAAGGTTAAACAAAGAAAAAAAGTTAGGGGACCCGACTCAATAAAAAGACCAGTATACCTCGGAATAAGAAAGATCCCTGATTGTACAGTATATCCGCTTTCTACATGGAATGGTATATTACTATGCAACATAGTTAATTCTGACAAACCTGAGTAAAAACAAAATATTTGGAAAGCAGAGTAATAAATATTTATCAGCAAAACTATACGAATAAATTCATTAAATGCATTTACATTATCAAGTGTTTTGTTTATAAACAAAAGTGTATAAATTGCTGATATAAAATATGCAATATCAAGTAAATAATAAGACCTATCGAAAAACAACCCGAAGAATGGAGTAAAGAATACAATAAATATTTGTAGTAATAATATGAGATTCCACCTGGTAAGTTTTATCTTTTTTATATTAAATAATAAAAGAGGGTAGGCAAACAAACGCGGCTGAATGAAGATGCTTGAGAAGAAAACGCTAATTGAATAACTAGGAAAAGTGTTTAATAACAGCGTTAGCTTGTATCTACTTACATTCATATTATATGGGATGTGAGGTGTTTGATATTTCTACGCCATCATGCATGCCAATAAAACAATCTACATCATGAAAAGCTTTAAAATTGTTTTTCAAATAATTTATGTCAAAGTTCCACCAATTTATTTTAGATAAATCTCTTATTATCTCTTCATTAAATCTAAATCTAACTACAGCGGCAGGTACGCCAGAAACGATAGAGTAAGCTGGTACATTTTTCGTTACAACAGATCCAGCTGCTATTATTGCACCGTCACCTATTTCTACACCACCAACTATGACGGCATTAGCTCCGATCCATACATCATTACCAATCTTGATTTCTTTATACTCTTCAAAATAACTTTGATTTGTAAAAGTAACTTGAGATTGCTTGATTGGTGAATAAAAAATAGGATGCGTTGATACAAAAGTATGACTAGGATGGCGTCCTAATCCACATTTTACATCTGGCCCAATAGAACAAAATTTACCTATTGTTGCTTTGAATATGTTTGTTCCGTATGCAACATATGAATAGTCACCAAGTTTTACTTCTCTCAAAACTACGTAATCATAAATGTAGTTATAATTTCCAAATGTGGCATCTGTGATGCTTGTCATAAATCCAATTTTTAAATGTTGCTTACGAAAAACAAATTCATAATATACAGTTCTAAACAAACTACGCAGCCATATAGTAAAGGCATTCTTTCGCAGATGCGATAATAACATGGTTATCCTCTTTTATTAGAGCTTACAATATTAAATGACTGCGTCTCCCCCTCCCGACCTCGTTAGGGGGAAGAGTTTTAAAGCCACTCACCCAGCGTGAGAGGGTTTAATCGTAACGCTTCTGTAAAAAAAACGCAAATCAATGCCGTATAAAAGTATAGTTAAACAACATCTTCTAGTCTAACCCTAGGGAAAACATCAAGCATCCCACCATTTGTCGCATTAAAAATTTTACAATTATTTGCACGGAGATATTCGTTCATCAATCGGTATTGTTTCCATCTGAAATAGTATTGTTCAAACCATCTCTCAAGTGTAAATTCTTCCAAATGCCCTTTCACTTTCTCTGGGTCAGTTCCATCATGGTCAGCGTAGAAATGGTGGCCATCAAAGCTATTATTGAAATAGCGTAGCAAATAATCATGATCACACCCTAATAAATATATTTCCTTGAAGCCCATATAGTAGGCAACTTGAATTGCTGAGTATACCACCGTCTTGCAAGCAAATGGATTTTTTGTTAAATCCCATATATTACTATCACTGAAATTATTCTCATCTATTTGCGGACTGTAGTCATAATTAATAAAGTTAATATTTAGGTCTTTTAAATTGCTATTATCACTGTAATAATTATAAAAAGAGTACTTAAAGCTTGTTGTGCCAAGAAATATATTGGTTTTATTGCTAAGGAATTTTTTTAAATTATTTACAATTCCAGTTATCGTTAGGTTGTCAAACGGGTCATGACTTGGAGCTTCAACATGGTACATTGGGTTAATAGTTTTAAAATCTTTGTGGTGATAAAACTCCGCTACTGAAATACATATTTCATTTTGCAGTACTGTTAAATCTTGACTATTGACTGATGGACCAGTGGCAAGGATAAAACATCTTTCGTTTTTATGGCAACCGCGAAACTTCTCGTTGCCAGACAACATTTTTCTTAGTTTTCGTGGCAAATTTAAACCTGATACACAATTTCGTAGTAGGTTTTCTACACCAACCGGCAAGCACCAATATCGTAGATTTTTGATATATGTTCTAAAATTCATATGTTTATTTATCTGATTTTAAAATCAGTTTAGTTTTTTGTTTCTGATTATTCGCCCACTCATCGTGTCGAAAAGCATTCAGTCTAACGATATCCGGGTGTTCTTTCAGAAACGGTACTATCTGTCTAAGCGGGACATCATTGTTTTCTACATTCAAGCCAACTAAAATCGCAGTAAAAAAAGCTAGATCCTCCTCATAGTCAAGTGTCATTCTGATACCCGGATCATAAAACACCGGGTCTGAAACATTGAGGGTGTCCACCTTAAAGAGTCCAGTGTCCTTAAAATAGGTCCACATCATCTCAGTTTCACTGGTGCCTTTAATGCTACATACTTTTTCGAGGGCAGTTGTCCTTATACCGTATGTAAATGAACCACAAATCAACCCATCAGGCGCTTCAATAAAATCGACGTCGCATCGTTGCATCTGCTCAACTCCAATATCAATCAGCTCAGGGTCGCAAAGAAGATCGTCACCATCCATTGTGATAAAAAAGTCCAGTCCGAATGCGCGTGTAGCACCCAACCAACGCTCCAATTTGTCCTCAAGGCTACCCCGGAAAAAATCTACGTTATTTCGTTGAGCAATTTCGATAATTGCGTCATCAATAGAACGCTCAGTTGTGCAGACTACAATCTTATCGACAGTAATTACTTTTTTCGCCCGTTGAATAACCAGCTCGATAGTAGGCTTGCCCATTATCGGTAAAAAAGCCTTGTTTGGAAGCCTTGTCGAATCGCTTCGTACTGTGATAAAAAGGCCACTTTTCATATGCTAATATCCCCTCAATTTTTTTCTAACTTCCATCTCTTTTTCAGATACTTTTTTAACACCGTCACCCAAAACTACATTAATATTTTTAATTCGTTTGTTAAGTAAATCCATTGCATGTACTTCCAAGCTTGCAAATTGATCAGAACCCCACATAGCGTGATCCAACGTGACATGACGTTCAACAACACTAGCCCCCAAGGAAACTGCAAGAACAGTAGGCTCAAGATCGTATTCATGGCCACTGTAACCAATTATGCACCTGTAGCGGTCTTTAAGAAAACTGATCACTCTCAGATTCAAGTCTTCTGGTGGTGCAGGATAGGTAGAATTTGTATGCATCAGGATATAATTGCCCTTGCTATGTTTTTCGAGAACCTCAACTGCTGCATCCACTTCCTCTACCGTGCTCATGCCTGTTGAAAGAATGACAAGTTTCCCTGATTTAGCAGATTCTGCAAGGAACTCGTGTTCCGTCAATTTAGCAGAAGGAACTTTTAAAAATGGAATATCGTACTTAAGAAGAAATTCAAGGCTCTTAAGATCCCAGAAAGAAGCGGTCCAAGCGATCGGCTTTTCCCGGCAATACATATCAATACAATCATATTGCTCTTTCTCAAACTCGACTCTATATCTGTACTCCATGTAGGTCATACGCCCCCAGGGTGTATCCCTCATAACATTTCTCTGGTGTTCTGGAACACAGAGCTCAGGAGTACGTTTTTGAAATTTTACACAATCCCAACCAGTTGCAAAAGAGGCATCAATTAGTTTTTTCGCTATCTGCATATCACCGTTGTGATTTAGACCAATCTCTGCAATCAAGTAGACTGGTTGCCCCTCCCCAATAAACCGTCCGTCTAAGGCAATCGTTTTCATAAATGTATCCTCTTTTTCTAGATTTAATGTTTACAGATAATCATTTACAAGCTTCATATCACATCTATCACTGCATTTATTACCTTTAGTTCCATAAACGTGAGCTTTCCTGAATTGAGAATATTTCTCCCCATTCCAAATTTGCTGGATTGTATCGACCCTGGAGTCCCCCAGTATTATTTCATTGTCAAAATCCTCCATACACATGGCAATCTCCCCGTTTGACTTAACGGTTATAGACATCCATGGATGTTTGCAGAATTCAGACCAGTGGATAGAGTTAGTACCATGAAAATCCTTGCGGTACCATTGTTGATCTTCACTTTTCAGGTAGATGTAGACATCGAGGCCATCAAATGCCTTGCGAAGAAGATCGAACTCTTGCTTTTGCTTGTCACGATTCAGATCCAGCATTGTAATAATAATTGTAGTACCGTAATTGTTTTGCTTCTTTATATCTAGCAGATTGAGGATGTTATTATAGCTATTACTGAAATTTGAGGCATCACCACGGATATTTTTGTGATTCTCATCATCTACGCTTTCGATTGAGTATTTGATGTAGTTCAAACCGTTCCTAAACATTTCAACGGTTTTTTCAACATCAATGTTAGCTGGATTACAGCTGAAGTACGATGGAATGCCTCGGCTTGTGAGTAATTGTACATACTGAGGCATATTTTCATCGAGCAACGGATCCCCATACCCATGAAGCTGAATGACCTTTGGAATAATAGTTAGAAAAAAGTGGTTCTCACTCATCATATTTTCTGAAATTCCATATTCGTCCGCAATAAAGGCTTCCCACCTACCCCAAAGCTCTGGTGAGTGGGGGGTAATCTGGTCAACAATTTTCTGAAATAATTGAGGGTTAATGGTCTCAACATCACGTGTCATCATCGTGGTGCGGGGGCACATCTTGCAGAGCATGTTGCACGCATTGGTAGTTTCAATGTTATAGATTACAGGAAATTTACTTCGCAACTCTTCCAGTGAAGTTAGAATCTCTTCTCTAGCATGTAACTCTTTTAACTCTAGTTTATGGCGTAACTTAGTGACCTTCATATAGAAATCAATATCAAACATCTCTTAACCTCGGCATTTTATAAAATTTACTGTGAAGCAAACTTCTTTATGACGGTTCTCAGAATATCAGCTTTCTTTTCCGCAAGGGTGACATCACGGTAATTTGTTTTGAACTGCATAATTTTTGGCTGGATCTGTTCTGCAACAGGACAAAGCCCGGCAGAGTAACTGATCTTTTCGTAGACCCATGGGCAGCGTTTAGCAAATTGCCGGTTAGCAACCATTGGTTCAAGATAGGGTACGCTCCATGCCCCGTATATACCATCACCTCCAGCTTCTATGTACGCTTTACGGAAATCTTCCCACGAAACACCGATGCTGGAAACACCTTCGTAGACAGCTCCAAGTGTATAAAATGAGTTTACATATCCATCAGGCAGTTCCTGGGGAATCAGATAATCGCACGTCTTCATTGCATCAATAAGGATATTGGCTGACTTGATACGCAGGTCAACTAATTCATCAACCCGTTCAAGTTGTGCTAGAGCAACAGCGGCATTAAACTCAGCCAGTCGATAGTTCCAGCCAAGTACATCATGGCGCTTGTAATTGGGGTTTTGAAAGACATCTTGAGTAAGGCGTATTCTACCCTCATCTGCCTTCAAGTTCTTGAATCCGTGACCGCCTATTTTGCGACACATTTCAGCTATAGCCTCATTATTGGACACTATGAGGCCGCCTTCGCCACAAGAGATATGTTTAGTGTTCTCGAAACTGAAACTAGCAACATCCCCAAGTGTTCCCAATAATCGCCCCTTGTAATAACTGAGCACGGCCTGTGCGTTGTCTTCAATAACTGGTATTCCGTGTTTCTTGGCTACTGCAAGAATGGGATCCATATCAGGTGACAATCCGTAAATGGAAACCGTTATGATTGCCTTGGTTTTTGAGGTTATCTTTCTCGCTACATCATCAGGATCCATTGTAAACGTTTTCGGTTTAACGTCTGCATAGACAGGTACGGCGTTTGCGTGGATTGTAGCTGTAGTATCCATAATAACCGTGATCGCCGGCGAAATAACCTCATCTCCCGGTCCCACCCCTACGGCCTCAAGTGCAGCGTGTAAAGTTGACGTACCAGAATTGAAAGCAACAGCGTGCTTCATTCCAAACTTCTTTGCAAACGCTTGCTCAAGTGAAATTGTCCAACTACCTCCAGTCGAAGACCACGATTCTCCTTCTAACACCTTTTGCAAATAATTAAGTTCGTTTCCCAGATATTTACTTGGATTGCTAATTTCTGCCACGTCATGCCTCCTCAAATTTAATGTGATTTAGTAATTCCCTAATAACACCGTTACCACCGGTGACAGGAATGATGAAAGTAGCAATCGTCTTTGCCTCAATATATGCATCTTGTGGTGTCATTGGATGTCCTACAACTGACATTACAGGCACGTCGTTCAGATCGTTGCCAATGTATACCACTTTATTTAAATCAATGGAATGGCATTTACAGTAGTTCTGGAGGATCGTTTTTTTGTCATCAATTCCATGTAAGACTGGAATGCCTAGTTTTGCAGCACGGGTGGCGACGACCTTATTTTTCTCCTTTGATAATATCAGTTGTGGGATACCTTTTGATTTTATTATTTCTACGGCAAGTCCATCTGATCTGTTTACAATCACACTCTCAAAACCACATTCAGAGACTATCACTGTGTTGTTGGTCATCACTCCGTCAAAATCATAAACAATAAGACTAATGTTGTTTTGCATTAACATGTAAGCAGTCCTTTATTGACTACAAAGCACATCTTCTGGCAAGCCTCTATCAGAAAAAATAAATACTTGGTTTTCCGTTGACCACGATGTGATTTTTCTATGATGTGTTACAGTTTCATGTATAGATTTGGCGATAATTCCATAAGGCATTTTTGAAAACATCGGAATGGAGCTAATGCCACCACCGCGAACCGTGAAAAAATAATCGCTATAAAGAATTAAAGCAGAATCACCTAAAAAAGACTGCGAAAAATCTTTTGAATATAAAAGCTCCATGTTTTTGTTATTAGATATTTCCTTAAAATATGCGCAACCCGTTTCATCTGAGACGGCCATAATTTTATGTTCCGGAAAAATTCTTTTCAAAGAATCGTAAATTAACACAAACTCGTCTTCAGTTAAATTTCTTTTGCAATCCCACTTATTTGTAAAACGTAATGACCAAGTAATATATCGATTTGTAGGCTTATCAATATTCAATGTTCGAAAACTGTCGGCTGACAATAAGAACTGTTCTCGATCAATTTCAGGGCTAAATTTCAACAACATATTGATAATATTGAAACTGTATTGATAGAAGGATTTTCTATGGGTAACCATATTCTCAAAACAGATAAAAGCTGAATCTTGATTTTGGTAGTGCGATAACAGAGAAGTTACTTGAGTCCATGTCACAGTTTTGATATCAACGGTTTCTCCTGAATTTAAAAGAATCTGGGGAATTTCAATAATCGACCTTACAAATTCCAGCCTCTCATTAACTGAAAGAGATGCCACAGCATCCTGCCTGAATTCTGAATCAACAATCCATAAGTGTATTTTCTTGTTAAATAACGTGAAAAAACGAGACAACATGACAACATAAAAAAAATCTCCATACGTAGGAGCCGATGAATATAGGTCATAAATAACAACAATTTCTTTGATCTGATCTGACTTACACGCTTTCAATATTTCTTTTGCTTCTTTACTTTCTGTTGTTTTTTTGTAATATGCGTTGTATTTGCTCCTTATATTAAGGCTATTATATATGTATTTAACACAGGGGAGTATGACTTTCGATCCAAAAGGCAGTTTTTCAATGTTTCGTTGTATTCTATTTTTGTAATTCATTTTATTTTTTATTCGTGTCCAGTTTCATGGCCGATTAATTTACTGATGCCACGCCTTCCGGCATCTCGACCAGATTAGAATTACAAAAGGCAATATGATTATATTTACCGTTAAATAACCGATTGCCATGCCGGTTGCGGAATAATACTTCCCGAGTAATACCGTGGAAATACCAGTAAGCACGCCGGAAATAACCGATATCACGAGCAGAGGCTCCTGCTTGTGTGCTCGTAAATATGATGAAAATGGTAAAGAAAAATAAAGTATCGCTTGTGCAGCCAAAAGTATGCTGACAGGCATTGGTGCCAACAGTCTATGTGCAAGGGAAGGATAAAATATATTCAATAAGTAGACAAGCGACCAGCAACTTACTGACAAGACTATCGTCACCATTGAGAGTATGCCCGTAACCCGCCAAAAAAGCTTATCAAGAGCCTCAAAATCTCGTTTGGCAATCAACATCCCAAATTGTGGGACCTTTGGTGCGAGCCATGCACCTGATATACCACCAACAGCCCCGACTATTGTCCACGTCATTCCGAATTGCCCCGCTATGACTGGTCCATGAAATTTAAACAATACCGGCGTAAACAGTGAAAATACAAAATAACCACTAACCCAGGACAAAGCAATTTTCCATTGCATTGGCAGAATATCCCTGCGCCATTCAATGCTATCTCCTGAAGTGTTCTTGTGTTGCAACAATGATTTGAAAAACAAGGGATAGCACTTTGAAATAAATATCATCGCAACAATTATCCCTACCATGCTAGGAATTGCAGCAACCCACAATTTTAGCCCTATAACAATAGCAATCCAAACGGAGAGACTGTTGCATAATCCCTGATAAAATCTGAACGTATAGAGAAGTGATACCTGATTGCATCCTTCCAGCAAGGACCAAACAGGGACCAGGCAGACTGTCACTCCGGTCAGCAAACACAGGACAAACCACGGAAACTCCCACGATATATTTTGGTTTGGAGAGTTTATAAAAAATAAATAGCCACCGATACCTAAGCCAACGACTACAATGATGGCTCCAATAAGATACCATTTCAACGCCAGTTGAGCCAAACTTGCTAATCGGGAAAATGCTTTTTCATCACCACAAATTCGACTGTTGCTATCCAGAGACAAACTGGACCATTCATGGCTTGCAAACTGGACGATTACTGTACCCAGTCCCAATTCGACAAAAACCTGCAACGCAAGGAGTGTTGAAAAAGTATAGTAATAGCCTTGTAAAACTGGTGAAAAGTATTTAGCTAGTAGCAGTGCAGTAACAGGGCCTGCCGCCATACCCCATATTTTAGACAAAAGACCAAAAAAAACCGGGCGGTCTACATCTAACTTATGTAACAATTTTCGAAGCAAGCTTCCAGGAACCAGTGTCTGCGACAAATTGCTATCAATCATAAATATAGTCACTTTTTGCAGCTTCATAACTTTCCATAGTTCCAATATCCCGATGATAGATGTCGTTATGAAACGTGAAAATGCGTCCCATATAACTCGGAAGCACCTCCGTGCTGAAATCGATCTCTTCCTTGCCTAAGCTATCAAGGAACTTAAAGACTGATGATTCTAGAATATACACAGCTCCATTGGCCAAATTGCTAGGAGGATTGGAAACTTTCTCGTGAAAGGCCTGCACAACTCCATGCTCATCCATCTCCACTATACCGCACGACTCCGGAGTAAGTGTCGTAAACGTCATCATGGTGATTTCGCAACCTGAAGGACGTTCGTGATGAGCTTGAATGAAGGCTGTAACGTCAAACTTGGAAAGATTGTCAGCGTGAACCAGCATAACAGACTCATTATCAAAGAAATTCCGATTTTTGAGAAGTGTACCTGCTGTACCAAGCAGATGCTTCTCATAAACTGTGGAGATATTTTGAGTAAACCCATTTGTATTGAGGTAATCTAGAACGGCATCAGCAAAATAGTGGAGATTTATCAGAATTGGCTGCACACCCGCTTTTCCAAGTATCTCCAGCCAGTACCCCAGCAGCGGTTTGCCATGAATCGGCACCAAACATTTTGGTATTGTGTTTGTCAAAGGACGGAGCCTTGTGCCAAGACCTGCAGCAAGTAGCAACGCTCTAATTCTCAATTTCGGCCCTCAATTCTTCAGGAGTCAGAGGAATATTTCCGAGACGTCCAACCTGGCAGGCCGCTGCAAGAGATCCCAGATAAAGACTTTGCCAGATGTTGGCACCTACGGCCAGCGCCATAGCAGTGCAGGTCAATAATGAATCACCGGCTCCAGCCACATCCTTTGGCGCTGTGTTCATGGCGGGCAATCGGTCGGTAAGCCACTTATTCTCCTCATTTGTCTCCGCGTGAATAAGTATCCCCTCAGCACCGAGAGTTATGGCAATATTTTTTGCCCGTGCCTTTTTCCGCAGTTTTTCCGCTAGCCTGGATTCCCATGTTAGTTTTTTGAGTTAACACCACGCAGACAATTATTATCCTAACTTTATATGTAATCTCTTATTTGCCAGCCATGGAATCTGAATATCCGTTTTAGTGAAACCTGCCGCAATTAAGTGCGGA
>CAIMXI010000207.1 GCA_903845365.1 uncultured Geobacteraceae bacterium | reverse complement strand
GGGCTCCAAGGTGATCAGGGTTGGTGGTGTTGCAGCCTTCAGCATCTTGGAACAGAAAATCCTGAAGACGATGACGATGGCAGAAAAGGAGGGAGCAGAGTTCTGAATGGCTGCGGATTCGAGGTTTTTTGCCTGCGACTGTTTCCAATGACAGTCTTCCCGTAAATTTTCTGGAGTATTGCATTACGCAGTCCCAGGATGCTCAGAGCGGTCTGGTCATGTGCTGCCGTCTATTGGGTAGAGGTGGATAAAAAAGCAGCATATGTGCGGGATATTTCAGTCGGACAGGGGTACGCAGAAGTTGGGAACTGGTTGAATAATCGACGCTTATGTTATGGGGTGGTATTCCATTTTGCCTAAAGGAGCCACCTCATGTCAGATGAATCGAAAAAATTACGGAACTGGGCGCATCTTCGCTTCTCCATTGTTGGTCCCCTACTCGCACAACCTCCAGAACGTGGTGAACTTACCCTGGAGATTGAGCGTCTGTCACAGCGAAGTTATCCTCATCCAACCCGTCACGGAGACATTGTCAACTTCGCAGTATCAACGATTGAGCGTTGGTACTATGCGGCATTGGGAAATAGCGACCCGATAGCCGCGCTCAGTCGCAAGGTGCGTACCGATGCCGGCATACGCAGGGCTATCGACGAAAAACTGCAGGAAATCCTCAAAGATCAATACGGAGATTATCCCAACTGGAGCGTGAAGCTGCATAGCGACAATCTTGCCGCCTACCTGAAAGAGTGCCCGGAGCTGGGGACTGCACCGTCATACGATTCCGTACGGCGTTTGATGCGCTCCAAAGGATGGCATAAGAGACGAAAACCAAAGACTGAAGGTCAGCAGCGTGCGGCCCTTCGACTGGAATCACGTGAAGTGCGCAGCTACGAATCACCATTCATCCACAGCTTGTGGCACCTTGATTTCCATGAGTGCAGCAGAAAAGTTGTCGATTCAAAGGGGCAGTGGTACAAACCGAAAGCACTGTGTATTCTTGATGACCGTTCCCGGCTTTGCTGCCACATCCAGTGGTACCAGGGGGAAAGTGCCGACGAGCTCATTCACGGCCTTATTCAGGCATTCCAGAAGCGTGGATTGCCAAGATCCCTCATGACCGACAACGGCAGTGCCATGAAAGCCGGCGAGACCGGAAACGGGCTTTTGGGTCTCGGGATCGTCCACAGCAAAACCTTACCATACAGTCCCTATGTTAATGGCAAGCAGGAGTCTTTTTGGGGAAAAGTCGAAGGCCGACTAATCGCCATGCTATCAAACGTCAAACATCTCACCCTCGAAAACCTCAACAATGTTACCCAGGCATGGGCTGAAGTTGAATATAACCGGTCCGTTCATGCCGAAATCAAAGTATCGCCAATTGATCGACTGCTCAGTGAAAAGACAGTTGGTAGAGCCTGCCCTGACACCACCGTTTTGCGCCGTGTATTCACGATTGAAGCGACTAGAAAACAACGCAGAAGTGATGGCACTATATCCGTTGATGGCGTCCGATTTGAAGTACCTTCCCAGATGCGCCACTTTGAGAACGTGACCGTCCGTTATCGTTCATGGGATCTCAGCCAGGTCTATCTGGTTGATCCGAAAGAGGGACAGTTCATCGCGGAAATATATCCCATGGACAAGGCAAAGAACTCACTGGGATTGCGGCGTCAACTTAACCCTGAACCAGACACCATCCAATGGTCATCATCCGATAAACAGGATGTCATACCGCCACTGCTGCGGAATATCCTCGCAACATACGCCGCCACCGGTCTCCCTCCGGCATATATCCCCAAAAATGACAAAAAGGAGCAGGGCGATGTCTGACAAACAACTGCTGGCCCTCTACGGGCTCAAATGGAATCCGTTTCATGCCAATATTCCTGCGGATGTTATCTGGAATCCACCACAACTCGGATCATTTCCCTTCAGACTGGAGAATCTTGTCATGGATGGCGGATTCGCCATGATCAGCGGAGAACCGGGACTTGGGAAATCTAAAATACTCCACCTGATGGCCCAACAACTCGCAAAACTGCAGGACGTTGTCGTTGGGGTCAT
>CAIMXI010000206.1 GCA_903845365.1 uncultured Geobacteraceae bacterium | reverse complement strand
CATCTCAAAGCCACCCAGACGGCTGTCAATAACAACGGCAACTGGGTATTCCTCGATTCTACCTACACTGCCACTGATGGAACGACTCATCAGATGTCAGATGTATGGTTTGAGAAAGGGGGACAGATTGACATCTCAACCATGAGTACTGCTCAGGTAGCGGCCTTGACACCGGAACAGGTTCATCTGTTATCAACTGATCAGATTCACGCAATGACACCGGATCAGGTGGCCGTATTCTCTACAACGGATGTTGCAGCATTGACACCTGATCAGGTTCATGTACTGACAACTGGCCAGATCCATGCAATGACACCGGACCAGATTGCAGCATTCTCAACCGCAGATGTTGCTATCCTCTCCCATGACCAGGTGCAGGCTCTGACTCTGGATGATGTCTCCGCGCTGCAGGAACTCGGAAAAGCCGATGCCTTTACGACGCAACAGCTACAGGCGATGGTCAAGCCACATCTTTCATCCGTACTTGACGATGTCCTCTTCTCAGGTAATGTTCATGTCCATAGCAATGTGATTGCAGGGACTGATCAGCTTCAGATGATAGTAACCGGTGACGCGACCGGTAAGGTTGAATTTGTTGGACAGGCTGGCGACTGGAAAGATGCGGGAACCATGCTGGTAAATGGCGCCGAGTCTCATGTGTACGACAATGGCCACACCCAGATCGTGATTCAGGGAAGTGTCATCGCAACAGAAAAAAATCTCATTACTGGATAAATAAGGCTATATGATGTAATTTGGCGCCGGGTCTCTTATTTGAGACCCGGCGTTGTTATTAATGAGCAGATTGGAGCCGTGACCAATATGGACAATAAACTTGAGAAAGCGTTAGCGCTGCAAAATATGGGTGAGCTCAACAAGGCTGTTTCTGCATTTAAGCAGATCCTCGAGGAGAATCCATCCGATGTTGCCTCTCACTACTCTCTTGGGGTAATAGCGTTAAAACAGGGAGAAGCTGAAGACGCGCTAAAATATTTCGACGCTGCTGCGAAACTGAAACCGGACTTTGCCCAAACCTGGTTTTGCCGCGCAATTGCGCTTCAGAATCTTCAACGCCACACCGAGGCACTGGAAAGCTACAACTGTGCTTTGGAAATAGACCCGGCGCACAGTCAGGCGTTGGCCAATCGGGAGGCCTTATCGGGTGTCATCAATGGCGGCAAGAGCGAATCCGCAAGTGCTATTCTGATAAAAAATCTTGAAGAGATGAGAATGAAGGCGCTTCAATTACAGCAGGACGATCAGTTAGCCGAGGCACGGACTCTGTTCAACAGGATTCTGGAGGTGGTTCCCACGGAATTTGTGTCGCTGTACTCTCTTGCAGTCATAGCCGTAAAGAGTGGTGACTCTCTTGAAGCGATGACGTACGCAGACAGGGCTGTGGAAGCGAATCCGAGCTATGCCGCTGCCTGGTATAATCGAGGGACCATTTTATACACACTGAAGCGAAATGAAGAGGCGCTTGCAGACTTTGACAAAACCTTGATTATCGATCCATCATACGTTGAGGCGCTGGTAAATCGAGGAGCAGTGCTGCAGGAATTAAACCGACATATTGAGGCGGTAGAAAATTTTAACAGGCTGTTGGCAATAGATCCACAACATGAAAAAGCCCTTGCTAACATAGGAATTCTTTTAACGCAGTTCAAGAAGTATGATGAAGCCATTGTAGAGTTTGAGAAGCTGCTCAAGATAAATCCTGAGTGTGAGTATCTGTTAGGCCAGCTCTGCTTCGCATATATGCACATTTGCAAGTGGGATAAGACGGAGGAGCTTTCACGGCAAATTCTTACTGGGGTCAGAGCAGGTAAACAGGTTTGCAACTCTCTTGCACTAATGGCCATTTCAGATGTGGCAAGGGATCAGCTGCTCTGCTCCAGAATTTATTCAAGTCACAAATGCCCACCCGCTGCTGACAAGATATGGAAGGGAGAACGGTATAAACACGAAAAGATCAGGGTGGCGTATATATCCCCGGATTTCAGACAACATCCGGTGGGTCATCTTATGGCGGGGATTTTCGAGAATCATGATAAATCAAAATTTGAAATATATGCAATTTACCTGGGGATAGATGACCAGAGCAAGCAGCGTAGGCGATTCATAGATGCCTCGGATAAATTTATTGAAGCAAAGGGGATGAATTCAAGAAATATTGCGGAACTGCTACGTTCACTTGAAGTCGATATAGTAGTTGATCTGGCCGGTTACACCGCAGATTCCCGGGCAGATGTCTTTGCATTACGACCGGCACCAATTCAGGTGAACTTTCTTGGTTTTACAGGGACTATGGGAGCGGAGTTTATGGATTACATACTGGCTGATAGGTATGTAATACCAGAGTATGACCGCGTAAATTTCACTGAAAAGGTAGTATACCTGCCGGATTGCTACTTTCCCACTGACGGGACGTTGCGCCTCGCAGACCGGATGCCGACTCGCGAGGAGTACGGGCTACCGTCAACTGCTTTCATTTTCTGTTCTTTCAACCATGATTTCAAAATAAACCCGACCATGTTTGATATCTGGATGCGCTTGCTTATAAGAATCCCCGGCAGTGTTCTGTGGTTGATGAAGCTTAACAGTTCCGCAGAAGCAAATCTTGTTAGAGAGGCTGAAGCCAGAGGAGTGGACTCCTCGCGGATTATTTTTGCGACGCGTGTACCAAGTATCGAAGACCATCTGGTACGCTACCAACTAGCCGACCTCTTTCTTGATACAACCCCATATAACGCCCATACTACGACCAGTGATGTGCTGTTTGCAGGACTTCCGGTTTTGACTTGTCCAGGTGGGGCTATGCATAGCAGGGTGGCAGGCAGTTTGCTCCATGCTATCGGTTTGCCAGAAATGATTGCAGGCTCGCTGACGGAATATGAAGAGATGGCGATAAAATTGGCTTCTGATGCCGCCTTGCTTGTTGATATCAAGAGCAGGTTGCGGGCAAATAAGGACTCTTACCCGCTCTTCAAAACGGGGCAGTTCTGTCGTAACTTAGAATCAGCCTATACAACCATGTGGGAGAAATACCAAAGAGGGGAGGGGGTGGAGAGCTTTGCAGTGACAGGAGTGTGCTTCAAAAACGAAATCCCCCCTGGCCCATCTTTACAAAGTGGGGTGACTATCGCTGAAGAGCGAATTTGTAGTGATACAAGGAAAATCACAGAAAATAAGCGGCATGCGAAGCCTACGGTGGCGATCCTGATACCAGTTTATAAGGATGTGTTGGACTCTTCTGAGGAGTTCTCCATAGACTATCTGGTAAAAATCGCACCTGGCCGTGAAAAATTCTTTATTGCACCACAGTCCCTTAATCAGACCTATTACCGTGAACGTTATGGGTCAATCAAATTCAATTTTTTTGAGGATCGTTTCTTCCAATCGATCAAAGGATATAATCACCTTCTCCTCGGTGTTGACTTTTACAAGAGTTTCTCATCGTTTGATTATATTTTGATTCATCAGCCGGATGCCCTCATGTTTCACGACAACCTGGACTACTGGATGGAGCGGGGATTCGACTATATTGGTGCTCCGTGGCCCAGTGGGGTTGAGGTCAAGATGCATCTCGGCAAGTTTGCAGTGAGGGATGGCCTGAACCTCAAAGCGTATGTCGGCAATGGCGGCTTCAGCCTCAGGTCTGTCGATGGGAGCATTGCGGTACTGCATGAATTCGATGCTATAAGATCTCACTGGATAATGAGTATGAGCAGTGAAGACCTTTTTTTTGCGTATATGGGGATGGTCTCAGACAATTTCACTATTCCAAATCAGATGATTGCATCACGGTTTTCACTGGAGGCTGATCCTGAAAAATATTATGAAATGAACAGCCAGGAGATTCCGACGGGGAGCCATGCAGGATGGAAGGTTTTTCGGGAATTTTGGGAAAAAGTTGGAGCAATACAGAAGGAGTGGGATTAAAACCATGACAAATGATGAATTTCAAACCGAAATAATGCTTGGTGAAGACAGTCAGCGTCAGTTTAAGTCCAATGTCCATAATCCGGAGCAGATTGCTGCGGAAATGGTGGCTTTTTTGAACTGTTCAGGGGGGCGTATATTCATTGGTGTCAATGATGATGGCTCTGTAAAAGGCTTGAATGCTGATGACATCCGTCGACTGAATCAGCTTATGACCAACACGGCCACTCAAAATGTTCGTCCCCCTGCCAGCATTCGTACCAAAAACATCCGCGTAGATGACCGAATTATTATGCTGGTTGATGTTCCCGATGGGCTCAATAAGCCATATTGCGACAATGAAGGGCGTTTCTGGGTCAAGAACGGAGCGGACAAACGCAAGGTAACCAGTCCTGAAGAGCTTCAGAGACTCTTTCAGGCAGGTGCCAAGCTGTTTGCAGATGAGAGACGTATACCGGAAACAACTCTTGAAGACCTGGACATGTCCGTCTTCGCTGATTTCTATTACCGAAAAACCGCTGCACACCTTGACTCTTCGTCACTCCCTGTTGGCAGGTTGTTAGAGGCGCTTGGTTTTATGAAAAAAGGAGCACTGACACTTGCAGGATTACTGTTGGCAGGCAGGGACGTTGTTCGACATGCCCCGCTTTTCCATATTGCGGCGGCAGCGTTTACCGGCACTTCCCTGACAGACGAGACATTTCTTGACAAAACTGAATTTAAAGGACGACTTCCTGAACAATATTCGGGGGCTATGAGCTTTCTGGAGCGTAATTTACGTCATGTTCAAGGATCGGAGAAGGAGGGTTTCAATCAGCCTGGTGTGTTGGAAATCTCTCGTGAAGCTCTCCAGGAGATCGTAGTTAACGCACTGGTGCATCGAGACTATCTGGTAAACTCTTCTATCAAACTTTTCATATTTTCCGACAGGGTAGAGATCCACAGCCCTGGGACACTCCCCAACAGTTTGACTATAGAAGCGGTAAAGCAGGGTGTCTCGGTGCCAAGAAACTCGGTATTGCTTTCTCATGCGCAGTATGTCATGCCATATTCAGGACTTGGAAGCGGTCTACCACGCTCTCTGGCAAGATGTCCCGATATGGAACTTGTAAATGATGACAAGGCAAACAGATTTACGGTTTGCTTTCGACGCGCCACAAAGCGCAGCTAAAGGAGGTGTTATCATGCAGATAGCCAATCCTATCTATGATGTTGTTTTCAAATATTTGATGGAAGACGCAAAAAGTTGCAAAACTACTTATAATCATTAGCGTATTAAGCTGGATTATTTCACCTTTGATTTAGAAATGGAATTACAAGGCATTGATATGAGTGCAATTCTTAATACTGATAATAAACTTTTCATGGGTCTTGGCTTTAGCTGGGATAGAGCAGCACTCCCTGCGATAGTTCCTATTCATTCTGTTGAAAGGGTGAGCTTTCGTTTCCAGAGAATGTTGCCGGAATTTGTCTGGGATGCCGCTGTGCTTGAGGGGAATCCATTCACCTTTCCTGAAGTTAAAACCTTGCTGGATGGGGTTACTGTTGGGGGGCGAAAACTGTCGGATCAGGAGCAGATTTTAAACCTGGCAGAGAGTGCAAAAGTTTTGTTGGCAATGGTGAAGGCGGATAAATTTTTTCTAAACAAAACCGTATTTTGTGAACTCCACAGTATTATTGCCCGCAATGAAGCGCTGGAATGGGGACATTTTCGAGGTGAAGGAGAAGAGCTGAACTATACTCCGGATGTTTCTTTAGGCGAACATGGTCGGTACACCCCTCTGCCCACTCTTAAAGACGCCCCTGAACTCAATAA
The DNA here is from genome assembly GCA_903845365.1 of uncultured Geobacteraceae bacterium. Taxonomy (GTDB): domain Bacteria; phylum Desulfobacterota; class Desulfuromonadia; order Geobacterales; family Pseudopelobacteraceae; genus JACRCG01. The sequence goes on along the minus strand of CAIMXI010000206.1, from coordinate 6,782 downwards.
AGTGTTTAATCAGGCGACGGTGGTGCTAAACAAGTACATAGCTAACCCCCTTGAAAAGGCATTGGTCTTCTTTCTGCATGGGTCATTACAGCAGTATTTTTTTGACGGCAATAAGCGAACTTCCAGAGCCATTATGAACGGTATTTTGATGACAAACGGAATCGACGCAATTAGTGTTCCGGCTGCTAGGGTTCAGGAGTTCAACGAAAAGATGGTGCAATTTTATCTGACTAAGGATGCAACTGTGATGGTTGTATTTTTGCGTAGCCTGTTGCTTTGAGAGGAAAATAAGGCCTGAATTAAATAATCACTTGGAAAATAATCCGTTAAGCAGTAGACAAAGCAGATAATGTTTTGTTCATATAACCTTGGAGGATAGCCACAATGAAAATTGGTTTAGTTCAAACAGGTGCCATAGGGGATATTGTTATTGCATTACCGATTGCCTGCTATTACCTGAATCAAGGGCATGAAGTTTATTGGCCGATAGACAAGCGGTTTGTTGGTTTTTTTTCAGAAGCAGAGCCACGAGTTACATTCATTCCTGTCGACTCCGATAGAGGAACTAATACGCTTGAATATTTCTTGCAAGATCCGTATGCATACCTAGGTAAAGTTGGCTGCGATAAAATGTTTACACTGTATTCGTACCTTACTGGGATAAATCTTGGTCATCCTCGCTTGTCATGGTCTCTGAAATTTGATGAATACAAGTATGCAGTTGCAGGGGTACCGTTTGAAGAAAAGTGGAATCTCAAAATAGTCAGGAACTTTGATCGTGAGCAGATGCTGCGTGAGATGCTTAACCTGAAAAAGGATTATGTGGTTATACATGAGGAGGGTGGCGTCGGTTCCAATTTCAAGTTAGAAATTAAGATTCCAGACGATATTGCAGATACACACCAAATTGTCAGAATACAGCCTTTAACATCCAGCCCTTTCGATTGGATTACAATATTTGAAGGGGCTAAACAAGTGGCAATGATCGACTGTTTACACGCTAATATTATCGAGCAACTACGTATTCCTGTACAAAAAACCTTATACCTTAGAGTTCCAATAAATACTACACCGGTATATGCTTCTGGATGGAAGTTTAAATAAGTGTGAATTTTAAGATGTTAAACTACTGATTCATTCTGTCGAGTATCCCGGCGGCAAGGAGCGGAAGCATGATTTCGTGGTGACCGGTGATGGTCAGGCCGCGACTCTCACCTGTCGTGGGTCGGTTTACTACATTTTGCAGCGGACGGTAATGCTGGGTCATGTCAAAATTGGCCGTGGTAAAATGGTCAATCTGGAAGCCCATATTCTGTGCTATAGACAGAGCTTTCAGGAATACCTCAGGCATAATTACTGCGCTGCCTATATTTATGAATACCCCTCCGTCTCCTAATGTCGCAACAACGGAAGTGAAAATTCTGAAATCTGTGAAGCTGGCCTCCCCCAAAATCGCACCATCGCACTCAGGGTGCTGGTGAATGATGTCAGTGCCTATGGCTACATGCACAGTGGCAGGAATGCCCCTTACAAAGCATGCTACCAGAAGGCTGAATTCATTATGAGGGTTGCTGTTCTCCAGCATGAACCGCCCCAATGACTCTCCGTACCCTTCGCCACGGGTAACACCGATCTTGATCGCCCTGTTGATGTCGCGACCAGTCTCCTCGGCCATGCCGAAGCCTCCGCAGTGCAGCGCAGCCCCGACGTCTTCGCTGGTCTCACCGATCAGGGATATCTCGTAATCGTGAATGGTGGCAGAACCGTTCATTGCCACTGCAGTGATTATATCTGCTTCAATCAGTTGCTTCAACACCGGTTGCAACCCGCATTTGATTACGTGCCCGCCTATGCCGATCACAACCGGCTTGCCCTTTTTTCGTGCTGAAACAACCGCATCGATAGTAGCGTTCAAATTCTTAGCCCCGTGCTGTTGAGGCATAGCGGCCAGAAAGGATGAGATTGTCATCCCTTTGGTAACTGTACTGGCAAAGTTCTGTTCAAGGGATACCATGTTTTTGCGCGTAGCTATCGGGTAGGTGGTTACGCCTGTAAGGTCAATTGGAAGAATCTTCATGGTGTTGCGTTTCTCAGTGATCCTGACAATAGATGAATTCCTTGTTCTATTGAAATAGCAGGTCTAAATCCCAGCATTTTATTTGCAAGTGAAATGTCTAAAATTACATCTTCCTGATATTCACCTGTAAAAGGATTGTCAATATATTTGGGTTTACGATCCGTTGAAAATTCTTTATTAAATAGCTCGACAATACTGTTAAAACTTGTCCCCTGCCCAGAGCCGATGTTAAACACAGCACTCTCTTTGGCATTCATTCCAGCATAGATTGCTTCTAGAACATCAGTTATATAAATAAAATCCCGTCTCTGTTCACCATATTTATAAATTACCGGGGCTTTTGTTAGCATCTGCTTTCCAATCTGGGTTACCATGCTTGCCATTTTCCCTTTATGATTTTCTCCAGGACCATATATATTCCCATAACGCAAACCTATCATGACTGCGCTCTGGTACTGTATGTTCAGTTCAGCCACCACATCATCAAGAATTTTTTTTGATTTTGCATAAAGATTAAGTGGATTTACATGAGTATCCTCCTTAAAAGGGAGGGGAGCATTACCATAAACCTGCATTGAAGATGCATAAATTATTTTAGTACAGGAATGCTGTAAAGCATTTCTAAAAAAAACAACAGCATCGTACGCGTTAATATTTAAAATCATGTTTTCATCTGCACAAGAAGTATCAGTAATTGCGGCATTATGAATCAGTACATCAACATGGCCAATTTCATTCCATGGTGTATTTATCCATGGAGCATCAATCTTCAGGCCAGGAAGGTCAGGGCACCTCTTATATATATCCTTACTTACACAAATAATTTCCCACCCCCTATTATTCAGGTAATCAGCAAGATTGGCACCAACAAATCCTGTTGCACCAGTCAGAAGTGCCCTCATATTTTTTCGCCTTTTTGTGTGATCATGTCAGAAAAAAAATTCCTGATCTGGTTTATTTTCTATCATCCGTGGATTCATATCACTATCAATAAGATTCTGTATTGAATGATTGAATTCGTTATAAAAACAGGCAATATCCTTACATCCAATGCCAGCATCAAAATGCATAAGCAGATCCGTTGTCTTTTTATATGAAGAGTTTGCAGCCTCCTGAGAAGCATATCCCAAGGCATCTCCAATAAGTGCAACTTCCGAATCACGATAAGCAGGACAGTGATATACACCAAAAGGTGTTATAACCTGCCTGAAAAAACCGGCGTGACATATTTTGGGCTGAGACCTGAGTCGATCTAAATCGTTTGCCAACATCCCTCGTAAATTTATGCTTTGCACGATAGGTATATTTTTTACAACTAGCTGTTCTGCAAGCCTAATCTGTGTCTGGATTTCAAAGCAAACTTCTGATATACACTTTCCCGGCATATCATCATGTATTGTTTCTACAGGTTTTTCAGGATGTTTGACAAGGCAGGGCTTAAGAGAAAGGTAATCAAAGTTATAATCCAGACAGTTCTGGTAAGCTTGTGGAATTTCCCCGATATTTTCCGGAACCTGCCCCCCTCCATCAAATGTGATGCCATCCCAGCAGATAATAAAGCTATAACCCAAAGAAACATCACGATTCTTTATTTTGATTTCCTTGGCAAGACACAATACATCTTTTAAGGAGTTACCTTTACCCTTGGGATTATGTATTTTCAGGTATGTTTCATCAACTCCGGCATCTAAACTAAATCGCATGTAATCATTTTTTTTCATTGAAGGCGCAACCTGAAGTAATTTTTCTGGCTGCGTGCCATTAGAAACAATACCTAACTGAAGTTGTTTCCACTTAATATATCTAACGATTTCTACAAAGTCAGGATGCAAAGTGGGCTCTCCACCGCCAATCAGAATAACGGAACGCAAACCATTTTCAGTAAGAGTGTCAATCGTCTTCAAAACCACTGCAAGGGTAAATGCTTGGCCATTATTTGTTACACCAGAATCGACGCAAAATGTGCATGCATGGTTACAAGCTGTGGTGATGTCGAGGTTAACAGAGAGAAGTGGTGCAGGAGCAGTAGGAACAATATACTGACCATTAGAGAAAACTGCGCAGTACATCGTATTTTTATTCTTTAGAATATTTCTCTGAAACTCAACATATTTTAAAAAATTATCAAATACTGATTGCTGACATAATTTGTCAAAAAAGTTATGGATTTGCGGTGATTCCTTTTTTACCATAGTGTTTATTGCCATTAATTGTTCCTTTATGGATGAGATACTTTTCTAGGTTTGTAAATATTTGATCTAATCAACTACAACTTCAACGGTATCATGGACGGGGGACAGTCAACGATTGTCACTTTATCCAACCTAGATTATGTGACATGACACCAGTAAGATAGGTATGGAAGAAACGTTGAACATTTATCATCGCATCTTCATGCATACAATACCTCTACGGTAAAAAATGAATGCGCCATTAAATCCATAGTGAGATGTAATCCGATGAACCTCATCAAAATATAAAGGAAAAATTTGATCTGTAATGATATTGACGTGCGTAGGATCCTGAAACGCAGGTGCATGCGGATAAGCCTAGGTTAAAGATAGGAACATACCCCCAAACTAAAAGCACTCGGCAAATTTCATTCATAAGATTAATACCACTGCCTAAATCTAAGCTTCTTGAAATGTATGCGCTCCGTAAAAGAGAAATGTTCAATCGATATGCTTAATAGCCGTAATAATTATTCTAAATCCTGAAGCAACATTACTTCTTTCTCTGATGAAAGTACCCAGCTCTTCGATTGATATTTTATGAGTGCAATATTGCGTTGTGTAAGGTTCTTCCAAAGTTAAATTGTATTCTTTAATTCTAAAATCAACCCCTAGATAATGTGCAAGAGGTGTTGCTGAGCTGCCATTAAGCTTCCATTTGTCATTCAAATTTTTATCAAAAAGTTGTAACAATTGAGGTGTAATTATACGCACATGAGTTGGGTCGTTAATGAAATTGTCGCTTCGAGGATGAGGGACATGGATTTCGATTTCCGTTCCATTTTTGCATACACGGTACAATTCTTTTATTAGCGATAAAAAAGCTTGGGTCGTGGCTCCCATATGTTCCAGTGATTGATGGAATAATACTGCATCAATTGAGTTGTCTTCCCACGGCCATGGGAAATTTTCCAAGTCAAACAATACATCTGGTTCGCATTGGGGAAATGCATCTACATTTATATACCCCAGTTTCTTGTTGTTCCCACATCCCATATTAAGCTTCATATCTAACTCACCTCAGCAATTATATGACTTTAATTTTGATTTTGAACACGAAGATTTCTACTGAGCCTTTGTCGCTATACAAATGCTAGATTGAAAGACAAGTGATGACAGTTTTGCCTGGTGCATTACTGTAGAACCAATTTTGGGGCGAATATCCCCTAATCCGACTTCATCAACTAACGATTTTACAAAACCGACCATGCCAAAATCATGACTTGGAATGCGGTTAGGAACTTGGCCATCAAAAGCGGCTAAAAATATTGGATGAAACCGATTGCCATCCAGCCAGTCATCCCAGTAACCAGTACCCCAATCCTCAATAATGTAAAGGCCACCGCTCTTAAGGTGAGGGAATAAAACAGAGTAAGTAATTTGAGAGAAGTAACCAATATGTGAGGCATCTTCGATAATAATATCAATTCCATTTGGACAATAATCTTGTACAATTTTGTCTAAAGCTCCTTTATCCGCTTGATTGCACTGAAGATAGGTAATATTGCTATGATTTATGAAATTAATATCTTGTAAATTCAAGTCTAATGCAATAATCCGAGAATTATTGAAATATTCAGCAAATATTTTAGTGCTTTCACCCTCGAAAACACCAATTTCCAATATAGTAAGGTTCAACCCTCTCAACTTACTGAAGTAACTTTCGTAGGTTTCATAATTGCTGATGGTTTTGGTTGTGGGGTGTCCGGTTGTGATTCTGCGGGCTATATCAGGCAAGGTTGGGAGTGATCTATCATTGTCAAAACGAAGAGATCTAATTTCTTCGCACATCTGATCAACAAACAGCCAATACCGCTTGTCTTTATTAATGAAGCATTCGCTTTTATAAACAATGCTATCTGTGCTATTGCCTAGGGCGATATCATTTTGAAAACCATCAGAAGATGAATCAAGTTCGTACGATAACGCGAAATCAAGCAGCATATCGTAAGTAATTACATAGTTGTTATCACGAACATTTTGTGAAAAGCGCCACCACCAAATACCTTCAGTACCTTTAGATTTGCTCTTAATTGCGACTTTAGTTGTACCAATTAACAACTTTGTTATCAATTGCTGCGGGGATCTGACAGGTACGTGTGATATGTAAGCATCAATAAGTTTATGGGGAAACAGGTTACGATTAGAATCACAAGCTTGATGAGAACCTTCCAGGATCAAAGCATCTGCTGCCAAATTATAAGGTATAACTACCTTGCTCCAAAATCTGTCTTCATTATTGCGCTTTCTAAAGAAGGAAAAAAGTGGCGTGTCCGAAGAGAAATAATCATCTGATATAGGCACATAATTGTTCAGATGCATTAAACCGCAAGTGTTCTCATCCAATACGCTCAGAGCTCTGGAAAAAGAGTCTTTATCGTATTCGAGAAATTCGTCAGCATCAAGAGGTACAATAAAATCATATTGTTTGATTTTACAGATGTTTCTAACAGCATTTGTAATCACGAAGCCTT
>CAIMXI010000205.1 GCA_903845365.1 uncultured Geobacteraceae bacterium | reverse complement strand
CGATGCCTTGCTTGCCTTGCAGATTTCCGTCGGCAGCTTACAGATAACCAGCCTGAACCTTGTTAACGGCGATGTAGCACCTTTTATCAATGGCAAACCTTCATCTGATGGTGCAATCACCGTTGCCGATGCCCTGATTATTCTGCGTAAGATAGTCGCTCTGGTAAGTTGGTAATATTATGATATCAAGGAGAATGTGTATGTCATTCAAGCGCGCCATATTTGGATTTCTGTTGTTTACTCTAACGCTGCTGGCACTTGGCTGCGCTGATCACAATACGACCTCAAATACGACCTCACGAACTGATTACGATACAACCTCACGATTGGTTTCCGGGTATGCGTCAAAGGGCATTATCGCATCCGGCATTGTCACTGCATACAAACTTGATGCCGATGGCAAAAAACTGCTCCCCATGCTGGCGCAAGCCCGTACTAATAACGCCGGTTTTTACTCAATGCGTGTGGGTAGCTACTTCGGGCCACTATCTGTAGAGGTCTCCGGCAGTTACACAGACGAGGCGACCGGTCAAATGGCGGTTATCAGTGCCGACAAACCGCTGACGGCGGCAATCGTTCCGCCCGTTGATGCCACTCCGGTAACCATCAATATCACAGGGCTAACCGAAATTGCCTACGCGCATGCTAAGACCCTTTCGGGTGGGCTGACCAGAAATATAAATGCTATTAACAGTCTGGTATCAAAAAGTTTTCTGGTGGATAACATCCTTACCACCTCCCCACTTGATGCTTCGACAACATTGCCACTATCGGCCACAGATTTCGAAAAACAGTACACTCTGGTGCTCGCAGCGATTTCCCAGATTGCAGCAGGCAACCTTCAGCCCGGGACAGCAACGCCTACAACTGTGCAACTTGCTGACGCTTTGGCTACTGCACTGTCTGATTTGAGAGCTCAGTTGCCGGCAAACAGCACGGCATCAGTTTATACGCTGCGGAGAACCGTGGCATTTGCCGCACTGGCATTTTTAGCCGGTTCGAATAATCATACCGGCCTCACACAAGCCGATCCCTCAATCCAGACGTTGCTTGTGGCTGCACGAACCGTTTCAGGGTATGCCTCAAAAGGAATCATAAAGAACGGCACCGTCACGGCATATAAAATTGCCGCCAACGGCACCAAGATTCTCCCAAAACTCGCCCAGACCACTACAGGCGACAGCGGATATTATTCCATAAGCATAGGAGCGTATTACGGGCCGCTTATTATCGAAGTGTCGGGGGCATACACCGATGAGTCGACAGGTCAGCCTGCTGTTATCGATGCATCAGCACCACTTACAGCGGCAGTGATGCCGCCAAACGATGCAACGCCCATAACCATAAATGTGACGGCATTGACTCAAGTTGCGGTCAACTTGGCACAAACTCAGCAAGCGGGGTTTACGTCCAAGATAAATGCTCTCAACCAGCAGGTTTCTAACATCTTCCAGGTGCCGGATATTCTTACCACCACACCACTGGATACATCAGCTTTACTTCCCGCTACGGCATCTGCCGGTGAAAAACAGTATACCCTGGCACTGGCGGCTATCTCCCAAATTGCCGCAAATTCGCTTCCGGTGGTTACAACTCCGCCAACCACCACACAGTTGGCAAATGCGCTGTCTGCAACATTGAAAACGCTTTCGACGCAGATACCGACCAGCGGTACAGCAACCACTGTGCAGATTACTATTGCTGGTGCGGCTGCTCAGTTCGTGAATAATACAGCGGTTAACACCTCAGGGATAACGGCAAGTGACCCGGCTGTACAACAGATTCTGTCTGCAAGTACCCGAAAAAATTCAGTTATTACTATTGCAGTCAATAACCCGGTCGTTTCGGTTCCGTCATTTGGAGCCGTTCACGGAAGCGTGACGCTGCCTGTCGGCATGGTCTGTCCGGTGAGCAACTCCAACGGAGAGTTGGAAAGTTCATCCATTGCGGCGCTGCAGACTAATTCACTGGTTAGCGGGAATTTCAATTCAGAGAGCCGGGTTCTGACAATTCAGGCAATTAACGCTAACGGATTAGCGAAAGGAGATTTACTGGCGGTAACGTGTAATGCTCCCTCGACTTCGACTGCTCAAATTAGTGACTTTATAATTAATAGTGCCGCTCTTGATGTAAACGACGGCGGGGCGTCTCTGCCCGGTTTCTCACTTGTGGTCACCGCTGCAAGATAAATCGCGGATAACAGCAAACGTGGGGTACTTTTTTCTTCGGAGCCTCTGGAGACATGCGCAGCCAGTGTGGTGGGTAGTAAACTGATATGGAATGACGGGTTTGAAAGTGAAAATAAGCGGTTGAAGGCACGTTTGACAAAGATATTTGTAGGGGTGACCCGCCGGGTCGCCCTGTTGCCAGCAGCGCAAATGTCAAAGGCGGGCGACCGAGCCGGTTATGCGCCATACAAGGTCGTCGGATTTGATGCGGCCACTAATAGCAGCGTAACCATGACCGGTAAGGTTAAAACTACGCTGGAGGTTGTACGGTAGGGAGTGGTCTGTTTCATGGTTTAATCTGCATAAAACAATATCAGGACAAGAGTTTCGCAAATACCGTATCCATACACAGGGTACGGTATTTTTTTCTTCGGAACACAGAGTGAGAACAAGGGGTTGAAAGCGGGCTATTGAAAATCGAGAAGGTGCAGGGGTTGTCGCTTCGACTCCGCTCAACTACCGGCGGCAAACGGCAAATCCTCCTCAATCCCTTTATGCCCCAGAGGGTACCTTTCTGAAAGGGGAGGCTTCAAGTCCCCCACTTTTTAAAGGGGGGTTAGTTATACTTTGTCACACTACGTCACGTAGTGACTGACTGATGGTAGCCCGGCGTTTTAACGCCGGGAACGAATCAGAATTGTCTTTTCGTCACGTACGTGACGATTGAAATTGCGGTATTTGAATCCGGGGAATGAATTCCCCGGCTACCATCAGTCTGTCCCTACGGGACGAAATCTAATCTGACAAAGTAGAATTAGGGTGGATTTGGTTTTAAAAACCTCGGAGGGTTGATTGGCTGGCGGACGGGGATTTAAATCAGGCCCTTTTGGCAATCGGTTCCGAAACAATAACACCACGGCAGCGGGAGCGTAGATCATCCTCGCCGACCTTCCAGAAGGCGCACTGTTCGGAAAGTGATTTGACTTTAAGCTGCTCGTAAATTTGCTCGGCAGCTGCCCGTTTCATGGTGACACAATCAAAATTCCTGGTCTTCATTTTCGATTACCTCCAAGAGTGAATAGTCGGCTATGCTCCCAGAATTTTTACGGAATGATCGAAACTAAAAAAACTGAAGTGGGAATCAAAGGAAAAAGCGTGATCAAGTCGATGGGCATTTATAAGAGCGAAGCTGGTGCAGTCGGTATAGCTGAGTCGAGGGGTATCATGTTTGCGAAATATCATGGCAGCATCGCTTTCAATAGCATCGGTCACCTTCAGCAGCGTTATGCCAGTTTTTGCAAAAGTGTCCATAAACAAAACCGCCTGGCGATGCCCGGAGCGAGCGTTCAAGAGGGTGTACAACTCATCAAGCACAAAGTTGGAAGTAAAAACATGCCCTTGGTCTTTGACCTGAAAGAATATTTCTTTGGCACGAGCATTGTGGCTGTCTCCAGGAACAGAAATCGCACAGAAAGCACAGGTATCAACAAATATCTTCATAACGGATTATCACCGTATAGATATTCATCATGCCTGGTGGACAGATCAGTATCCTTACAATCAGTCGCGATGTCAAAAAGAGCCTCAAGTGAGCCGGTGGATCGCTTTACGGACTTTGCCGGCCTGCCACGCTTGGCGATGAAGTCGGCAAAATCAATAACTTCACGTTTTTGTGGAGAGGTAAGGGTAGAGAATGTCTCGACCAAATGGTGTTGAAGTTGAATTTTTTGTGCTGTTGGCATGAATACTCCTCCTCACTTTTGATGGAAATACAGTAGCACAGATGTTGAATGATGACAAGATTGAAGCAAACGCAGCAGCGGAGGAACCGGTTATGAAACGACCAATAATATCAGCAATAGCAGCCGTACTTTTGTGTGCAACCGCTGCCATAGCAACCACCATGAACAGCCCCAACTACACCAGCAACGCCGGACGTATCGTCAGCGGCGGCAGCGCGGCAACAGATGTCTCCGGCATGACCAAAGCGGGCATTGCCATCGGTCAGGGGGTATTTATACCACCCGGCGGCAGCAGCAGTCCGGCGTATGCCGCAAAGCCGACCTCGCTCCCGACCGCCTCCAGTGGGAGCGCCTGTGTTACCATAGCGGCGACATAAACTGCGACGGGGTGTGGTGGATATCATCGATGCGTTACTGGCTCTCAAGAGCGGTGTCGGCTTGATGCAACTCTCAAGTGCAGAGGTCACGCGCTGCGATGTCGGGCCGTTAGTGAAAAACGTCGCGGTTGGTGACGGCATCATTGATGTAGAAGATTCAATGCTGATCCTGCGTAAAGCGGTTGGTTTGGGGTGGTAGGTGCAGGAATACTTTTCAGGAGGAACATCATGAAGATCCAAACATTTCTACTTATGGCGAGCGCCGTTGTGTCACTTTCTGCGTGTGGAGGAGGTGGCAGTGACGGTACCGTTGCACCGGCGGTTGATCCAAACGCCCGGATATTGGCGCCGGGCAGCTATAAACTGGCTTTTTCAGCCATCAGTACCGCGCGACTGGAAGTTCCCATAAGTGGCATTGACATATCGGTTAAATTTCCGGCAGGGATTTCGGTCAGCACCGTAACCGGTGCTTCGGGTGAGATAACCGCTGCATCAATCACATCGGGAAGCGCAGTCCAGTGGTCGCCATTCGGCAGTTATTCAACGTCAACCCGCAGAGCATATATCAACATGATAACAGCCCAGTCTTCCTATCGCGGCGGGCAGTATCTCAACCTGCTCTTCACCGTTGGTGCGGGTACGGCAATAACGCCAAATGATATATTCGCCATGAATACCGGCTATGCGCCGTACAAGGTCGTCGGATTTGATACGGCCACTAATAGCAGCGTAACCATGACCGG
>CAIMXI010000204.1 GCA_903845365.1 uncultured Geobacteraceae bacterium | reverse complement strand
TTATAGCGCTGATGGCCACCTTGAAAGCCGGTGGCGCATATATCCCGCTTGACCCTGACTATCCGCAGGAACGTCTCTCTTTCATGCTTGCAGACTCTGGTGCTAAGATCCTGCTCACTCAGGAGAGCCTGCGCGAGCGGTTGCCGCAGGTAACAAAAGAGACCATCTGCCTTGACAGCGACTGGGCAACCATTGCACAGCAGCCGGACAGCAACCCCAACCGCCTAGTCACACCGGAGCAACTTGCCTACATCATCTATACTTCAGGATCGACAGGGAAACCGAAAGGGGTGGCGGTTGAGCATTGCTCTATTGCCACCCATTGTCATGTCATACAAAACTATTACGAAATGACACCTGAAGACCGCGTCTTCCAGTTTGCCTCATTTAGCTTTGATGCCTCACTTGAACAGATACTGCCAACACTCTGCAAAGGTGCTGCTCTGGTTCTGCCGGCTCACGGGATTCAATCCCCGGAAATGCTGGATGCTACTCTGCAGCAATACCACGTAACAGTACTGGATATTCCCCCATCATTTTTTCACATCTGGTCACTGTTACACAGAGACAATCTCATTTCGCAACTGCAGTTGATAATACTTGGAGGTGAAGTCTTGCCAGCAGAGTTGCTTACTGCTCGCATAGGCTGGCCATCACCAGGTCCACGCATACTTAATGCTTACGGCCCTACTGAAACCACGGTAACAACAACATTTTACGACATACCCGAGCACTTTAAAGGAACATCAGTTCCTATCGGTCGCCCTTTGCCCAACCGCACTGTTTACGTTCTTGACCGCCATCTGCATCCAACTCCGATCGGTGTTCCCGGCGAATTGCACATTGGCGGTATGGGGCTTGCGCGTGGCTATTTGAACCGCCCCGATCTTACCGCCGAGAAATTCGTTCCGAACCCGTTCAGTTCTGAACCTGGATCCCGCCTGTACAAGACCGGCGACCTGGTTCGCTATCGCCCTGACGGCAACCTTGAATTCCTTGGCCGCATTGATCATCAAGTCAAGATTCGCGGTTTCCGCATAGAACTTGGTGAAATCGAAGCAGTCCTAAACAGCCATCCCGGCATCTGGGAAACAGTAGTCATCGCCCGCGGCGACGCAAACGGCGACAAACGACTGGTGGCCTACATAGTCCCGACTGACACGGTTCCACAAACGAGTGACCTGCGTAATCACCTGAAGAGCAGCCTGCCGGAGTACATGATCCCGTCAGCCTTTGTTCCACTTGGTGAACTGCCGCTCACCCCGAACGGCAAGATCGATCGGAAAGCACTCCCTGAACCGGAACAGACTTGTGTAAATGATTCGTACCAGCCGCCACGCGATTCATTTGAACAGCAACTGGTCCAGATATGGGAGACATTATTGTCAACGCAACCGATCGGAATAGACGATATCTTTTTTGAAAAAGGGGGACATTCGCTATTGGCAGTTCGCCTTGTATCGGAGATAGAGAGGCAATTTGGTCAGCGCCTGCCGGTAAGTAGTGTTTTCGAACATTCGACAATTGCCGGAATTGCCTCCCTGTTGCGCAAAGAGGGGCCACCCCCAAAAACATCCTGTCTGGTCAAAATCCGTTCTGCCGGTTCAAGCACGCCGCTGTTTTTTGTTCATCCAGCAGGTGGAATGGTGAGCTATCTCTATCCATTAGCCCGGCTACTTGATCAGGAGCAGCCCTTTTATGCCTTCCAGGCGAAGGGGCTGGACGGGATATCCGCTCCTCAAACTGATATTTATGAGATGGCGTCACATTATGTCGAACTGCTGCTTGAAGTTCAGCCGGAAGGGCCTTATTTCCTCGGTGGGCACTCTTTTGGAGGCAGGGCTGCTTTCGTTATGGCTCAGATGTTGCTGGCGCGCGGCAAGAATATTGTTCAACTCATAATCGTTGATACGTATGCTCCATGTATTGTCAATGAGGAGACACTGCAACAGCAGAGTGACAGCCAGATTTTAGCTGATATATTTGGCAGATTCACAACACTTGAACCGGAAGTTCTCGATACCTTAGCCACCAAGGAACAACTGGCTTATATTTTACGACGGCTTGATGAGGCAAAGACACTTCCAGGTGGTTTTGGATTTCACGATGTTCAGGGAATATTTAATGTCTACAAGGCGTGCGGTCAGATGCATCACCAGTACGTACCGCAAGCTGCGCCACCTCTGCCGATCACGCTTATACGGGCCAGCGAGATTTATGAAGACATCCTTTTGTGTTCAGATATGGTTGAGGATATGGGATGGGGTCGCTACTCCAGTCAGCCTGTGCCGATCCACTATGTATCTGGTAATCATGAGTCCATGATGGAACCGCCAAATGTTGAGATGGTAGCGGAAGTAATAAACGTGGTTGTTCGAGACAGTTTGTAACCATTGTCAATGATTTCTGAAAGTGGTAGAAACATGAAAATGTTGTGATATGCAATAGACTGGTTACCACAAAGAGAGAATAGAACAAAGATGCCCTGCTGGAAGGGCTGGGAGAATAATGGCTGAAGACCGTAAATATTACCCACTCTCTTCCGTTCAACGTGAGATAATTGTGGTAATTTCGCATAATCAAAATCTAATTGCGGGCTTTTGCCAAAAGATTGGGAAAAACTGTCACGTGTCTTGACAGCCGCCTTGAGACAGAAAATCAACA
>CAIMXI010000203.1 GCA_903845365.1 uncultured Geobacteraceae bacterium | reverse complement strand
TGACCGTTTGCAGAAAGCGTTCGAAAGTGAAAAGCGACTTATTGCCGATGCCTCCCATGAACTTAAAACCCCGTTGTCAGTAATCAAACTTCAATGCGACGTGGCGTTGCAAAGGGAACAAACCGTCGAAGAGTATATCGACGCGCTAATAACTGTCAGATCGGTCTCGGACAAAATCAACGAGATTGTTAAGGATCTGCTTCTGCTGGTTCGCCTTGATTCCGGTATCCTGTCGTCGAAGGGCTTTGAAGTCGTTTCCATTAATGACTGTATCCGTAAAACACTCAATATGATGCAGCCTGTCGCAGATAAGCGTTCTATACGACTGCTAAATACGATTGGCGATGACATAACTATCGCGGGTGACTTTGATAGCTTTGCGGAGGCACTCCTCAACATCCTTGAAAACGGTGTCAAATATGGCAAGGAATACGGAGTAGTAGAGATTTCAACCGCCAGAGATGATGCTGAAGCGATTATTAAAATCCGTGATACGGGTGTCGGCATATCTAAAGAGGATCAGGAGAGGATATTCGACCGGTTCTACCGGGCCGATGCAACTCGAAGCAGTGATGGCACAGGGCTTGGCCTCAGTATTGCCAGGGTGATTATTGAGGCTCATGGCGGCAGAATTACAGTTGAAAGCGAACCTGGACGAGGGAGCATCTTCACAATAACAGTGCCGATTTTATAGCGTAATGACATTGTATGTAAACTTGACGCTGGAAGAAAAAAGGAGGTAAGCAATCTCATGATCGACAATCTCCAAACCTGGCTTCTCCTAAGACTCTTGCTACTCTGGCTGCTTCTTTCCCTTGCGATCGGCGGCCTGGTATATTATCTCGGCAATGTTCGTCTCGACAACCATATTATCAATCTGGCCAAGGCAGAAACGGAAAGCTACTCAAGGGTAATGGCCGCTTACCTGAAATCACCTTCGGAGCAGGCGCTTGCTGATCTGAACAGTAAAATTGAAAGCGAGATAGAACGTGATCACCTCATTATTGTCGAATTATACTATGCCGACTCCAAAAAAATCACAGAGATCATCAAGCCATCCGCTTTGGAGATCGAAAGCAGGCTTCCCAAGCATGGAACTGAATTTGCCCATAAGAACATAATTGAATGCAAAAAACTGATCCAGGGGAACGAGACATTCATGAGAGTGTTTGTTCCAATTATCAGCGGCAGTGGGACAAAGATTGCATATATGGAGGGTATCTACCACGCGCCGATTGAGATTATCGAAGATATCAAGAGTCATACATTCTGGTCTCTGATTCTGATTGTTCTGGTAGTTTTTGCTACCAGTATGGCTCTGTATCCGTTGATCATCCGCCTTAACCGGAGTCTCATCGATTACTCACACAACTTGGCGCTTACGAACATCGGCATGCTGAAGGTTCTGGGGAGCGCAATTGCCAAACGCGACAGTGATACCAACATACACAACTACCGGGTGACCCTATACTCCGTAGTGATCGGCGAAAAAATGGGGCTTCCGAACACCGCCATGCAGGGGCTGATCAAGGGTGCATTTCTCCATGATCTGGGTAAAATCGGCATCAGCGATTCAATACTGCTGAAACCTGGCAATCTGACTGACAATGAATTCGAGCTGATGAAGACCCATGTATTGCATGGCAAGGACATACTGCTCAGTTACGACTGGCTTAAGGATGCCCAGGACGTCGTCGGCTGTCACCACGAAAAATTCAACGGCAGCGGTTATCCGCTAGGTCTTACAGGAATAAAGATCCCGCTGAATGCACGCATATTTGCAGTAGCGGATGTGTTTGACGCTCTGACATCCAAACGCCCCTACAAAGAGCCATTCAGCTTCGAGGTCTCGATGAACATCATACAAGAATCAACCGGCAGCCACTTTGACCCTGATGTCGCAAAGGTGTTCTTTGATAATGCTGCAAGCCTG
>CAIMXI010000202.1 GCA_903845365.1 uncultured Geobacteraceae bacterium | reverse complement strand
CTCCAGTGCAGGCAGCACGAAGGCGGCAGTTTTGCCGGTGCCGGTTTGAGCCGTGGCAATTACATCATTACCGGCTAAAACCAGCGGGATTGATTGTTCCTGAATCGGGGTTGGGGTTGTGTAACCACAGGCGGTAATCGCCGAGAGGATGGCCGGATTAAGGCCCAGTTCTGCAAACGTCATGATAATTCCTTTTCTGGGAGCGGTGTAAAGACAAAAGCGCACACGAACCGGGGAATCAAACAGATGATTCCAGGAAAGTTGACTGTTAGATACGTGCGGGCAGACAATAAATCTTCGCCTGCCGGACGGTCTGCTTGTTTCAATCGGGATTGAAGTTACAGTGGGGGCAAATGCGATGATCAAAAGAGAAGTAACGGACACCATACCGCTACTTCGAGTGGTTCAACAGCCGAACACCATAGACGCTCTAATTTACAAAAGCAAGCATTTTTTTCTCATATAACGGGAAAGGATGTAGGCAACCACGAAAAGTACGCAGGACATTCAAAATTATCCTGATTTCCTATAATCCTAAAAACGGCAGTTTATTGCCACAAAAAGGCACAAAAGTCACAAAAGACATGATGTTATAGTGAGTGAATATATTGACTCATAGGATAATCATTTAACCGCGTAAATTCCGGGGGCATTGCGCCAATACCCTTTGTAATCCAGGCCATACCCGAAGATAAAGCGATCACCCACTTCAATGCCGGTAAAATCGGCTCGCATACCGGGTGTTACCTTACGCAGGTGCAATTTCTCAATCAGCACCGCCATAAATACGTCTGTAGCGCCTTGCTGACGACAATAGTCGGCAATAGCCGCAAGAGTTACCCCTTCGTCGAGGATATCATCCAGCAAAAGTACAGTCCGCCCTTTCAGATCTAACTGCGTCTTGACTCTCCACTGCAGTTTCGCGCCGGTGGTCTCATGCCCGTAACGGGTGGCTTGGAGATAATCGACCTCAAGAGGGAAAACCAGCTTGGTCAGAAGCTGGCCGGTAAAGATCAGCCCCCCGTTCATAATACAGAGTATAATGGGGTCTGATTCCTGCAACTGGGCGGTAATTTCCGCCGCCATCCGGGTAATAGCTGCTTCAACTTCGTTAATTGGCATCAGCAGATCCGCTTCGGCAAATACAATTTTCGCTTCTTCCCTGTTCATGGTCTATCCTTTATCTGCGCCCCTACAACACGCACAATTCCTGCGGAGTCAGATGAAACATCCGGTTCGGTAAAACAAGCAGTGTTATTGTACAGTTGTGCAACATCCTCAGCCTGCCCTGCCCCGATCTCTACCAGCAACCACCCACCCGGTTTCAAACAGGCAACAGCACCCGGAATAAGCTCCCGGTAGATGTCAAGGCCATCTTTCCCGCCGTCCAGGGACAAACGAGGGTCATAATCGCGTACTTCCGGCTCAAGTAATTCGATCTCCGCCGAAGGTATGTACGGCGGGTTTGACACGATCAGATCAAAGCTGCGGCCGGCTATCGGCGTAAAGAGCGAGCCGGCCAGAAACTCAATGGCTACTCCAAACTTTTCAGCGTTGCGCCTGGCGACAACCAGCGCGGCCTCAGAAATATCAGTGGCGGTAACCGCTGCTTCAATAAACAGTTTCTTAAGAGCAACCGCAATACAGCCACTACCTGTGCCGATATCCAAAATGGTAGCGGCTTGCGGGTGCCGCATGAAAGCTTCTGAAACCAATACTTCTGTTTCATGGCGCGGCACCAGAACATCCGCAGTCACTTCATAGTCAAGGCCGAAAAAATCCTGACTTCCGAGGATATGCTGGAGCGGTTCCCGTTTGGCTCTACGGGCAACTTTTACCCTGTATTCGGCCAGTTCACTCTCATTCAACGGCTTGTCAAACTGCAGATACAATCCGACACGATCAAGGCCGGTAACAGCACAGAGCAGCCATTCGGCTTCAAGGCGGGCGTTCACAATCCCTTTGGAGAGAAAAAACTCTTTTGTCCAAGTGAGTGTTTTCAGTGTTGTCCAGACTTCCTTATCCGTCAAAATTTTGCTCCTCTGAAGAGATTGGGGTGAATATCAAAGCCTGGCAACGTACTCCTCAAAATCCTCACCAGACAGCGCAGATACTCTGACTGCCACTTTTTCTGCATTCTGAAACGTCATCTGCGAACAGTGCAGCATCATTCTTCCGGCCGATTGGCCGCCATATCTCGAGTCGCCAATAATCGGCAGACCAACCGATGCGAGATGTACACGGATCTGGTGAGTACGACCAGTCAGCGGCTTTGCCTCTACCAGTGATACATCACCAGAAGATGCCACCAAGCGAAACTCCGTGATGGACGCCCTGCCCCCTTCCATTATACCGTGTAGTGCCGAAGCAACCTTGCCGACAGGCGCATCGACAACCCACCTTTCCTCTTCAGGACGACCAGATACCAGCGCCAGATAGAGCTTTTCGACCACCCCCTCCTGAAACTGTTTTGAGAGACTGGCGGCGGCGAGCCGGTTTTTCGGGAACAGCATCACGCCCGATGTACCACGGTCAAGGCGATGAACTACCCTGGCAGGTTCCTTGCTACCTTGCGCTTTAAAATATTCCGAGACCCAGTATTCAAGCGTCCCTTTAAGCTGATATGGGGTGCGCTGGCTGTTGATCCCGGCCGGTTTGTTGACCGCAACCAGATCCGTATCTTCATACAGCAGCGCCTCAGGCGGCAGTAGCAGTTCCTGGAACCGCCCCGCTTCCATAATGCCTATCTCAATAACATCACCCGCTCTGACACTGCGCGACGCCACCCGTACAAGGGCAACATTTACCGTACAGCCACCACGGTCGATTATACGCCGCGCCTCAGTTTTACTGACTCCCGCACAGAGGGCGGTGATGGCATCATCGAGGCGGACGTTGTGCTGCTCTTTTCCTGCTATTTTCCGAACTATCATGCCGTTTGTAGTACCCTTTTTATCTTCTGAAGGCAAACAAATCCTTCTGGCCAAAGCCGACCGATTCTGTTAACCTCTGCCGCCATGCCAGAGAGCCTATCCATTCCTGTTCTGCGCGGACCGGTGCCGCTTGCGCACCTGCTGCTGCATAATTTTGTGCGCGACGGCGATTTGGCGATCGATGCGACCTGCGGCAACGGGCACGATACCGTTCTTCTGGCTCGTCTGATTGGTGCTGACGGACATCTCTTCGGCTTTGATATCCAGCCGCAGGCGATTATTGAGACATCTCGCAGACTGGCTGACGCTGATCTTGCCAAAAGGACAACACTGCTGCTGACGAGCCACGAAAGAGTGGCAGAGCATGTTACTAGACCGGTGCAGGTTGTGCTGTTCAATCTCGGCTATCTCCCCGGAGGAGACCGCAGTATCATTACTCACCCGGAGTCAACCGTCGTCGCCCTGGTGCAATCGCTGCAACTTCTTGCCCCGGGTGGAGTTGTGCTGGTAACGATTTACCCCGGCCACTACGGTGGCGCTGAGGAACAATTCTCTGTAGATAACTGGGCTGCCGGCCTCGATCCACGTGCCTTTTTCAGTTGGCGCATGGGGCAGACAAATGTCAGGACGGACGCTCCGTATCTTCTCCTTGTCCAGAAGGCGCCCTGACATTTCAATCCACTAATTTAAAAAAAGGAGCACTCCATGCTTGCACCAAATCTGCTTAGAGAGTTGACCTCTATCGTCGGCTCCGACAATATCGCCACCGACAAACAGGATATGATCTGCTACGGCTACGACGCCACCCAGATGGAGTTTCTACCGGATGCGGTTGTCCACCCCGCCAATGCCGAAGAGGTTTCAGCCGTACTGATACTGGCGAACCGTGAAGGTTTTCCTGTTTTCCCGCGTGGCGCCGGCAGTGGTTTTACCGGTGGTTCGCTCCCCAAAGGGGGTGGCGTCGTGCTGGTGACGACCCGCATGAACCGTATTTTGAGGATTGACACCGAAAACCTGATTGCCGAAGTTGAGCCGGGGGTTGTGACGGAGCAGTTCCAGATCGCTGTTGAAAAGCTCGGCTTCTTCTATCCTCCCGATCCCGCCTCGCTCAAATTTTCAACTCTTGGGGGGAACGTCGCCGAAAACGCCGGAGGGCCGCGCTGCGTCAAGTACGGCGTGACACGCGACTTCGTCATGGGTCTTGAACTGGTGCTGCCGACCGGCGAGATTATTCGGACCGGCGGCGAGACCTACAAGGCGGTAGTCGGTTACGACATGACCCGCCTGCTCTGCGGCAGCGAAGGGACGCTGGGGGTCATCACCAAGATCATCTTCAAAATTCTGCCGTTTCCGGATGCCAAGAAGACGATGCTGACGATCTTCGATTCGATTGACGGCGCCGCCAAGGCGGTTTCGACGATCATCGGCAACAAAATAATTCCGACCACACTTGAATTCATGGATTATGCCACGCTTCAGTGCGTCGAGCGCCGCTTCAATCTGGGTGTTCCGGCTGAAGGACGGGCGGTGCTCCTTATTGAAGTCGATGGTGATCGCGACCTGATCGAGAAGCAGGCGGCGCAGATCCATGAATTGATCAAACCGCTCGGACTGGTGCAGTTCCGGGCGGCCAAAGATGCCGCAGAATCGGAAGAACTCTGGCGGGTTCGGCGGCTTGTTTCGCCGTCACTGAGAGATATTAATCCAACCAAATATAACGAGGATGTCGTTGTGCCGCGCAGCAAAGTACCGGACATCATCCGCACCATTGAGAAAATTCAGGCAAAGTACGATATACCGATTGTCAACTTCGGTCACGCCGGTGACGGCAATATTCACGTTAACATCATGGTTGACAAAAACGTCCCCGGCATGGATGAAAAGGCGCATGAGGCGATCCGTGATGTTTTTCAGGCCGCGCTGGATCTTAACGGCACCATGTCGGGTGAACATGGAGTCGGACTCTCCAAGGCTCCCTATATTGAGCTCGAACTCTCTCCGCAGCAGATAGCCGCAATGAAAGCGATCAAGGCTGCTCTTGACCCGAATAACATATTGAACCCTGGGAAGATGTTCCCCTGGTAGGAGATTCTAATATGCCGCTTGGAAGCATACATAACCTTATCGACAGCAATCGCAGGTGGGCGTTCAGAATGACACAGCAGGATTCTGCATTTTTTCAGCGCCTGGTAAATCAGCATACTCCCGAGTATCTCTGGATAGGTTGTTCAGACAGCCGGGTTCCGGCAAACGAGATTGTGGGACTGCTGCCTGGCGAACTGTTCGTCCACCGCAACGTGGCCAATGTGGTGATCCACACCGACCTTAACTGCCTCTCGGTTATGCAGTATGCTGTGGAAGTGTTGAAGGTAAAGCACATTATTGTCTGCGGTCATTACGGCTGTGGCGGTATTGAAGCGGCGCTGGAAAATAAAAAACTGGGATTGATTGATAACTGGCTGCGGCACGTCCAGGATGTGCAGCAGAAACACCAGCAACGGCTGGCAGAGAATCTGTCAGAAAAAATTATGCCGGATGCGCTCTGCGAGTTACATGTGATTGAACAGGTAGTGAACGTCTGCCGGACAACCATCGTCCGTGAAGCATGGGAGAGGGAGCAGAACTTGACGGTTCACGGCTGGGTTTATAGCCTGCAGGACGGTCTAGTAAAGGATCTGGAAATTTCTGTCGCCGGAATCAAAGAACTCGACTCAACTTACGAGACCGCTTTGGATCGACTTTCCGCCTGCTCGGCAGGTACGGCGTGAGCAGCCTGAGTCGGAGTGGCAACATGAGGCTGTTCGGTGGCTACCACCTGAGGCGGAGGCACAACTTTGTCATCGCTCTTGCGTGACTCTTCCTGAACATTTTTCTGAAAGTCTTCCGTAGCCTTCTTAAACTCTGCCAACCCCTTACCCAGGGACTTTGCCAGCTCTGGGAGTTTATGCGGCCCAATAACGATCAGGGCTATCACGAGAATAATTATCATTTCCGGCATACCGATTCCAAACATTGTGATTCTCCTTTGTGTCGTCAGGTAAGTAAATTGCATTAAAAACGGAAATCGCTCTGTTGGCAATATAAATCTATTATTTCTCCTTGCCATTTATTTCTGCTGTGCTACTATGCCCAAAAATTAGGCAGATAAAACCGTTTTCCTCCCCCCTCCGGTTCGTATCTTCAGTGTGTATCATGTTAAAACCATTAACTATTGGCTCTCTCGTCCTCCAGCACAACGTCGTGCTTGCACCACTGGCGGGAATTACAAATTTACCGTTCCGCCTGATCTGTCGCCAGGCAGGAGCGTCTTTAGCCTATACCGAGATGGTCAGCGTTAACGGTCTGGTGCGTGAAGGGGTCAAGACCCTGACTCTTCTCAAAAGCTCTCCCGCTGACCGACCGCTCGGCATTCAACTGTTCGGCGACAAACCTGATGACCTGGCGGAAGCGGCGCGCATGGTTGAGGGTTTTGGCAACCTGCTGGACATCAATATGGGGTGTCCGGTGCGCAAGGTGGTTGGCACCGGTGCCGGCAGCGCACTGCTGCGGGAGCCGCTTAAAATCGCCGCCATCGTTCGGGCGGTTCGTGCAGCGACAACGCTGCCGCTGACAATCAAGATCCGTTCCGGCTGGCACTGCGGCGACAATGTGTTTCAGGAGGTCGGGCGCATTGCCGAGACTGAGGGGTGTGATGCCATAACCCTCCATCCGCGCAGTCGCAGCCTGATGTTTTCCGGTCATGCCGACTGGAGCCAGCTTGCCGAGATGAAGGATGCAGTTTCAATTCCGGTTATGGGAAGCGGCGATCTGTTTACCCCCGAAGATTGCCTCCGAATGCTGAGGGAGACCGGCTGTGACGGTCTCATGATCGCTCGTGGGGCACTCGGCAACCCCTGGATTTTTCGGCAGATGCGAGAATTGGCACAGGCCGGGCATTACACACCAGTTAGTATATCTGAACGTGCTGATATTATTGAATACCACTTAAGCCTGTTTATTGAGGAACGGGGCGAAGCGGTTGCCGTCCGTGAAATAAAAAAGCATATCGGCTGGTACGCAAGAGGGTTTGCCGGCGCTTCCGAGATCCGCCGTACGGCAAATTCCGCCGGCTCGATTCGGGATATACAACAACTGACAGAAAGGATGCGAAGCCTCGCCGAAAATCAAGGGCCAGCTTCAGACAGCGATGCAGCGTGAACAACAGCAGAAAAAACGTGACGACTACTACGCTACCGTAATCGACAGTGTCGGCGATGGTGTTATCGTTGTCGGGAGCAATGGAGTTATTACGCTCTGCAACCCTGCAGCGGAAGAGATCACCGGATTTTCACAGAGACAGGCGCAGGGTGCGGAGTTCAAAAGACTGTTTTCGCTTGAGACGACTCTGGTTGAAATGCTGGGCAAAACCATGCGTACCGGCATCACTATCTCGGATCATGAAAATGTTGTTGTTCGCTCAACAGGGCGGGTTACGCCGGTTGCGGTTACCTGCTACCCGCTGGTCGAGGGGAACGGTGACAACATCGGCGCGATTGTGACGCTTAAGGATATCACCTATATCCGTGAACTCGAAGCTGCGGTACGTCAGGCGGATCGTCTTTCCACGCTCGGAACACTGGCTGCCGGACTGGCTCACGAAGTCAAAAACCCGCTAGGGGGGATCAAGGGTGCTGCCCAACTGCTGGAGCGCGAGTTTGAACCTGACAGCGAAATGCTTGAGTATACTCAGGTAATGATCCGTGAGACTGAACGGATCGACCTCATTATCCGCGAGTTGCTGGAACTGGCTTCTCCGCGTGCTCTCAAGCTTGCTCCGGTTAATCTGCACCGGGTTCTGGCCGATATCCTTCTCCTCCAGAAGCCGGCCGTAGCCGGTCGGAAGATTGCGTTCATGCCGCATTTCGATCCGAGTATCCCGGACATCATGGCTGATGAAGAGATGCTGACCCGGCTTTTTTTAAACCTCATCTGTAACGCCCTTGATGCGATGGGCGATGACGGGCGGCTGACCGTATCAAGCAGGGTGCTTTCTGATTATCGTATGACTCAGAATCAGCGCAATTCGCGCATGATTGCCATCGAGGTGAGTGACGATGGCCCCGGTATTCCGGCGGAAGATATGGAAAACATCTGGACGCCTTTCTTCAGTACAAAATCAGGCGGTACCGGCCTGGGATTGACCATTTGTCACAAAATAGTCTCTGAGCATCGCGGCATGATCAAGGCCGAATCGAATCCGGGGCATGGAACAAAATTCACGGTGTTGCTGCCGTTAGTACGTTAAAGAGGAAGAGGTATCACTATGCCGCTCACAAGAATACTGGTTGCCGATGATGAAGAGAGTATCCGCTGGGTGCTTTCAAAGGCGCTCAAACAGAAAGGTTTCAGTGTGGATCTGGCTCCTGATGGTCGTCATGCACTGGAGTTGATCAAGGATAACTGTTATGACCTGGCTATCCTCGACATCAAGATGCCCGGTATCAACGGTCTTGACCTTCTGGATAAGGTTCGCGAAATGAAAAACGATCTGTTAGTGGTCATAATGACCGCTGAAGCCAGCATGAAGAACGCGGTTGAGGCGATGAAGCGCGGCGCCTACGACTATATCACCAAGCCGTTTGATCTGGATGTCATTGACGCCATCATCGAAAAAGTTACCCGGGCGCGCGATATTGCCGGACAGGTGACCACGCTCAAGCTGGAGCTGAAAGAGCGCTATCAGGTCGAGAAAAACATCGTCGGCAATTCATCGGCCATGCAGGAGGTTTACAAAACCATCGGCAAGGTCGCGGTCAGTGATGTTACCATCTTGATCCAGGGGGAGTCAGGCACCGGTAAGGAGTTGGTGGCTAGAGCCGTCCATTTCAACTCCGAACGTCTCGGCAAACCGTTTATTGCGATCAACTGTGCCGCCATACCCCGCGACCTGCTGGAAAGCGAGCTGTTCGGTTCTGAGAAAGGAGCCTTTACCGGCGCAGGCGAACGGAAACAGGGCAAGTTCGAACAGGCCAATCATGGCACACTCTTTCTGGATGAGATCGGCGATATGCCGCTGGATCTGCAGGCCAAGATTCTGCGTGTTCTTCAGGAACATGAGGTTACGAGGATCGGAGGCAATCAGACTATTCCGGTGGATGTCAGGATTGTCGCTGCGACAAACCAGTCGCTGATCGAAAAAGTGCGCCTGAGGGAGTTCCGCGAAGACCTTTACTACCGGCTGAATGTCGTGCCGATAATGCTCGCACCGCTGCGTGAACGCCGCGACGACATCACCGATCTCGCCAACTACTTCCTCTCCCGCTCCTGTACTGAGATGTCGGTTCCCCCCAAGAGATTGACCGATGATGCACAGGCGCTCCTGAAGTCGTACTCCTGGCCCGGCAATGTGCGTGAGCTTGAGAATGCCATTAAAAGAGCCGTAATATTATCAAACGACCCACAACTGACGGCACACGATTTCGGAGGATTACTCCCGGCAAACGAACGTATGCAGGGGGGTGCGCAGGAAGCTTCGCTGGAGGAGTTGGTCGATCTGAAACTTCGTGCATGCATGAACGGCATTGAAGCGCTTGATAAAGGGGATATTCACACCATGGTGCTGGAGCAGGTCGAGCGTCCGCTGATTCGCCTGGTGCTGGAAAAATGCCGTTGGAATCAGGTAAAAGCAGCCGATGTCCTTGGTATAAACAGGAACACCTTGCGAAAGAAAATCTCTGAGTTAAAGATAGAAATGAAGCGGGGCTGAATCATGGGGTAAATGTGGATTTTACGCTTACTTGTCGACGACTGTTTGAAACAACATGGGAGAATCGGTTCGCGCTGATAAGCAAACTCGTCGCTTGCGAATGTCAACTTGCCAGTTGAATGGACGTTTAATCGAGAAGTCAGTCAAAGAGTGCAAGTCTGGAGTATATGGGTTGGGGCTGCATTCATTTACTCCATTATTACTGCTTCGGCTCATATTTCGGTGATTCTTCGTTAACATACAAAGGCAGTGAATCGTCATAAAGTGTTTCCGGAGCGATATCAATTTCCCCCGGCCAAACCACAGTTCCGTATTCGACCTTGGCATGTTCAAACAGCTTCTTACTGGCGATACGATTCCAAGGTTTCATCTCAAGGAGTGGGCGCATATCAAAGCGTCTCAATTCACCGTTTTCAAATCTCAATTCAAGCTGGTAATCCGGTTGTGTTTTTACAGCTATAACATCAAGCAACATGAAGTGCCTCCTTACTGTAATGGTGCAATTCTGAAAGGCTCTTCTCCGTTAACCGCCAACTCCCAATCAACCTGCAATTCTTCTTTATGAATTTCTATCCAGGCCAAGACCATTTTATGCTGCTTGGAAGGAATGGAACCGTCGAGTATGCGCCCATCATCAATGGCGATAGAAGCCTCTTCTCCTTGATAACGAGCATGAATATGAGGTAGGTGATGTCGCCGATTATCACGAAAAAACATCAAGACCAGAATTCCTTAGAACATTGAAATTGTTGGCATTTAACGCACTCCTCTCACTCTAAATTATTTGAATCTCTCGGCACGGCGGTTTGAAGGGGCCATCCTCGACTATCATAAAATCCAGGTCAGTGCCATGACGAGCCGTGCCGTGTGCGTGAGAGCCGGACAGCACCAACTTGCGGGGGCTGATTTCCCTGACAATTTTCCTGGTCATTTCCTGGTAGAGTTTTGGGTTATGTGTTGGGGCTGCATCAGATTTCACCGTTCAACTGGCATGAAATTTACCCGCCGGTTTTGTTTTTGACGGGTCTAATTTTCTGGCTGAAATTGCGATTTTTCCAAGTTAGTTTCACCCTCGAAGTAGATTGAAGTACTGTCCAGAAACACCAGGTCAAGATCGGTGAAGAGATTGCGGCGATAATCGAACATTCGTTCCTCAATTACATCCTTGGTGCAACGTGGAGCAAAAGGAGTCCGGTCTTTCTGGTCGGTAATCTCTTCACCCAGAAAACTCATGGCACGATAGAGCTGGTGCAGTTCCAGCTTTTCCACCCCGGGAATAAGGTAATCCCGCTGGCATTTTTCACAGAAACGATCAGAACCGGAAACAAAGAGGCGGTGAAGCACTGTCAGAAATAGTGCCCGCTCCACATTAAAGACGAACTTGCGAGATGCAACGAGAGACGAGATAATGGAACGGATCCCGAGGTCTTTACAGAGCCGTTCGAAGATCAATGCCGGGCCGATCTTCTTTGCTGATGCACTCAACTGACTTCGTGCTGAAAGGACAAGAAGTGCCGAATCGGAAAACCTGGAAAGTGAGCGTACGATCGATTCAACGCCCCCTTTTTCGTTGAGCTGATCCATCCGTCCCAAAGTAGCTATGACTCGTTGTGCTACCTTGCCATTATCTCTTCTGTTCTCGACAAGTACTTTTACGTTAAATTCATAATCCTAGAAAAAGCATTTGAACCACAGAGCAACGGAGCAGCAGAGTAAAAACAAAGAAAAATTCAGGTTAAAACCAGGAAAAAACATATACCATTTTGGTTACGCCTGTTGTTGATGTAACGGTCTGATTTCTCAGTTGCTCTGCTGCTCTGTGGTTCATGAGCTGCCGTTTTTAGGTTCAATGGAGGGTACCCTTCTCTAGCACAAGGCTTAACGCCGCATCGATCTTTAGCACGTCTACGATGGTGTTGAAACAGGGGCCAAAGGGGCGCTCGTTGAGGATGCCGATGACCGGCAGGGGGTAGCAGTCCTTGATCCCGGAGGTGAGATCGCGCTCGCAAGCGACCGCTATCACGAGTTTTGGACGTTTCTCTACAATAACTTTGCGCGCCAGTGTGCCGCCGGTGGCCACAGAAATGTCGATGTTGTACTTGCAACCGATATCAACCAGTCCTTTGATGCTGCAGCGCCCGCACTGAACACATTTGTTAATATCGCCGGTCACTTTTATTTCGCAATCCGCCAACTGGATGCAGTGCGGCAGCAGCACCAGAATCCGGTCAGGTGGCACCTTCATCCGTTGGGATATTACCAGGCTGTTATTCATGGCGATAAACGACTGGCGGATATCATCCTTGTCGAGTCCGATCAACCTCCCCACAAACTCTATAACCGGCAGTAAAAACTTTATCACCACAAGGCGCATGAAGCGGGTGAGAAAAATATCTTTGCCGAGAGCCGTAGTCAAAACCAGCAGGCCGGTTCCGAGAATCGCCGCGCCGGAAAGCACCAGCATAATAATACCGACGATATGCGGTAGATCAGGGTGTATGTTGGCCAGACCACGGTTAGGGATCCACCAGGCGAGGAAAATAATGGCAACCACGATCAGACAGGTAACACCCATGAGGGTGACAAAGAGTCGCTTGCGTGGAGGATTTACTGTTTTTTCGGGGATTGGTGTCACTGCGGAGAGTCCACGGATTGACCGCAGCCAAGCAAAGTGCCTACGGATATGGGGCAGCCGGAGAGAAAACTGCCGCACTCCAGGCGTTTTTTCCCTGACAACTGCAACTCCTCCAAAAAGAGACTGCCCGACCGGCAGGCAACTTCGAGAATGCCTTTTGACGCCTGCAGTACAACTCCAGGCTCTCCGGAACCGCTGCCGACGCTACTGCGGAAGATTTTCAGCACCTGATCGCCGATTGTGGTACAGGCAACCGGCCAGACCTCCAGACCGCGTACCTGGTTATGGATAGAACGGGCAGCGGTATGCCAGTTGATAATGCCGTCCTCTTTTTTGAGCATCGCCGCATAACAACTCTCAGCGTTATTCTGCGGCTGCAGCACAAGCTCTCCTCCTGCAAGCCTGTCGAGCGTTTCAGTCAGCAGATCAGCTCCCATTGTCGCCATACGATCGTGCAGGGAGCCGACCCCCTCGTTTTCATCCAGAGCTGTTTTTTGAGTCAACAGAATATCGCCGGTATCGAGACCGACATCCATCAACATAGTGGTGACACCGGTCGATGTTTCGCCATTAATGATGCACCAGTTAAGCGGAGCGGCGCCACGGTAGCGGGGAAGCAGCGAGGCATGGACATTAATGCAGCCCCGTTGCGGAATCTCCAGCAGAGCTTTGGGCAGTATCTGACCAAAAGCGACGACAACGATAACATCCGGTTTCAACTCACGAATGACGGCAACGAACTCCGGATCCCGAACCTTAAGCGGCTGGAAGATCGGAATGCCATGTTTTTCGGCCAGCTCCTTGACCGGAGGTGGCGCCAGCTTCTGCCCCCGCCCCTTTGGTCGATCGGGCTGGGTAACAACCGCCACGATCTGCTCCCCCCGATCAATCAGCTTCTGCAGAGTCGGGCAGGCAAAATCTGGCGTTCCCATAAAAATGGTGCGCCAGCCGGTCATCGTTTCTCTTCCGCCGCTTTGCGGGCTTTACGCTGAAACAGTTCGCGCTTGAGCGTTGAGAGATGATCGACAAACAGGACGCCGTCAAGGTGGTCAATCTCATGCTGAAACGCGATTGCCAGTAGACCTTCAGCTTCCCAGGTGCGTTCAGCCCCCTCCAGATCCAGCGCCTTGACGATTACCCGGGCGTAGCGCCTTACATTGGCCGCATAGTTCGGCACCGAGAGGCACCCCTCCTCGTCGTAGGCTTCACCTTCAGCATGAACGATCGTCGGATTGATGGCGACGATCAGATTGGGGGGCTCACTTTTGCCGGAGATATCGATAATAATAACGCGTTGGTGGATGCCGACTTGCGGAGCGGCAAGACCAACTCCCGGAGCGTTGTACATCGATTCTGCCAGATCCTGGACAAGTTCCCTGACCGAATCAGTGACAACTGCTACCGGTGTGGATTTTTTTTTGAGTTCTGGGTTTGGGTAGGTGAGAATGGTGCGGATCATGAGGTGGTCTGTCCTAAATAGAAATTATGAGGTCGCAATGATACTATTTCAGAGGATCATAGACATCAGTTAAAAAAGCTCTTATCCTTTTCGTATGCCTCATTGAACAGTGCCAGAAGGGTTTCCAGGCGCTGTTCGCCCAGGCCAAGTCTCTCTGCCGGTACTGTCCGGAGAAGATCCAGCTCTTCTTCCGGCTCACGTATTCCGATGCCGATTTTGCGACAGAACATGTCAGCCAGGCCTACTACACAGGTAAGGTTGATCTGGAAAGCATCCGTATCTTCGGCAAAATCAAAGTAATGATGATTCAATACCGCATGCATCAGCATGTCGGGAAAGTTCCATTTTTTGATAACCAGCCCGCCAACTTCAGAATGGGTATACGAATAGACCTGCCGTTCGGCATCCTCAAAGGAAATCCCGTCATTGTAGCATCTCTGCATGACCTCCTGATACTGCCTGCTGTCCATGCTGTTCATGATTGTTTTGCCGATATCATGAAAAAGACCACCAAGGAAAGCCTCTTCTTCGCTCGCCAAACGGGTCTCCTGTGCGATGATGCGGGCTGCCAGTCCGGCTCCGAAGGAGTGTTCCCAGAGCATTTTTTCGGTAAGGCCATACGGCTGATACACCTGTTTCACAGATGCTGCGATAACGAGGCTCTTTAATGTTGCGAGGCCAAGCACAACAATTGCATGAGAGAGGGTTTGTATTTGACGTTGGCAGCCGTAATAGGAAGAGTTTGATATTTTCAGCACGCGGGCGGCAACAGCCGGGTCTGAGGCAACGACCCTTGACAGCTCTTCTGCAGTAACATTTCCACTTCCAATAAGCTGCATGACTTTAGTCGCAACCACCGGGATAGTCGGTAGGTCGCCGGCGGTCATAATCATTATTTCAAGTTCTCTGTTCATCGCTTCCCCAGGTTAAGAGATCTGCCTGATATGCCTGATAATGGTCAGTAAGTGGAGCATTATTATCCAGTACGGATTTAAAAATCAAGCATTTAGGCTGAGTAGTACCTAAATAATTGAAATATTGTCAGATGGTGTGTATAATCCCGCCGCACTACAGAGAGAATTTAAGGAACACCCTTTATGAAGATCCTGAAAACATACCTGTTGCTCGCATCTGCCACGCTTCTTTTAACCGGATTCAACTGGGGATTCGGCTCCGACCCCTGTAAAGAAGCGCTTGAAATCGCCGGGACGCTGCACACCATCCGGGATAACACCCAGATGCGCCAGGCGGAGGCAAAAATTATCACCCAGTGTCCAAACGGCCCTGCTGCCCATTTCGTCAATGCATTGCAACTGGAGCGGATGGGTAATTTTGATAACGCAATAGAAGAGTATCGCCGCGCACTGCAGCAACTCCCATCATTTGCACGAGCCAGCGGCAATCTTGGACTACTCTACGCGCAGAAAGGGATGAATGATGAGGCGTCGGTCGAACTGGCCAGAGGTCTCGCTTCTATTCAAAATCCACACTATCACAAGGCGTTGGCCCGAATTTTTGTCTCCCAGAAAGTCTATCCGCTGGCTGTCTACCATTATACTGAGGCTGGTCGGGTACTGACAACTGATTCTTCTGTTTTCATCGGCCTTGCGGAGGTTTTTACCGCCTTAAACCAACCGGATAAGGCACTGGAAGGTTATCTGAGGGCTCTTTCAGCCGATCCCGCTTCAGCGCAGGCTCATATTGGAATCGCAGCGTATCATCTTCAACGGGGCGAGCTTGACAAAGCTCTTGAACAACTGAAACGTGGTGAAGTTGCAGCGCCGCAGAATCGTGAGATTCACCTGATGCTGGGCGATATGTATAAAAAAAGGGGTGATGCCAAACTCGCAGATTACCATCTCCTGCTGGGCGGTAAAGGCAGACCGGCTCCGGAGAGTAATAAACCTGCAGTCATTCAGGACGGCCTGAGCGCGGTGGACAGGGAGATTGTAAACCTCAAGGCATCAATCAAGGAGCACCCTGAAGATACACTTTCGTACGAAAAGCTGGGTCATATCTACCGGGCCGCCGGTAAGGATGCCGAGGCAATCGACGCCTATCGTGAGGCAGCACACCGCAACAGCACCAACAGTGATCTCTATCTCAACCTGGGGAGCCTGTACGAAAAAAAAGGACAGACCGATGAAGCGGTTGTCGCCTACAAGCGGGCGATCAGTGTAAATCCGGCCAACGCCGAAGCTCATTTACGACTGGGTGAAATCCGCTTTGCCAGAGGGCTGTTTCAGGACGCGGCGGAGCAGTATTCGGCATTTCTTAAATTACGGCCTGAAAGTCCGGATATCCACCTTAAGTTAGGTCGAATATATTCAAAAAACAGAGAAGGGGATCTGGCGATTGCGTCGTATAGTTTCGTGTTAGCCTATAGCCCGAACGACGGTGACGCCAATCGGGAGATTGCTGCTCTGTACGCAAAAAAGGGGGAAAGTGAAAAGGCGCTGCTGCACTACAAAAAAGCGCTCGCCATTCAAAAAAATGACGCTGAAGCACGCAACGCCCTTATTTCAATCTACGTGAAAAACAAGCAGTATGACGAAATAATGATTCTTCTTAAAGAGACGGTCGAACTGAACCCTGATGACTCGGTCAATCACTACAAGCTTGGCCTGATTTATGATTTTAAAAAAGAGTACGGAAATGCCGAAGTTTCCTATAAAAAGGCGGTTGAACTAAAGCCTGATAATGCCCGCGCACTTAACGCTCTTGGCCGCCTGTATATGAAAACCGACCGGTTGCCTGAGGCGAAAGAGACCCTTGAGGCGGCAAAAAAAGCTGATCCCACATTGGAAGAAACCGCTGTGTTGCTTAATAATATTCGCAATGAATTTAATCCGGAGCCTCGCAAAATAACGAAAGGCAAAAAAGGAAAAGCGAAGAAAAGTTTAAAAAGCAAGAAAAGCTCAAAAAGTAAAAAAAGTGTCAAGACAAAACCCGCGTCCGCCAAGGGAGCGCCTGTAAACAAGGGCAAAACTGCGCCTGCGCAGAAGGAAAAACCGTAATCAGATTTTACGACTGGAAATACAAATGACAGCTCCAAACGGCACAGACTCCTACTTCCCCTACGATATCCAGATTTCCTATTCCCACTGGCGCTCCCTTGACCTCGGCTCACTTTATGGTGCCATAAAAGAGCGCGGTATCCCCAAGATACAGTTTTTTCGCCAACTGGCTCTCAAACTTAACAACAGCCGGCCGCCCGGTTCCCCAATTGTACATGCTGCGGAGTTAAACCTCTACGCATCGCTCCAGAAGGCATTACGCTATCTTATCGACTCTGTTGCCCATGCTCCCGAATCATCTCTCCTCGTCAATGCGCTCAAGAGCGGCGGCTTTGAACCTTCCAGCAAAGGTTTACAGACAACTGCCCGGCGTTTTGTGGAGTTATTTCCGCCTACCCCCATTCTTCTGGGGAGAGCCGAGCCGGCCAAATGGCTGGCCGACAGCCTTGGTAGCCCCAAGCGTACTCATCCGCTGTTGCGGGAGATGCTGCTGCTGCGCCTGGCATCGGCCAATCCGGCTATCGACAGCTTTCGGGAGCTGGTTGACGACAGTGCGCTGGCCGCCTCTTCTCACTACTCGACCATCGTTCAAATATTTGACCAATCCCTGAAGGATGGACCGATGCTTTCCGAAAAAGGGTGTACCCTGATTGAAGCGCTTATGGCTGCAATCATCGCCTCCCCCCACTCGTTGGCCGGACAGGTTTCCTACCTACGCGAACAGTGGCACGAAATTTTGCCTCCGGAGCTGCTGCAAGACGTGGAAATGGCGCTTGATATTTTGCAGGAGGAACAGCGTGAGCGTGGTGGAGGCGGTGGCAATCCGGGGGATGCTCCCGTACTGAAATTCGGCAGGGGAGGAGATACCCCTGGCGGCGCTTCACATTCATCCGGAACAAATGCTGTTTTCCACGGATTCGATTATCCGGCGTATGAAGCTTTTTCGTCCGATGCCGGCTGGATGTCTCACGTCGTCCTGATGGCCAAGATGGTCTACGTCTGGCTTGACCAGCTAAGTCGTTCTTACTGCTATGCGATTACCAGGCTCGACCAGGTGCCGGATGCCGAACTTGACCGGCTTGCAGCGCGGGGCTTTTCCGGTCTCTGGCTGATCGGGCTCTGGGAGCGCTCCCCTGCGTCACAGCAGATAAAACTGCTCTGCGGCAATCCGGATGCGATCGCCTCAGCCTATTCGCTGTACGACTACGAAGTGGCTGTTGACCTTGGCGGCTGGGACGCGCTGGCAAATCTGCGGGAGCGAGCCGGTCGCCGTGGTATCCGCCTTGCCAGCGATATGGTGCCGAATCATACCGGCATCTATTCACGCTGGGTGATCCAGCATCCGGACTGGTTTGTCCAGACCGACTATCCCCCCTTCCCGACCTATCATTTCACCGGAGCAGATCTCTCTTCGGACAGCAATGTCTCCCTGCAGGTGGAGGATGGCTACTGGAACAAGAGTGATGCCGCCGTGGTGTTCAAGCACTACGACAGGAACAGTGGGCGTACCCGCTACATCTACCACGGCAACGACGGAACCAGTATCCCCTGGAACGATACGGCACAGCTCAATTATCTGATTCCCGAACTCCGCGAAGCGGTCATCCAGACCATTCTCCACGTTGCCCGCAACTTTCCGATAATTCGCTTCGATGCCGCAATGACACTTGCCAAGAAGCATTATCAGCGCCTCTGGTTTCCGCTTCGTGGTCTCGGCGGCGGCGTCCCCTCGCGCGCCGAACACGGCATGAGCAAGGAAGAGTTTGACGCCGTATTCCCTGTCGAATTCTGGCGAGACGTTGTTGACCGTGTGGCAGTCGAAGCCCCCGGAACGTTACTGCTGGCGGAGGCGTTCTGGATGATGGAGGGGTATTTTGTCAGGACGCTCGGCATGCACCGGGTCTACAACAGCGCCTTCATGAATATGCTCATGACCGAGGAAAACGCCAAATATCGCACGACCATAAAAAATGTTCTCGAATTCAACCACGAAATCCTCAAGCGTTTCGTTAATTTCATGAACAACCCTGATGAAAAGACCGCCGTCGCCCAGTTCGGTTCTCAGGGTAAATATTTCGGCGCCTGTGTGCTGCTCTCTACAATGCCAGGTTTACCGATGTTCGGCCATGGACAGGTTGAAGGATTTCACGAAAAATACGGCATGGAGTATAAACGAGCCTATTGGGACGAGCAGATCGATGAAGGGCTGGTGCGTGGCCATGAAATGTGGATTTTCCCGCTACTGCGCCGCCGCTGGCTCTTTTCAGGATCGGAAAACTTCGTGCTGTACGATTTTTATGCCGGTGACCACATTGATGAAAACGTCTTCGCCTATTCCAACCGGGTTGACGCACATCGGGCGCTGGTGCTGTATCACAACAGTCATTCCATAACTTCCGGCTGGATTAAAAAGTCAGTTGCTTTTCTGGGGGCTGGTGAAGGTGAAGGGGGGAGGCTTGACCGCATATTGCTTGCTGATGCTCTGCTTGCCCCTGATGAAGATGATTGTTATCTCGCCTTCTGCGATCAGACCGAGGGGCTTGAATATCTACGCTCAAGCAGAGAGTTACGTGAAAAGGGGCTGTATGTAGAGCTAAAAGAGTATCAATTCCATGTGTTCCTCGATTTCAGGGAGATAAAAGATGATGTCGATTATTCATGGCAGAAGCTGTACGCGCATCTGAACGGCTCGGGCACCAACTCGCTTGACGAGGCACGAAAACAGCTCCGGTACGGTGAATTAAATGACGCATTCCGGGCAATTTTAGAGCTTCATAGCGGAGGCGGAGACAGTGCCGTGGCAGCTCCAGAGCTGCAACTGAGGATTGATCTGTTTATGCAGGCCGTTGCTGCCGACACTGCGCGTACGACTGTCGGCAAAGCCAAACGGGCTGTTTCCCGGAAGAGTAGACCAACCCTGGAACGGTATCTCCGCTTCAGCGAGCTGAGTGACCACAAAACGACCGTGAGCGATGCCCGCTCTTTCCAGCTCCGGCTCACCGCCGGATTCTCGGATCAGGCTGCCAGCTCCCTGCTGCTGGCCTGGCTGGTACTCCGTGAGACCGCAGTTGATCCGGTCAGCAGGGGAGTTGATTATACGTTGAGGCAGTTCCTGCAGCGTGATGGCGATCCAGGCTTTGGCAGTCGTGCCACCCTGCTCCTCTCCGCGCTGCTCGAATGGTGGCGTTCGAGCAAACGGAACCCGGCGATCGATGCTCTGCAGCAGATGCAGGCGATGTTTGACCTTGAAGCGTGCCAAGTCTTTCTGCTGCATCACGAGAGCGATGGGACCATGTGGTTTAACAAGGAGCGTTTTGAGGAACTTTACGAGTGGGTGTCGCTACTTCATCTGCTGGAGGGTTGCGGCGCAGCCGCTTCTGCCAGAACCATAACAGCAAAGATGGCTGAAGCAGAGCGGAGTATCAGCTCAGGGGTGAAGCTTGCCAGCGATGTCGGCTATCGAAGCAGGCTTTTTGTGGGCGTGGCTGAGAAGGGAGTCAAGACGCGTGTTCCGAAAAGGAAAAAACTGACCTGATTTGTTCTAACTCACCGATAAGACCCTTCTCACTGAGGGAGAAGGTGGCCGAAGGCCGGATGAGGGGGGAATGATGCTGCATAAACCAGGCATTCCCCCCTCACCCTAACCCTCTCCCTCATGGAGAGGGGACTATTTAATGCCAAGCTGAGAATGAGAACGAATCAGGAAAGCTGATAAAAAACCTAACCCTCATTCTGCAGAACTCTCCGTATTTCAGCTTCAAGCTGAGCCATATCATACGGCTTGCGGATGAAACCGGAAGGGGGGCGTTCGGTGACGCGCTCACTCATCTCATCTTCGCTGAAGCCGCTTGCAAGAAGCACCTTGGTCTCTGGCCTGATATCTAAAATTTCATTCATGGCGGCTATTCCGTCCATTCGCGGCATGGTCAGATCGAGCAAAACTAAAGTAATTTCATCGGCGTGCTCACGGAACTTTGCCACCGCATCAAAGCCGTCACGGGCGGTAATAACCTTGAAGCCGCAGAGCGACACCATCCTGCTGCAGACCTTCAGAACCGCTTTTTCGTCGTCTACAACCAGAGCCACTCCGGAGAGCGCCTTTTCCCCGGCCACCACCTCAGCCGGAACTGTCACCTTTACTGCCTGGATGCTGGATCTCCGCTCTGTAGCCGATATCGGAAACAGCGCCGTGAAGGTCGTACCGCTCCCCTCTTTGCTCTCCACAAACAGAGCGCCGCGATGTGTTTTCATAATGCCCAGTACTGCCGACATGCCGAGCCCGCGTCCGGTAAATTTGGTCGTAAAGAAAGGATCAAAGAGACGCTTCAGGGTCTCTTCGCTCATCCCGCAGCCGTTATCACTTACTTCCAGAAAGACATAGCGTCCAGCCGCAGGTTTCTCCTCCAGCAGACTGGCATTCAAAAAAGCCTGATCGAAATCATTCACTCCGGTTGTAAGCCTGACGATTCCGTCTTGCCGGGTAATAGCCTCGGCAGCGTTTGTAATCAGATTCATCACCAGTTGCTGTATATGCGCAGTATCTGCCATTATGAACGGCAATTCCGGAGCAAGGTGGAATTCATTGGTAACTGCTGTTGAAGTTGCTGTTTGCAACAAATCGCTGTTTTCCAGTACCAGCTCATTAAGATCCAGCTCTTTTCTGGTAATAACTCCCTTGCCGACATACGTAAGCATCAGGCCGGTCAAAAGAGCCGCCCGTTTCGCCGAACTCACCGCGTTGTCGATATATTTGCGTGGCGCTGCATCTGGGTCAAGCTTCAAGGTCGCCAGTTCCATATTGCCGAGAATTGACTGCAGCAGGTTGTTGAAGTCGTGGGCGACCCCTCCCGCCATAACCCCGAGGCTCTCCAGCTTTTGAGCCTGAAGCATCTTGCGCTCGGTTTCCAGGCGCTCAGCCTGAAGACGGAGGTTTTCCTCCCCGCGAAGCTGCAGCATTTCGGCAAGACTGTTGACAGCGCGTGCCGCCCTCCCCGGTTCGTCATCTGATTCGATCGCTATCCGCTTGGTAAAATCACCCTCCATCATGTTAAGTATGCCCTGCATCAGGCTGTTAAAAGATCTGGTAAGCCTCTGCAGGACCAGAAAGCTGAGGAAGGAGACCGTCAACCAGAAGATGATAGCTGCCGTGATGGAGAGATTGACCACATTGCGGATTTTGAGTGACAGGTCTTCGGTACTCCGAATAACCTCCACTCTGCCGAGCAGGGAAGTCGCCTTGCCGTCTCTATCTGTCAGCCCCTCATCAACGGAAGTGGCCAGAGGATTGGTGCGGATTTCCGTCTTATGGAGTATTGATTTGGGCGGAGGGAACTCTCTTTCTGCATTTCTCTGGACTTTCACCAGCACCCTGCCGTCCGGCGCGGAAATCATCACCGAGAGGATTTCCGGGGCTTTGGCAAGCTGTTCGGCCAGTTCGCGTAAGGCATCCATGTTATGAGCATAGAGTGGGAGCCGAATTGCATCGACCATATTCTCGACCCGTAATTGGAGGTGTACTTTTGTTTCTAAACTGGCTGCCTCGATTTCTTTGGAGATGTAGAGAGCTGTGAGGAGGGTGCCGATCAGAAAGGTTATCAGTGTGAAGATTAAAAAAAGCTTGAACTGAAAGCTGCTGCGGAATTCAAACCATCTTGTCTGTGACTTCATGATCAATTTCCCTCGGGATTGAAGGCTTGATGCAACTGATTCAAATATTTAAAAAACTGTGAGCAATCTAAAGAACGAGTAGCATGTCTATATTTGAATTGCAAGAAAGATTTGCTTTCATTAGAATGATAGAATATTAAGGGCAATAATTATGCCGATGATAAGACGACTTTTTATAGACCCTAAAGGTTTTGAAAACCTTTAGGGTCTGTCCTGAAATCAAGTGTAATCTTGATTGCTACTGCGAGTTATATTTTATTCCTCTGATGCTAAATATTGAAACACCTTGGCACGTTCCAATGCTGGGATTTATTTTAAAATAATTGTTGACTTTTTCAGATAATGGTGCAAAGAAAGCATCCCGTTCGAAATAAAATTTAAATGAATAACCGTTATCTACTGGAGCCTTGCTTGCAACGTGCTGTTTTCCAAAACCTAACTTTTGCCCTGCTGGCATTCGTGCTTTGCGGTGCAATACCTGTTTTTGCCGACGACGATGCGCTTGATACCCTTGGATTCATAGAAAAATCCGCAGAACCTCTTGTCACCACCTCACGTACCCCACGTCCACTCTCCCAGACAGCCGAAAACGTCAGCGTCATAACTTCAAAAGAAATTGAATCGCTCAACGCCCACACTCTGGCCGACATCCTCTATACCGTATCCGGCATACAGGTTCAGCATAACGGTGGGCCCGGCATAACCTCATATACCTATATAGTCCCTGACAGAAAAAACCAGTTTTCAAAAATTCGTTCTTCGTTTTATGACGATAAACCGTCTAAAATTAGTATTAAATAATAAAATATTCTGGTTTTTGCTGGCGCACATGTGAATCAGGCTCATTATTCCAGATTTT
>CAIMXI010000201.1 GCA_903845365.1 uncultured Geobacteraceae bacterium | reverse complement strand
GCGCGGAATCCCGGAACCGGCGAAAGCCGGAAACCCTTGTGTTAGGATAATTGCCATACGCTATAAAAATCTGAATATGACCCAAATGAATGGGTCAGTTCTGCTGAGTAAACATGGGTCAATTCAGCTGAGCGTCAAGGGCAGAGCAACTCTCGCATTGAATAAGGGATAAAACGCAATGCAGGAATTACAACCTGGACTTTACCGACACTACAAGGGTGGCTACTACCAAGTCATCGGGGTGGCCCGGCACAGCGAAACCGACGAGACCGACGAGACCGACGAGCAGTTGGTTGTCTACCGGTGTTTGTATGACAATAACAGCCTATGGGTACGACCGCTTGCCATGTTCTTGGAAACTGTCCTCGTTGACGGGCGTACGGCGGTACCTCGATTTGAACTGGTGGATGCGACGGAGCCCAAATCAGGGCACCTGTAACGGTGAACCTACTCGCTACAGGTGCCATTTGTTGCCTTTTTTCTGGGAAAAAGGCTCCTTACTGTGTGTACCACACAAAGGTGAAAATAGCGGCGACAACTACCTTACGGCTGGCTCAAACCCACGTTTGTGCGCCATCAACTGGGTGCTGTGTCAGGGTGAGCGGAGTGTCACTGATATTCAGTGAGACCTGCAACAACTCGAACACCCTCCTGTGAAGGCCCTTGACGATTTTGCTGCCATTGGTACCACCATTAACTCCGACGCGGATGTCGTAACTGTGAATCCCCAGCTCTTTTGTGAGGACCCTGTTGAGCTGGCGGGCTCCAATGGGCTTGCCCTGGTACGTAGACCAGGGCTTCGTTGAATCAGCGCAGAGGTGTTGCAGTAAGGAGTCCACCGCCATCTTTTCAACGTTCAAGGTGCCAAACACAGAAACAATATCCGTGACCAGGTTCTTGGAGATCATGCTTACACAAAGATCAGTTCCGGCTATCCGGTAGGTTTCAGCAGATTGCTTATCCACCTGGGGTGCAAGTGACCGCTTTATTACCGGTGTTGCCACAGACGCAACTTTTGCACGCTGTGCTTTTAGCAACTGGCTGTTCGTCCTGTTCGTCCTGTTCACGCTGTAACGAGTACTGCTACTATCGTCTGACCGGAGAGTTGATACAGATGACTCCCGCTTACCGCTCGGGACGTTCATCTCTAAGGAAGCTACTGATCTCTTGATCAGACAGACTGATACCTTACGCGGGG
The DNA here is from genome assembly GCA_903845365.1 of uncultured Geobacteraceae bacterium. Lineage (GTDB taxonomy): Bacteria > Desulfobacterota > Desulfuromonadia > Geobacterales > Pseudopelobacteraceae > JACRCG01. Next base: position 4,878 of record CAIMXI010000201.1, on the reverse strand, counting down.
CCAACCGAGCCGACCGAGCTAACCGAGCTAACCGAGAGTGCTCAGACAGTTGAACCAGACGTTCACGCCGGGCCTCGCGTAAAATCTGAGATTGCTGAGCGAGTTGAGCGACCTGTTTACGCTTGGACTGTTTACCACTGCTGCTGCTAACAGTGTTACCCTTGCGGGGTTTATCTGCTGGATTAACACCAGGATTAACCAGCGGTGCATTCTTGCTTGATGCTTTCATGTTTCCTCCTTGTTGTGCGTTGCAGAGCTACCAATCTTTGTGTTCATACTACAAAATTACAAATTACTCCGGTACCAAGCGTACCTGTGTGTAATACACCTGAAGGAACGAGTTTGACCTTACCCGTCAAAGGACGGCCGACCGACTCAAAGGGCTACTCCCCTCCGTTTGGTGAAGAGTAGCCCTTTGATGTAAGCTGGACCTACCGCAACTACCTCGCTAAAACCATCAAGCCTTAAGTGAAGTAATAATAACGGGATTTATATTCGTTGTAGTCGGTGACCGCATAAAAGTGTTGATGCTCTACAAGACGCTTTAAACTAGCCCCGACATGGCATCCGCGATTATCGAATGACATTGCGGAAATGAGACTTTTATCGGACATGATCCAGTTCTTCAGTTGATAACCCTTATCAGGGAGGCACTTCACAACAGAAGTTCTTTTATGACATTCAACAAAGTAAACAAAATCATCATCATGACATGACAATTTAAGTGAGTTAAAAACTACGATAAAGCTTAGGTTTACCACATAAACTTCACGCACGGCTTTTTCAAAAAATTCTACAAACGAATTAGAACTGAACTTGTCGTACCAGGTGCCATGCTTCAGCAATATTTTAATTCTGGTATGGCCAAGCCTCGTCGTCTTTGAACAGAACGCAAATCCCTCAAGGTAAAGCTTTTCGTTTTGGTAATATTTGGCACCAAACAGCTTACAACTCAGCTCGTCCAATAATGCTGCAACGTTATTATAGAACTCCTTATACGAAAGAGTAGAGCTAATGTAGATTAACACTTGAAAAAGGAACGGCCCTTCGCCGAGGGCATAATCTTTGAAATTCTCAAGATCAGACTTGTTTGGGTCCGCCGGATTTACAAAGCCGCACTTGTAGCATTTCACATGCGTATGCGCGGAGGCATCAGGAACAGGTGCTTTAGCAACAGGTGTAATAGCAACCGAGGTATTAGGAACAGGCGCATCACCTACAGGTATAATAGCAACAGAGGCATTAGCAACTTCATCAGTTGTTGAGATAATCTTTTCCATAGTAAAATCCTTTCAGTTAAATATGTTATTGTATTATCAGGTAGTCAACCTAGCTGCCTAGAAAGCAGCTAAGTTGGTGGTTAACATCAGGGCAGCGCCAATTAGCGCAACCGGCCTCTTTGAAAATCACAGGTAAATAACAGCAGCGTTTGCCCTTCTGGCTGACTGGCTGGGTGCACCCAACCCCGACGTTCTGTCGAAAAACTGTCACGCTGCTAGTATTGCTGTCTGCTCGGTACTGCGTTCGTGATTCTGAGTGCGCAATTCAGAAGCAGTTTGCAGAACGTTCTGTGTTCTTGCTCACTTATGCCCCGTAATGGGGCAGTCTCTACAACGGGAACAGCTGGAGTGTGAAGTCATGGCCATACTCACCCCCGGGGGGACAACCGGTACACACACTTTAGTGTGTGTACCGGTTGTCCCGTTTCCCGGGTGTCCCAGCTCATTTTGCAGATTTTATTGCTTTCTTGATGCCGCCCTGACGTTCTGGGTCGGTGAGGAAAACCGCCTCCCCGGCCATTTCAATCAGCCCGAGTTCAAGAAGACTTTCCTTAGCACGTGAAAAGGATTTCTTCAGGGTGTCCTGCTGAATATCTTCGTCCTGCTCTTTCCTCAACTCATAGAAAGCCAAACGCCAGGCTTTGAGATCAGCCCCATATTTGTCGTCTACCAGCTGCTTACACTTCACCGAAGAATGCGCCAAAGCTTTGACAGCGAGTTTGTCGCTATCAGAAAGCTCTGCTGGCTCTGCAGGTGCTTTTTTTGTGTTACGTTCCGGCTTCTTACCGTACATAACTACACAGGAGGTAACAGGTTCACCGTTAGCGTCGGTTGAGACCTCCACCACATCTAATTTGAAGTCGATAGGGTCAGGTTTTGCACCGTCTTTCATTTTGGTGAAAGTGAGAGCATTATTGTTGCAGTTGATTTCAAAGTCCATTGCAGCCCTGAGTGCCGACGATCCACGTGCTCTGTTGTCCTTGCCGTGACCAGAGTGGTGCACTATAATTGCCGACGAGCCTGGGAAGTCACCACGCAATCCATCAACTTGATTGATAAACTTGCTAATATCGTTGGAGCTATTCTCATCCCCATCGAGATGGCGTGCAAGGGTATCAATTACTATCAATGCCACTTTATGGCCCGTTTCCTGCTCATAGAGCTTTAGTTCATCTGATGCAGCCTTTAGCTCAGAGTCATCAAAACTGATAATATTGCGGGATGTGCGAAACGGACTGATATCTGGGTCACCGTTAGCGATTCGCCATGCAAGAATACGATTAAGTAAACCAGACCAGCCCTCGCCAACGCAGTAAACGACAATACCGCGTTGGCACTCGTACCCGTTCCAGGGCTTGCCAGTTGCAACGCTCAAAGCAATATCTAACGCAATAAAAGACTTGCCTGCTTCTGGAGGGCCAAATAACTGGCCTGTAGTGTCTTGCTTAATCAAGGTCCCCACCAACTGTTTTGCATCGCACTGTTTATTCAGCAGTTGAGATGGCTCAATAAACAGACGCTCCCTCGGTGCTGAATTCGGCGCAGAAGCTGCACCATAGCCCTTCTTCTTCAAAGCTGAAGCTGCAGCCGAAAAATCACCGCCGTAAGTCGAATGAACAAGAAAGCCAAAAGCATCATGATACCCTTTAGGAACCGGAGCTGATGACGAATAGACATAAACACCGTCGTTATACAGCTTCGCATGGTGGTCACCAGAGGTATCTCCAGGCTTTGCCCAGTAATTGCCGCTGACACGAGTCCAACCATTCTCCTGCAATACGTCTTGAATGGAATGACGACGCATGTATTCATCACCAGGCCTGTCACCGCTCTTATCGGCTTTAGTGCCAAGCTTGATTGCCTCATCTGACGGGATTTCCTTGCCTTTTGCAATCAACTCGTCTGCATCAAGCGGAGATCCATCATAAAAACGTGATTTAGCGTTGTCGGCTTGGTCTGGCGGGCAGGCAGGTAGGTAATGTGGTCTTGCAGGTTGAAAGCACGTGTCGTCGAGACACTTTCTGAGCTTAAGAGTCAGTTTTTCTTTTAATGCGCGGCCAATGGCAAGGTGTTCACTTTTTTTAACTTTTCGTGAAAGCGGTAATACTACCCTGTAGCGTGGCTCCTCAGGAGTATGAGAATGGGTAGTATATATCCACTGCAAAGAATCGGGGGATACTGCACGGATTTCTTTTGGGGACGGATTCCCCTTGTCGAAATCCAAAAACATGGCATTAGCAGACACAAAATTTTCATTACCGCGAGTACCATTGAACTTTGAAGCATTGAACATCCCGCCGTCTTTGTCAGGGCGGACATCATGCTGGGTCATCTCCCAGGTTAGCTTCTGGCGCACCGGTTGGTTGTCTTGCTTGTGGAAGAAGGTGGAGACATAAGGCACTTTATCCACAAACTTCTGGAAGATATCTTCCTGTTTTACAGACGACTTTGTCGATTCAGTGACTTTTTCCTCACTGCTGCTCATTTTTTCAGATTTTGTTGTCATAGGCCCTCCTTAGCCTTTTTGCGGACTGGCACCTGTTACGTTGACAGATCCTGGTTATTGTTGAATTAAGTAGCCAAAAGACCTGTTTACGCAGCCACAGGATTTTTTGGCTTCCGACCACGCTTCGAACCTGGGGCAACCTCGACTGGCACTGCAATTTGCAGTTTTTTGATTGACTCTAGAACCTCATCGCTCCTCCACCTGACAGACCGCTCGGATGTGCGGTATGGCTTCGCATACGTCCCATCAATCATGCCTCTGTGCAGCCCGGCACTACTTGTTCCGTATGCTTTACAAACATCTTTGCGTTTCATCATCCAGATTTCCAATTCCATAATTTTTTCTCCTGCAAAGTTTTTTCCTGCCTGGAATGGTATTAAATATATTGCAGTGAAATATGTTTGTCACGTCATTTATTCAATAAAAACAGGATGTTATATCTAATATCGGTGATTTTGGGGGCGAATTTGGGTATGATTTTGGGGGGGAAAGTTAATCATAAAAAAAACCCTCAAACGCTGTGTCTGAGGGCCTTTACAAAATATATTAAATATGATGGATTCGATTTTAGGGGTGTTCTGTTACGTCCGGGGGCATTTCCGGGGTAAATTCTTTCCTGAAGGTATAGAATTGAGTTTCAATATATTTCCGTGGCTTCGATTTTTTTTCCCCCTTGATTCTTATACAGTCGCTTTTCTTAGTGGTACATTCTTCTTCAACTCGGCTAATATGCTTAAAATAGACAGGCTTTGTGGGTTGGTTGAATTGAAGATAGAGAAAACGAAGGAATTGATTAAATGCTTTCCCTATTTCTGGCACTCGTTGCTTTTGATCGTAAAAAGCCTGTAAACCCCCGAGAATCATTGTCTTGATAGCACCCTGCCGGCCAGTTGCATTATACGGAATCAATCTCTGAGTTAGTTTCGGCATTGATCCAGGTTTGTTATCATTATTGATGCCCTCGCAAATTCTACCACGCGACCTGCGGAGCTGATTTGCAAATTTGGTAGTAAAAATTTACGACAACAGAAACAGTGCCCTGAAAAAAGTCACACACAGGGCGAAACAGCTCTTTGACAACGCTAAAAAGTC
>CAIMXI010000200.1 GCA_903845365.1 uncultured Geobacteraceae bacterium | reverse complement strand
TTCGTCCGCAAGATCAGGCCCATCAAAAAGAAAGCCTTTCTAACCCTGGCGTTCGCACCAGGAGAATGTGCCCAGGTTGACTGGGGATCATATGGCTCGGTTCGTGTGGGTGAAACCACGCGGCGGCTCAGTTTCTTTGTGATGGTGCTCTGCTACAGTCGCCAGATGTATGTGGAATTCACCGTGTCCCAAACTATGGAGTATTTCCTTGCCTGCCATCAGAATGCTTTTGCGGCATTCGGCGGGGTGCCGGCCAGAATCATGGTGGATAACTTAAAAAGTGCCGTACTCAAACATGCCGTGGGAGAGGCACCGGTGTTCAATTCGCGGTATCTCGACTTTGCCCGGTATCATGGTTTTGGCATCTCGGCCTGCGGTGTTGCCAAGGGCAATGAAAAGGGGCGTGTGGAAAACGGCGTAGGCTACGTGAAGAAGAATTTCCTCGCCGGAGCCGAGTTGCCTGACTTTGTGGCGCTGGGTCCCGCAGCCAGAATCTGGCTTGATACGATCGCCAATGTGCGTATCCACGGCGAAACCAGACAGAAGCCGGTTGATATGCTCAAAGGAGAGCTTCTGCACCTCCAGCCTTTGCCGCTGCACGCCTACGATGTTGGCAATGTTTCCGCTGTGCGGGCTTCAAGTCAGTTCAGAGTCGTCCTTGATTCAAACCGCTATTCCGTTCCGGCCCGTTATGCGGGGCAACCGCTGACCATGAAGGCATACCCTGACCGGCTCTGTTTCTACCACGAGGAGAAGCTTATTGCCCGCCATAGCCGCTCCTTTGAACGCAACCGTGACTTCGAGGATCCGGATCATCCCAGGGAGTTGATCGCCCAGAGGAAAAAAGCGCGGGATCAGACCCTTCTGCGGCGCTTTCTGGCGTTGTGCCACTGTTCTCTCGATTATTACCGGGAGCTCGATAAACGGCAGTTGAATGCAACCATTCACATCAGAAAGATTGTGGCACTGGCCGAAATCCACGGAGATGGTGCTGTGGCCGGCGCCATCGACGATGCCATGAAACTGCACGCCATCGGCAGTGACTATATCGCCAATATCCTCGAAAGCCGGGCACGGAAACTGCCGGAGCCGGGGGCGCTGCATCTGACGCGCAGGGCAGATTTACTTGATATAGCGGTGGAGGCACCCGATCTTTCTATCTACGACAATCAAAGCATAGAGGAGGGCACACCATGAGTGATGATAAACCCACCCAGAAACTTGAAGCGGATCTACGGATGCTTGGTTTGAACTACATGGCGGAACACTACAATCAAAGCGCAGCAAAAGCCGCCCGAGATACCATAACCCATGCCGCTTACCTCGCCAGTCTCGCCGAGGGGGAGCTGAACCAGCGCCGCGACCGAGCGACGACCCGTCGTATCAAAAACGCCCGCTTCCCGGTGGTAAAAACTATCGACCAGTTCTCCTGGAGTTGGCCAAAAAAGATCAATCGCATGGCGGTGCAGAACCTCTTCCGCCTCCAGTTCCTAGATGACCACGCCAACGTAATTCTGCTGGGGACAGTGGGACTTGGCAAAACACATCTTGCAACAGCTCTTGGCTATACAGCATGTCTTGCCGGTAAAACGGTACTCTTTGCAACGGCGGTAGATGCTATCAACACACTTGCTTCGGCACAGGCGGCCAGCAAACTCAAAATGGAACTTAAAAAGTATCTCTCGCCACAAGTACTTATTCTCGATGAACTCGGCTATCTCCCAATTGACAAGCACGGTGCCGATCTGCTCTTCCAGGTCATCAGCCAACGCTACGAAAGAGGCTCCACAATCATTACCTCAAACAAAGCCTTTAAAAACTGGCCGGAAATCTTCAACAACGACAGTACGCTTACGTCGGCTCTACTCGACCGACTCCTGCATCATGCTGAAACCCAGGTTATCGAGGGGAAAAGCTATCGCATGAAAGACCTGATAGAAGCCTGAAGAAAACAAAGCCGCCGAACTCGGTAAAAACTGAAGTCGGCGGAATGTTGTCGCAACATTTATAAAGTGCCACGTTTACTACATTTTCATGGAACCGCTGGCA
>CAIMXI010000199.1 GCA_903845365.1 uncultured Geobacteraceae bacterium | reverse complement strand
TTCAATCCCGCTTCCACCAGCGACAGGGCGTGATTGACCTGACTGTTTGCCGAAAATGATACCGACTCTTTGTCCGGCAGGAAAAAATTACGGAAATCACTGATGGTGGTGGACATCTTCTGGATCAGTTGATTACCCTTTTCAAGAACATTTTTCATAAAGTCGGCGGTAATTTCGTTGTACATATGCGTCATCTGGATATTGGCCAACAGCATTGACAGAGCGTTCAGCGGCTGCCGCCACTGGTGGGCGATGTTGCCGATCATCTCCCCCATGGCGGCCTGTCTGCTCTGCGAGATCATCATCTGATCCCTCTGGCGCAGTTCTGTCAGCGCCTCGGATACGCGCTCCTGCAGAGAGTTATTGAGGGCTTCCAGTTGCAATTGTTTTACTGCCAGATGTTCCTGTGCCAGTTGACGATCCGCTACTTCAAGCTCCAGCAGTACCGCCTGTTCATGAACCAGCCCCTCAGAGCGTTTGCGCTCGGTGATATCCCGCAGAAAGCAAACCATTTGCCCCCCACCAAACTGTATGTACTGAACGCTCACTTCAACATCAATAATGATTCCATCCTTGCGTTGATGCCGCGATTCAAAGTGTATTTCTCCCAGTTCCTTGATCCGCTTGATTTTAGTTGCGATATCTGCGTTTGACTCCATAGCCTCAACATCGGCGATCTTCATGGCGAGCAGTTCCTGCTGACTGTAACCGATCATCCTACAGTATCTGTCGTTTACCTCAAGAAAATGCCCCTGCATATCCACTAACCAGAATGCGTCAATGGTAGCCGTGAGAATCGCCAGATCCCGCGCATTTTGTCGATACTTGTTTTCCTGGAGCCGAATTGTCTCTGTAAAAGCGTTGGTTACCAGGAGTTCTTTGTCCATTTCCAATTGCTTACGCTCGGTAATGTCGTAATTAACTCCGATAATCCGGAGCGGTTTACCGTCGGCAGCGCGCTGCACAATTGCATTCACCTTGAGGTGACGCACCTCGCCGCTTGGCCAGACAACCCGGAACTCGTCATCTATTTTCTTTTCGCCCTGCAGTGCCAATTTGATACCAGAGTCGCTCCGTTCCCTGTCGTCCGGATGTACACTGTTCAGCCAGGCGTAGTATGCTCCGGTAAAATCCTCCTCCTGTATTCCGTACAGAGTAAACATCCGCTTATCCCAGATAAGCCTGTTTTCCGGAACCAGCCATTCCCACACACCGAAGCCGGTAGAATCGACTGCAAGGGTAAGCCGATCATTCAGCTCTCCGTTTGCTTCTCTCAGATTTTCCCACCTGCTGCTCAGCGAGGCCAACAACAGTGTTAGCTGCGAGAGTGTGGGGCGAAATATGAAGAGAAACTCAAAGGCGAGGATCAGCAACCCGACTATCAGGAAAATTATTTCCAGTCGCTGCAAGGAGAAGATCCGTTCCTTGGACTCTTTATCGAACAGGAAGGTAATCTGGTCCATCTTCGTCAGGAAGCCGGACTCGTTAGTCAACATCACTTCGGAGGTTGTGTGTAAAGCGGCAGGGTCGAACTTCCCTGCACTCAATAACCTGTCCAACTCCTTCACTATAGCTTTGTAAAAAGGATCCATTTTGGCGAAGAGTGCCCCAATTTCCGGGCTGTTTTCACGCTGCGGCAGTCCCAGTTTCACATCGCCGTGCTGTAGCCCCAAGTGTGCCGCTTTCCAGGAGACAAATGATTCGGTCAACTCCTTAACTCGCTGGCTCCGCACATCTGATGAAGTTGGCTGCTCAAGGGCCAGTACGCACTTGGTCAACCGCTGGCTCAGCATGCGCTGACGCCCGGAGAGGTTGATCACCCGCGAGTCGCCATCGTTACGCTTGATAGCGTACTGCATCAGAAACGACGACGAAAGCAGTGTCAAGGCGATAAATGTCAGGGCGATGCCGTAGACCAGTTTGAGCCTGTGAAGTCGTTTTTCATTCATTGGCTGCATGTTGCTTTCTCCTCTTTCCCTCCATCCCTTACTTGGCCCAAGTTGCTTTTAATTGTCTGTAAGAGACTCGCATGCAACATGGTCATTATTTGCGCCGAACACGCCGTCTATTTTTTGCGTTAAAAATCTTCTACTTTTTTTGGTCAATCCTGGATTCGCTCGGTTAAGGAAATGTCCAGAAGAACGTGATCATAACTTTTGGACTTCACCATTTTTACATATAATTGTCGATAAATTGGACATTTGAACATTGGACGGCAATAATCTAAATGGTGTAATTTCTGCTACTTGGAATATAATCACGCATTGTCGCCAAGGTGTTTTGTATGTTTTTATGTCCAGAATTTAGGCTGTTTTGACCCTGTTTACGAAGTCTGATAATGTATTTGTTAAGATTGTTGATGGCGAAATGTTGCTCCGAAGTGATCGCCTTAACGACATCGCCGATCGATATTATTCCAATGGCCCCGTCACTCTTGATTACCAGCAGATGTCGCAGGAACTTCTCGGACATGAGCGCCATGCACTCCTCATTAGTTGTTTCCGGTTTGACGATCAGAACCTTTTCGGTCATGATTTCCTTGACCAGAGTTTCTTTGGAAGATTTCCCCTCCAGAATGACCTTTCGGGAGTAATCGCGCTCTGTGAGTATACCCAGCAGTTTTTCACCATCCATAACCGGCAGAGCACCGATATTTTTCTCGGCCATGAGTTTGAGCGCATCAAACACCGTGGCGTCCGGGGCAATTGTTATTAAACCGGTCTGTTTCGTCTGCAGGATTTCTTTTACTGTTTTCATTGTTGTTTCCTCCTGTGATAGTTTTTTTGCTGCTTATAGATAGCCTACAGGTCATACGGAGCGAAAATCGAGTTGATAGTGGTCACGGAAGGCTCTTCCATCGCCTGTTACAGTAGCGGGCAAGGCCTTAGTACTCGCAAAGAGCCTATTTTAAAGGCTTTTGCAAGTGTACAAAGATCATCAAAGGATGATCTGATTCATTCTAATTCGCCGCTTGGCGTCTAAAAAGTCCCCTCTCCATGAGGGAGAGGGCTAGGGTGAGGGGGAAATGCTTGATTATGCCGCACAGTTTCCCCCTCATCCGGCCTATCGGCCACCTTCTCCTTCAGGGAGAAGGGATTAGCGGTGAATCAGAACTAATCAGGAAGGATGATGACTTTTGGTGGGTAATTGTCGTGAAGCTGTGCCTGTCTCTCCGGTTTGGGCAGATATAGCTGTGCCCCTCTTTTGCTATCTGCTGGATACGTCAAATTTCCCAACAAGTCATTGTATGAGAGGTACAACTTGTTCAAAGTGCCGACAACAGCGGGCTGGAAGAAAGCGCATGCTTTGTAGTGAAGAACATCGGAAAGCCGTGTGCGGAAAACCGCACGCACGGTTTGATGAGGGGGGGGGTAGGGTGAAACCTGCTCCCTACTCTACCCGGAATTCCGCAGGATACGCATCCTATTTAACTGAACTGACCACAAGTGAGAACCCTGAAAAAGACAAGCCGCCGTTACTCACATCCAGCGCAGTACTAACCGTAAAGTCACCAGCCAGAGGCGTCATCGTCGACGGTACATTGCAGGTAACTGCCAGCAAATCTCCCAATGACAGACCTGCAGCCCCTATTGACTGCACCGTGAGGTGGCGGGAAACTGGGTTGAAGTTTGCATTAGCGTACGCCCCGGACTGAAGTGTATTCACCATTAAGCTCTGCAGCTCGCCTAACAGGCCATCTGCCTGGCAGGACGTTCCGACAGGAACGGTCAGGCTGCCTTGAACAGCGCCGAAGAGCGGAACCGGCGCCGCAGGGTGTGCAATTGCAATTGTAATAGTCACATTCTTTCTGGCATTAGCAGCGAGAATCGGCTGAACAGCCGGGTCTGTCACAGTTATTCCGGTGGTATTGACGGTTGGATTATTTATAAATTCTGTGGCAGCAGTGGCAACAGTTATCTGCAAGGAAGTTGCTACTGCGCCTCCGGTCGGCAGTTGCAGGGCAAGCGTTGTCACAGCTTCAGCCAGTGCTGTTGCCAATTGCTGCGAAGTTGCTGTTACCGTAGCGGCAGGAAGATTGTTAGCGGCTATCTGGGAAACCGCAGCAAGTACCAGGGTATATTGTTTTTCACCGGCTGTTGCCGCAGCAGAGAGTGTGGTGGAGCTGTCAAGCGGCTTGGTGGTAAGAATATCCGGCACCTGGAAGCTGTTTGACACCAGTATATTCGTGGCATTGATGCTGGCGGTAAAATCGATGGACTTACTTTTTACCTGATTTATTGTCTGTTCAAAGGCTATTTGGGTAAGAGCCGTCACATTCACGGTTATGGCCGTTGCATCGTTTGGTGGCATAGTAGCTGCTTTAAGTGGAGCGGCTGCGCTGATAGTAGCGGTCTGTCCCGTTGCTTCGTCTTTATAATTTCCCGATACCTCAATACTGATCGGCCCATAATAGGCGCCGATTGACATCTTGTATAAGCCGGTATCATCGGTGGTGGTTTGCGCAAGCAATGGCAGTATTTTGTTGCCGGCCCCATCAATTTTATAGGCGCTGACTGTGCCGTTTTTAATGATGCCTTTGGACGCGTAACCGGAAGCGATGCGGTTTTGTGTGGTTGGCAACGCACCGTGATCAGAACAGCCGGCCATCAACAGCGTCGCGGCAAGTAGCATTATTTTTAACAAGTCACCTTTGAGTAGCATATAAATTCCCCTTTTGTTCATTTTACCAACTCACTAACCCGACAACCTTGCGCAATATCATCAGCGCATCGGTTACGGTGATCGCTCCGTCGGGCACCGGTTTCAGCTCGACAAAAGGTGCAACATCGCCATTTTTCAAATAAGCAGTGGTTACGGCCACGTTGCCGGCGGATATTTGCAGCGCCAGCAGGGCATCGGCTATGGTGACGCTGCCGTCGCCGTTGACATCGCCGGTGGGCAGTGTGCTTGTGCTGATGTCTGCGGCCATTTTGGCCGGGATGGCGGGATACAGGGTATAGTTTGGGCTGGCGCTGCCGGGAGGTACGGCAAATGCGTTGCCGACGGCCCCCGCTCCAGCACTATAACCGGGTGATGAAGCGCTTCCGGCTCCGGCCAGTGTGCTGCCTGATTCACTGGTGTAGGTTGGGCTGCTCATGGTACTGGCCTGTGCCGCAAGCGGTGATAACAGCAGAAACATGGCAGC
>CAIMXI010000198.1 GCA_903845365.1 uncultured Geobacteraceae bacterium | reverse complement strand
GCTGCCTATTTACAGATTCCCCGTGTTGTGGGGGCTGGTGAACTGGCGGTGTTGTGCGGTGCCATGGTCGGTGCGGGACTCGGCTTTCTCTGGTACAACTCGTATCCGGCCGAGGTTTTCATGGGAGACGTCGGTTCGCTCTCGCTCGGGGGGGCGCTAGGAACCATTGCGGTGTTGACCAAACAGGAGATTCTGCTGGTGATAGTCGGGGGCATCTTTGTCATTGAGGCACTGTCAGTTATTTTTCAGGTGGGCTCGTACAAATATCGCGGCAAACGGATCTTTCGCATGGCGCCGATTCATCATCATTTTGAATTGAAAGGGGTGGCGGAACCGAAGATCATCGTCCGCTTCTGGATTATCAGCATCATTTTGGCGCTGGTGGCGATTTCGACACTTAAGATGAGGTAATGTTTGAGGTCGCAGATTGTGATCATAAAGATAGATCGTAATTTCATTTTGTTACCAATTTGAGGTAACAGATTATTATTTCAAATCTTGAAATAAATTAAGTTATCTCGCAAGAAAAACAAAGCATACTTCACGAGTTCCTCGACTGCTGTTTTCTCCCCCCTCCCAACCTACCCCCGCTGGGGGGAGGTGTTTTAAAGTCCCCTCACCCAGCGGGGGAGGGTTAGGGAGGGGGGAGAAACGCTGATAGCTGCGGTTCTGTATCAAAGCGCAATATAATGTTGGAGGATTTGCAGCAGAAGTACGATTCACAGTTCAAGATGGTTTTTGATCCGATTAGGCAGTTGATGGCGCCGCCAGATCCAAATTAAATGAAAGAAGAAAAACTATGGTGGCATTTCGAATTCTCTTGGCCATTATGATTACAGGTATTCTTGGTTATACGGGAGTTGTGGGCGTCAATCACGGCTGGAACCTGCTTCCAGTTTTCTTTGGAGATATGGCAGCAATGACCTGGCCGGGTCAGTTCAATTTTGATTTTGTGTGCTTGTTGATGTTTTCAGGATTGTGGCTTGCTTGGCGCCATCATTTCTCGACAGGAGGACTTGCACTGGGTGTGCTGGGTGTTTTTGGCGGAACAATGATACTAGCCCCATATCTCCTTATTGTGAGCTTTAAAGCAAAAGGGGACATGAAAGAGATATTGCTTGGGACGGTGAGAACAAAAAGTTAACCTAAGTTTTAGATGAATTAAAGAGCGAGTATCCAGCCAGGAAGATGCACCGACCTATAACTGCCGGTGCTCTCCCAACCCGTTATGCGAAAAATGGAGATGAAATGAACATCAATAGACTTGACCACTTGGTGCTAACGGTGAAGGACATCGAAATCACTGTCCAATTCTATGTTTCTGTTCTTGGAATGGAAAAAGAAGAATTTGGTGCAGGAAGACTGGCACTTAAATTTGGCAATCAGAAAATCAATCTTCATCAGGTAGGCAAAGAGTTTGAACCCAAAGCAGACAAACCAACCGCAGGTTCCGCTGATTTATGCTTCATTACTGAAGTCACACTGGATGAGGCCATGAATCACGTACAGAGCAAAGGGGTTCAAATTATTGAAGGGCCTGTTGCAAGAACTGGCGCTACAGGACCAATTAATTCATTTTACTTCAGAGATCCAGATATGAATTTGATCGAAGTTTCAAACTATTGATGCAACATAACAAGACCGCTAGACCTGACCAATAAGGCCGTCAGGTGAGCGCCAACGGCGTTGATAAGGTAAGTTGCCATGAATCTCGCTAATAAAAAAATCCTCGT
>CAIMXI010000197.1 GCA_903845365.1 uncultured Geobacteraceae bacterium | reverse complement strand
GCGTACGCCGTTCCGTACTTCTGTCTTGATTTCATTTGGAACGGCTATTTGCGGAGGGAGTGCTATAGCGGCTATGGCACCAGTCATAAATGCCGATGATGAAGAAATTGCTGTTTCACTGGCAACTGTTTTCAGTTTGAACGCCGCCGCCCTCCTTTTGTTTCCCCCTCTTGGGCATCTCTTTGGCTTATCGGAACGCCAATTTGGCCTATGGGCTGCGCTGGCGATCCATGATACCAGTAGCGTTGTTGGTGCTACATCGGCTTTTGGCGTGTCTGCGCTGGCTATCGGCACAACCGTTAAGCTGGCACGAGCAGTTTGGATTGCGCCCGCAGCACTCCTTGCTTCACGCTTTACCCATTCTCAAACAAAAACCGGAATTCCGCTGTTTATTATTGGCTTTATAATTGCCGCTACTGTTCGCTCGTTGATTCCTTCAATGTCTCACACATGGCACGTATTTGCAGTAATAGCGCGTCAGGGATTGGTGGTAACACTTTTTCTTATTGGAACGGGCTTAAGCCGGGAAGTACTAAATCGAGTAGGTATCCGTCCCTTGGCACAGGGCATAATTTTGTGGCTGGTTGTATGTGCAGCCATGCTGGCGGTTATTTCTGAGGGAATAATTCGATGATAATTTATTGTATTCAGATAATCAATATTTGAAACCATATACATGGGAGCCAAGGCACCCTCTATTTTCCTTGGAGTGAAATAACGGAACGTGTTGACGTAAAACTGTGAACAAATTTTTTAGGTTCATTTTTTTTGTGTTAAATATCGAAAGGCTTAGAACGGTACGAAGTTCTGAGGTCGCTCAATTATGATCCACCCTGATAGTATTTCATTTTTTTTCAAGTTCAGGAAACTCTATGCGTATTGTGCTCATTTCTCCCTACTCCAAAGGCCCTATTCGGGGGAATATTATAACCGTTATGCGAGTGAATTCCTTTCTGAAGGCAACTGAAGGACCGTCTAAGAACAGAGTAGGAAAAAGAGGGGCTATTCGAAGTTATGGTGAGGACTTTGGAAAATGCACTGGGGAAAGATACCTGAGGTGATACCGATTGCTGCGTGATAGCGGATAAAGGAGCGGCTGGCTGATTATGTCGGTAGCTCCTATTCTGAAAAACAATCACACACAGAAAGGAGAATCGTCACCATGATCTGGATAACTTCGCAGACGCTGTATTCATCAAACTTGGGGTACTATCGGTACTGGTCAAGGATATTTCAGCAAGTTTTTTCACTATCATCTTCTGGTTCACTACAGGTGCAACGAGCCACCCGGTTGCGACCTCCTTGTTTAGCCCGGTACATCGCCTGGTCACACCGTTCCAGTAAAGCGAATGCGTCAATGTCATTTGTCATCAAACAAGCACAGCCAATACTTACGGTCATATTCAGTTCGGGACTACCATTTTCGGAGGCCATCAGCATGGGGGTAATTTCTACCGCATGCCTCAGTCGTTCCGCCAATTGGTAGGCATCTTCCTCTCGTGTTTGAGGCAAAATAACTACAAATTCCTCGCCGCCAAAACGTGCAACGATGTCAGTGTCACGAACAACAGTTACCATAAGTTGGGCCAGATGTTGTAGAACAAGGTCACCTGCCCGGTGTCCCCATATATCGTTGACCCGTTTGAAATGGTCGATGTCCACCATCAACAGTGCCATGTCAAGTTTATAGCGCTTTGAACGCTGGGTCTCTTCATGAAGTCTGCGATCAAGGTAGCGACGGTTGAAAATATCCAGCAAGGGATCAGTGATGGTTTCTTGCTCTAGAGTATAAATGCGCTTCAGCTCCAGGGCGGTATGTGAGGCCAGCATGGTGACCATCAAAACAAAAATGGCTCCAAAAAAGAAGATAAAAGCCACCAGCATCTCGGTCTTGGTATAGCGCTCCCCGTACTGGAGGTAATAGAATCCCAGATATCCAGTGAAAAATAGCAGGATCAGCCCACCCAAAAGGTACCATAAGTTGCGATTACTCCCTTGTGGCAGAGCTTTCGTTAGTTTACGCACAAACCAGAGTGAACCAACGAGTAGAATTGCCCCCAACAGCAACAAACCGGGTACCAAGTCCCAAATGCCAAAGTTACCCTGTGTCATAATCACTCCATATGGTGACGCTTTCTAAATTGCAAGGAGCTATAATATGAAGACTTATGTGGTTGTCAAGCTGTTCCGCTATTTGTGTGCTTTAAATAGTATTGACGGTGCTCATTATAGGGGGTATCGTCGCTCCGCTGAAAATGTAAATTCCCTTCCTTATTAAGTTGTTTCGTGTCTCCTCTGGGGTGAGTATGAATCCTAAAAATCCGATACGTATAAAATCAGACGAATTCCGCACCATGATTACTACATCCTTAGACGGATTCCTAATCGTCGATGTAACCGGTTACATTCTGGAAGCCAATGACAGTTACTGCCGTATGGTGGGGTACACCCGTGAAGAGCTTATCAGTATGCACATCTCCGAGGTTGATGCGATTGAAAGTTCCGAGGATGTTTTAAAGCGTGCAGAAATGATTGTCCAGAAAGGGGCATTAAGATTTGAGACGAGGCACAGGCATAAAAATGGTTCAACCATAGATATTGAAGTCTGTTCAAACTATTCATCTGTGCAAGGGGGCGTATTCTTTTCCACTTTCCGGGATATTTCCGAACATAAGCGCACCCGTGGCATTATAGACGCACGTCTGCGTTTAACGGAAGGTTCCATAAATCATTCCATAGAAGATCTGCTGCGAGAAACACTTGATGAAGCGGAGAACCTGACCGGCAGTTGTGTCGGCTTTTACCATTTTCTGGATTCCGATCAAGAAATGTTGACCCTTAAAGCGTGGTCTACTCGAACAGCCGCACTATTCTGCAAGGCTGACGCCGCCGGAAGCCATTACAACATATCTCTGGCCGGTGTCTGGGCTGACTGCGTTCGGGTACGCCGTGCAGTTATTCATAATGACTACGCATCCCTGCCAGATCGAAAAGGAATGCCAGATGGGCATGCTGTTGTTGTTCGTGAACTCGTTGTACCGGTATTTCGTAAAGGTAATATTGTCGCAATCCTGGGGGTCGGCAATAAACCAACCGACTATGACCAGTCTGACGTGGATTTGGTGACGCTACTGGCTGATCTTGCTTATGGTGTAGTCGAGAAAAAACAGCTTGATATCTCTCTTAGCCAGAGTGAAGAGCGTTACCGGAATATCGTGGAGAATCAGACCGAATTTGTTGATCGGTATCTGCCGGGTGGAATATTGACCTATGTGAATGAATCCCTTGTCAATTTTGCCGGTCTGCCTGAAGAAAAGATCCTTGGCACTTCATTCTACCCTTTTCTCCACGAAGCTGATCGTGAGGAAACTATCAGGCGTATCGAGTCGATTTCCATAGACAACCCCGTAGTCGAAACCGAGAGCCGTATTGCCTTGCCCGACGGAAAAATCCGCTGGAGCAGATGGATACACACTGGTTTTTTTGATGCAAGTGGGAATATTATAGAGTACCAGTCAGTAGGCAGGGACATCACGGAACGTAGGGAATCAAAATTAGCGTTGGCAGAGAGTGAAAACCGCTATCGGACTTTATTTCATAAAGCTGGCGAGGGGATTTGTATTTTATCCCAGCAGGGGGTAATGACCCAGGTCAATGATGTTTTTGCAAAGGAGCATGGATACGAAATACATGAAATGCTAGGGATGAATATCAGAGACCTGGATATTAATGGTGGTGTGGATGAAAATCCTGAAAGAGTACAGGCCATATCATCCGGGAAAACCATTATGTTTGAGGTAGAACATTACCATAAGGATGGTTCTGTATTTCCGCTTGAGGTGAAAGTAAGCCTGATCACTTTAGGCGGAGAATCCTCATTTATCTGCTTTCACCGTAACATCTCGGAACGCAGGCAGGCTGAACTCGCTTTACAAAAGCTTTCCTCAGAGATGGAGCGGGTATTGGAGACGTCATCAACCGGACTTACCCGTTGTACGCGAGAGTTTTACTGTCTCTCAGCGAATTCTGCCTACGCTAAAATTGCCGGAGTTCCTCAGGAGCAAATTGTTGGTAAGCCGTTAGTTGAGGTATTGGGTGAACAAGGATTGGCGACCATCATGCCCTACGTTGAGAGAGTGTTAAACGGAGAACGTGTAGAATACGAAACACCTGTTCTGTTTAAAGCAGGTGATGGGGCCCGTTTCCTGCATATTGTTTATACACCGGATAAAGATGACGATGGCGCTGTTATCGGCTGGGTCGCTTCGATCACTGACATTACCGAACGAAAACGGACGGAAGTACTTTTGCAGGAAAGCGAGGAACGCTACCGCAAGTTTTCTCAGCTTACGAGTGACTTTGTGTACCGTTGTGAGCGTAGCCCTGATGAACCATTCCGAATAAAATGGATGGGTGGCGCCATTGAGAAAATCACCGGATATTCGCAAGAGGAGGTCTTCGCCAAGGGGTGTTGGCTGCCTTGGGTGCATCCTGATGATCGGCCGCGAATAAGCGACGCATTACTTGGACTTGTCCCAGGTGAAACAAGTGAAAATGAGTTCAGAATTATCAACAAATCAGGAGAGATATGTTGGCTCCTTGAATCATTGCTTTGCGAAACTGGAAATGAACCTGGCAAGTATGTTTTATTCGGCTCTGCCCAAGATATTACCGAAAATAAACGAGCCGAAGAGGAACATCAAAATCTGGAGAGACAGCTCCAGCAGACCCAGCGGCTGGAGAGTCTTGGCGTATTAGCTGGAGGAATCGCCCACGATTTCAACAACATCCTCGCAATCATTATGGGGCACTGCTCACTGACGGAGATGGACTACAAAAAAGCTCCGGATCACATTCCTCAGATAGAGAAAGCTGTTGCCCGTGCCGCTGAACTTTGTCGCCAGATGCTGGCGTACGCAGGGAAAGCACAATTTGTCCAGGCACAGGTCAATATCGCAGAATTAGTTGAAGAAATGGTCAAAATGTTGCGATCTACCATCAAGCAGAATGTGGAGATAATTGCCTCTATTGACACCGATATTCCTTCAATAAAAGCTGATGCCAGCCAAATCAGGCAGATTGCAATGAATTTAATCATCAATGGAGCTGAAGCCATTGGTGATGCGCAGGGTGAAGTTCGGGTGTTACTTGCAAAAACAGTAATTAAAACCGGTTCGTCTAAAAAGGATTACCTCGGCAAGATTATCCCTGCCGGCTGGTATGCCTGTCTGGACGTGACCGACAATGGCAGTGGCATGAGCGATGAGACATATAATCGAATCTTCGAGCCGTTCTATACCACTAAATTTACCGGACGTGGACTGGGGCTGTCAGCGGTGCTTGGCATTGTCACGGCTCAAGGTGGAGCTCTGCAACTGTTAAGTCAATTGGGCAGAGGTACAACCTTCAAAGTGTATCTTCCTTTGCCGATTAGCGACGCCATCGCAGGCGAAGTTCATAAGCCGGTCAATCAGACGGAATCATGGTTGGGCAGCGGCACAGTTTTGCTGGTAGAAGATGAAGAACAGATCCTGCAAGTGGCAAAAGCTATGCTGATGGAACTGGGGTTCAATGTCATAGAAGCCAGAAATGGTAAGGAAGCACTCGAACAGTATGAAAAGAGCGCAAATGACATCAACCTGGTTGTGACTGATATGGGTATGCCGGTGATGGATGGCTATGCCCTGTTCTATGAGCTTAAAAAACGTAACCCCGCACTTCCTATCATAATCACCAGTGGTTTTGGAGAGGCCGATATAACTTCTCGTATTTCCAGAGCTGACATAGCCGGTTTAGTCGGTAAGCCATATAACTTTAATCTGCTTCGGAATGTGCTGAAGAGTGTTGAACTAAAAAACCGCTTCACGGTTGTGGTGTAATAAGCCCTTTATTATCTTCAACTCGGACCGGATTCCAAATCAACAATAAAAACAAGCTATGTCGTTAGTTTATAATCTGTCCGCTCTTGTGGCATACAATAACCACCAATCTTGAAAAACCACTTCAATCTGAAATCTATTATTCCAGCGGTTATGCCGCTGACCTCATTGAGGATCGAGGAATCATGGAAGGAACTGTAATGATTATGAAGCCTGTACAGCCAAAGCAACTACTAAGGAGAGTGTGGAAGATGTGAAGAACGTAAACTGCTTTAATGAACCTATAAAAAAACAGTCGCCGCATTAAATACTCCGTAGTTGAGAACGGCATGTTGAAAAAGCTGTAAAGACGCAATCCAGGAAACCCTGGATTAGCGAGTTATCAGCATGTTTGCTAGGTAGAACAACACTTCTGGAGCGAAAACAGCGAAAGCCTTCCACCGTATGCTCTAGAAGTTTATTCCGCTGCAGGTGATCGTAAACCAGTGATCTTGAGATAAAGGCTACCCCCTGTCCTTCAAGCACACTCTGAATATTCATATGTATGTCGTCATAGATAATCATGCTACTGAAGTCATCTGTTGTTCTGCCAAGCTGACTCAAATTTTCCTGCAGAAGACGTCTGGAACTACATCCTTCACGCCTGGCGATCAGCCTTTGGGTCATAAGTTCGTCAAGAGATATCTCCGTACTCGATAGTCCTAGTGATGGGGAGGATACAAACAGCAGTTCATCAGGGGGGAGGGTATAAGTTACCGCAGTCCCTGTATTCAAGTCGCCACAATGCTCAATTATTGCCAAATCATATTCATTTGCAAAAAGCCCTTTTAAAGATTGCTCGGGAGTATTAGTAACAAATTTGAAGTCCACATCTCCCGAGTTTACTAGAAAATAGCTGTTAAGTACCTTAGGCAGATAGGCAATACCAAAGGTTGGTGTGCTACAGAGAGAGAACCCTTTTTTGCTAATGAGTCCTTTTAATTCATTCGCCATCTCCTTTTCCAGCATCAATATCTGCTCCGCCTTTTTCTTTACAATCAGTCCTGCGGCAGTCGGCATGTTCAATTTTCCTGATTTATCCAGTAGCTTTAATCCGTAACACTCCTCCAGAAATCTGATCCGTTGCGAAACAGCGGACTGGGTAACGCAGAGTGCGTCTGCGGCCTTTGAAAAACTGTTTAATTCGAATACAGCAAGCAACGTTTTCAGATATTGGGTTTCCATGTGCGCACCTCTCAGTGTCAACCATCAATGCTATAAGAACTTCTTATGCTACTATAAGAAGCTTTCGTTTTCAATAATGTAAAGAATCAATGTAAATAGTGATATATAGATATTAAGGGCATTGAGCAAAAAAACTATGGAGAATCCAATGCTTCGCACCTACAGATTACTTTTTATGAGTCTATGCTTGCTAACACTAACATGGATGCTTGCCACCCCAGTCTTCGCGGTAAGGATTAATACGCTGGCGCCCGACTTTATTCTTAAGGATTTGCATGGGAACAATGTCAGACTCTCAGACTATCGCGGTAAAACTGTTATTTTGAACTTTTGGTCCACTACCTGCGAACCCTGTATGGCTGAGATCCCTTCACTTATCAAACTCCAACGCGAATTCAAGGCTCAGGGGTTAGTAGTAGTAGGTATCGCCCTTGATTCTTCCGAAATAAATGTACGGGAATCGGTGGTTAAGTTCATGATTGGCTACACAAACCTGATGGATAGCGACAAGATTGTTTATTTTGATAGCTATGGTCTGTTTGGCCAACCTATCAGTGTAATAGTGGATACTAAAGGCATTATACGAGAAAAAATTATTGGGGGAATCGAATGGACCACCCCTCAGGTTAAGAACAGGATCCAATCCTACATGAAAGAGAGGTAACATTATGCAACGAATCGTGACCCATGTGATTGTAGTGGCAAGTATATTATTCATGGGTGGATGCAGTTCAAATAACTTTCTTG
>CAIMXI010000196.1 GCA_903845365.1 uncultured Geobacteraceae bacterium | reverse complement strand
GTTAGCGCCCGTTTCCCGTCGTGGTAAAAAAGGTAGAGTGTCCGGCACAATGGAGCTAGTCATTCTACGGACTCCGTACATTGCTGTGTACGTTAAAAAGGGATCTCTACTGCGGATTATCAAGATCCTGCATGGGTCTGAAGTGTTGCGGTTTGGGGCATTGAAAGTGAGATAAAATTTAGTTTTAATGGTTTTTGCCTCTCAATAGTATAATTGTTGGTACTATTGGTTATTTTGGGAACTCAGCAAAACTGCCATTCAAGGTGACGCCGTGATTGCTTCTTTAAAGCGGTGCTATGCAACAATTGGCGGTTTTGACAGCTATGTGGCCACTGGGTCTTAATTATCCTCTTTCTACCATTGCATCATAATCTGCTTTACACATTTCGACTTCATATTCGTATTCAGCTGTTGTAACCATGTGACCGCCGTACTCGCAAAAAATTATTTTTGCTTCACATTTTGGACATACCTCACAATGTTGAACGATTTCATAATAATCACATTCCGGGCATTCATACAGCACTTTAGCTTCATCTTGCATCACTAAACGCGATGTCAATGTTCTGCTTGAGAAAATTGTAGACAGGGGTAGTCCCGCTACATCGAACCAGGTTTTGAAGCACACGCGCAAAATGTTCAATTTTGCAATTGAACAAGATTTTCTCCAGTACTCACCATGTACTGGCGTCAAACTCAAGGCGAAAGAAAATTCTCGTGAGCGGAATTTGTCAGAGGATGAAATCAGAATATTATGGAAAGCACTTGATCTCTGCTCTATTTCTGATGACGTTAGGCGAGCTATACTTTTAGTGCTGGTTACGGCTCAACGACCTGGCGAGGTTTCTGCTATGCACCGTGGAGAAATCGACGAAACAGGACGGTGGTGGACAATTCCGGGTGAAGCTATCTGTTCAGCTCAAGCTAAGAACCATTTGACGCACCGCGTATATTTAACGGATACAGCCCTGGAACTTATAGGAAGCTTAAAGGTTATTGACAAAAAGACCGGTAAGGAAGTTGATAAGGGGTACATATTCCCATGTCCACACTCGAACAAAGAGCAGCCCATTGATACACGTGCCCTTGCACATGCTTTAAGGCGTAATCTGAAATGGCCAGTTTTGCATAAAGGTAACCAGGTATATGACAGCAAAGGTAAGCCTGTTACTGAAAACCGTTTAGGGATTGAACCTTGCACCGTTCACGACCTGCGCAGAACCGCTACCACCTTGATGGCTAAGAGTAAAATTATCAAAGAGCATCGTGAACGAGTACTGAATCACAAGCTAGAAAAACTTGATGGTACGTACAACATTTACGATTACGACGATGAAAAACAGGCGGCGCTTGAAACGCTTGAGCGGAAACTGAAAAGTATTCTTGCCACAAATGATCGCAGTAATACTCTGCCGTCTGCAAAATAATAAGCGTCAAGATTCCAGTTGCAATATTTTAGCTTATAGGCTACATTCTGTTTATGCAGGTATTCCCTTTTGAGATTGAATATTACATCACCGCTAACGGAGATAAGCCCTTTAAAGAATGGCTTGAGAGTTTACGTGATGTAAATGGTCGAGCGAAAATACGTGTCCGACTGGATAGGTGTTACGTCCCACGTTGAACCGGGGAAACTTTCCCGCCCTTCCTCAGGTGGGACGAGCGTTTTTGTCCCAAGCTGCAATGTGAGAATCGCATCCCCAGAGCAACTTGGGACAAATTGTTAGAACGGATCTTCATCGTC
>CAIMXI010000195.1 GCA_903845365.1 uncultured Geobacteraceae bacterium | reverse complement strand
CTGGATGGCACGAAGCAATTTGGCCTGCATGGCGACGTTCATCTCGCCGATTTCATCCAGGAAGACCGTACCGCCATCCGCCGCTTCGAAAATACCGATCTCACGGGCATTCGCGCCGGTAAAACTCCCCTTTTCATGCCCGAACAGCTCGCTTTCGATCAAGGTGTCAGGAATGGCGGCACAGTTTATAGCGATAAAAGGTTTATCGCGGCGCGGGCTCCCGTCGTGAATCGCCCTGGCGATAAGCTCTTTTCCGGTTCCAGATTCGCCTACAATCAGGACAGTTGAATTCGATGGTGCAACCTTGGCGATGATCCGGAAAACTTCCTTCATCTTGGGATGTTCACCCTGCATGCTGGGTATCGTTGCAATCGATTCAATCCGTTTTTGCAGCACCCGGTTTTCGCGAACCAGATTTATCCGCTCGAAAGCACGCAGCAGGGTAAGTACCAGATCGTCCCGCTCCAGAGGTTTTTCCAGATAATCAAAAGCCCCTTTGCGCATAGCCTCAACTGCAGAATCAACCGAGCCGTGCGCCGTCATCATGATGATGCACTGCTGCGGGTCATCGGCAAGAACCTTCTCCAGCAGGTCAAGCCCGCTCTGCCCCTGCATCTTGAGATCGGTCATTATCAGGTCAAACTCGCGTTTTTCCATCTCTGCCAACGCTTCCCGGACGCCGGGTACATCAACAATGTCATAGCCTTCTTTTTTCAGAATCAGGTTGAGGATGTCCCGCTGACCCTTTTCATCATCAACTATCAGTATGCTGCCGTTATGTTTCATAGTTCCTCAGGTTTCTGTTGGCTGCATCGGCATGGTAACGGTAATGGTGGTTCCGACACCAACAGAGCTCTCAACGGCTATCTCACCGCCATGCTCCTTGATGATCCGCTCGGTAATGGCCAGTCCCAGGCCGATGCCAACATCCTTGGTGGTGAAATAGGGCTGGAATATTTTGTGTATGTCATCGGGAGATATGCCGCTCCCCTGATCACGGAAGGTCAATTTCACCTGTCCGTTATCTAATCGTGCTCCAAGGGTTATCGTACCACCGTCCGGCATTGCCTGAGAAGAGTTCGTGACAAAGTTAAGGATGCAGTTGCGGAATAGCTCGCCATCAATCCAGAGTGGCGGCAGATCAGCCGGAATCTGTTGGACAACATCAACGTGCTGCTCCGTCAAGCGACCCTGTAGCACAGGAAGAACCTTGGCTAGCAACTCCCGATAGCCAACCTCTGCCCGACGGAGTTTGAGCGGTCGGCCATAGTTCATGAAGTTCACCACCATATAATTTGCGCGGCGCACCTCTTCCTTGATGTTATCAGCCAAACTCTCCAACTCGGAGCATTTGGCACCGCAGAGTGGGAGCATCTCGGTTTTAAGGTGATCGATCGCCAGACTGATATAGTTGAGCGGATTACGTATCTCATGGGCGATGCCCGACGCCAGTTGGCCGACCCGGGAGAGGTGTTCTGCCTCATAGAGGCGTTTTTCCAGAGTTTCGCGCTCCCGCAGTTTTTCTACCAT
>CAIMXI010000194.1 GCA_903845365.1 uncultured Geobacteraceae bacterium | reverse complement strand
TAACACCAATCGGGAAGAGTACCCTGAACGACAACACGGTCAAAGCAAGATATTACACCAGAAATTCTGTCGCTGTATTTTTCAGTGAGTAACATGACATACCTCCATGCTGTAATTGGCTGTAATTATAGCATGAAAGGAATATATTTGGTTCCGGCTCGTCCGGGTTGGGGTTAGCAAGTTTGTGGTTTGGGTTAGGAGGGTTTTAATCAAATAGAATTTTTCTCCCAGCAGAGGCAGGGGACTGTTCTGGAGTATACTTCTCTAAATCAATCGCCTTGTCTGTCATTATAGTAAGCTTATAACTAAGTGGACTTGAATATGCCCAGCCATGCGCAATCCACGGAAGGTCAGGCAACCCGAAGTTTTTTGTGAAACTATCCACAAATTTTTCAGCATCCACATCTTTTATATTTAAAATATAATCGGTTAATTTTCCATTAAAAGTAATTCTACTTTGTCACATTATAAATGTGTATAATAAGTTGATATAATTGAGTATATATGCTATAAAGCGATCTGCTTTTACAATTAATTCTGTGCTCTGATGAAACTTAGCCAGCAGTAAAGCAAATACCGAAATTGAAAGGAGTATTAACGATGACCAACGTCCATTGAGGTTGCTGGCAACATCTTTTATTTCCTTTCACTCAAGCTATTCTCATTTCTTTGTCACAACAACAAGAACCGTTGCTACCCAGGCGCTTCACTATTTGAGCGGACTTGTTCAAGCTGTGCGCAAGAACGTGGAGCGGATGATAGAAGTGGTTCCTGATTCGGATTATCAATCTCTGCAACATTTTATCACCCATTCTCCGTGGGAATCCCGCCCGGTTATGGATCAGGTGGCTAAAGATGCTGATGACCTCTTCGGAGGTAACCCGGACACCGGACTGATCATTGATGAAACCGGTATTCCCAAGGCTGGTAAAAAGTCTGTTGCCGTGAATCGCCAATGGTGTGGCAATCTCGGCAAAGTTGATAATTGCCAGGTTGGCGTTTTTTCTTCTCTTGTTCTTGGATCATCGGCTGTCTTAGTTGACTGCCGACTGTATGTCCCAAAAGAGTGGACTGATGATACTGACCGCTGTCGTAAAGCCGGTATTCCCAAAGATATTGTGTTCAAGAGCAAATCCCGGCTTGCACTTGATAGTATTCAGCATCTACGTAGCAGTGGCATTCGTTTCTCTTGGGTCGGCATTGACGGTGGATACGGAAAGGAACCTCACTTTTTGAGTACGCTTGATGATCTTGGTGAACTTTTTGTTGCCGATGTTCATAAAGACCAGCCGATCTACCTGGAAGACCCCGCCCCGTACATTCCGGAGCGCACATCTCCCAAGGGTCGAACACCAACACGACGCAAGGCAAACAGTACAGTGACCGAGGTACAGGCTTGGGCTGCCGCACAACCGGAAGAAGCCTGGCAACGTATCACCACGCGCAATTCAACCAAAGGAATCCTTCAGGTTGATATCCTTGTCAAGCGAGTATGGGTCTGGAATAAGGTAGAGTCCAGTGCCCGTCATTGGTCTCTGATTGTCCGGCGTGAAGTCGATTCCAGAGAGACCATCAAGTACAGCTTGTCCAATGCATCAAAAGATACCTCAGCAGAACGACTGGCCTTCATGCAAGGTCAACGCTATTTTGT
>CAIMXI010000193.1 GCA_903845365.1 uncultured Geobacteraceae bacterium | reverse complement strand
GATCCATTTCCCACTGAACAATGCAGCCGAGGTGAGGGCAGACGGCCGAAAGGACAGCAAGGCTCCCGTCCTGTTTTCTGACCAGTACCGCAGCAGCACCATTGAATTCAAAGAATCTGGCTTCGCCCGGTACGAGAGCATCAAGAGGTATAGTGGTCTTGCCCGTGCTGTTTTTGTCGCTCGGTGGGATCAGGTAACAACTAAGAACCGGATATGAAGTAGCAGCAATTCCAGTCACCGCAAGAGCTGTGACTCCGCCGAGGCAGATATTAATAAATTTTCTCCTGCTTTCGTCCATGGGTTCCTCTGCCACTACATCACATTTTGACTCTTACAGACTGGCGGGAGCCATTACGTAAATACACCAGATCAAAACTACGTCCAATATTCTGAGCTGCAAGCAGAGTGTTGAGGCTATTGATATTCTGTATTTTTCTTCCACCTATCCGCACGAGAATATCACCCACTTGAACGCCGGCATTGCTGGCCGGAGCGCCTGGGCTCACGCTGGTCACAAGCACTCCCTCCGGATGTAGCATCTGAACCTGACGACAGATGACGTCATCCACATCAATTAGTCCCAGTCCCAGCAATGGCTCAGAGTACACCATCTGCTGCCCGGCGCCGTTGAACAGGCCACCTGACATCTGGCCTCTTCCGTAGAAGCCGCCGCCTCTACCCAACCCGGGGGCAATAAATGCGGCGGGCTTGGTAGCCTGCTGCACCTGAGCCATTTTTTCCAGAAATGTCAACTGGTGGCAGTTAGTGCAGAGGCCACGCAGCGTATGCGGTGGCGTGACAGTCATTCCGTTCGACAGTAGATAGCTATTGCCGACCAGGCGACCTTGTCCGTTTAGGGCAACCTGCAGGCCGGGTCCCATTTCTACCTGTGCTTCAAAGAGTTGCGGATGACAGTCAACACAGGTGCCAAGCGGTCCGTGGGGTGCCATGACGGTCTGACCATTCGGTAGGCGGTAGCTGTTGCCTACTTGCCTCCCCTGGCTGGTCCAGGCAACTAGTTGGCCGGTGACTGCGCCGGGTGCTGTATTATTGAAGTCAATGACCCCGCCGACCAGTTCGGCAGCACGGTTAATCGGGATGGCGAAGCCGATGCCGTTGAAAACGCCGGTCGGGGCAAAAATAGCGGTGTTGATGCCGATTACTTCACCGCGTACATTGAGCATCGGGCCGCCACTACTGCCACTGTTGATGGACGAGTCAGTCTGGAAGAGGTTTTCAATAACTGCGTCCCCAATCTGCAGAGTCCGGTTGCGACTGCTGATCATACCGGAAGTTACACTCTGCTCAAGACCGAATGGACTGCCTATGGTCAGTACCATGTCGCCGGTCCTGGCTGCATCGGAGTTACCAAGAGTCGCGTGCGAAAAGGGTCCTGATCCCTGGATTAGCAACAGTGCCATATCACTGCGCAAATCCCCCTTGACCAGCTTGAGTGGAAATTCGGTCGCGCCTCCTGCCCCGTACACGGTAACTTTTAATGCTTCAGCACCGACTATGACGTGGTAGCTGGTCAGTAGATAGCCGCGCGGGTCTATAATGACTCCTGAGCCGATTCTGCTGAAAGCCACGTCAGCAGGCAACGGGTCAATGACACCCAGATTTGCAGCACTCGGCATATTTTTCATAGCGGCGGTAATACTGACTACTGACGGCCTTACTGCATCTATAATTCCATGATAGGAGGTTTGCATCTCTCCAACGGTGACGGGTGGTGCTGCTGAAGGGGCAATGAAACCGGCAGCGGGCAGTGCCATAGGAGTATTCAGTCGTCCAGCCTTAGTGCTTCTGGAGAGAAAATTATTGACATATTCTTCCTGCTTTTCTCCTGCGTACAAACCCCAGGCAACCGTTACGAGTGACATTGCCACCAATACCCATATCCATGGTTTATAGTTACGATGGCACTTAATATCAGGCTGCTGAACTGTATGTGAGTCACTCTCGGCCCTTTTTTCTGATTTCATTAGCAGCTCCTGGGTATCTTCTCGATCATCTGTTTCTCTGCTCTACTTCCATGGCTTTTTTGAAATATGTGACCGCTTCCTCGCGCAATCCTTTAGCTTCATAGGCAAAACCAAGACTCTGGTATGCTTTGATGTGAT
>CAIMXI010000192.1 GCA_903845365.1 uncultured Geobacteraceae bacterium | reverse complement strand
TTTAGTGGAAAACAGTGCCGATACACTTAAGCATCAATGGAAGTTTTTCCGGGCGGGCGGCTTCGATCAGGTACTGCTTGAGACGGGAGACGACCTTATTTCACTCTCCCAGTTGGATAATAAACTCTGGTCAGCCTTGAGTTGCCCTGTTAAAGGGGTTGAATTAGATCAACAGACGCTTCGGATGATCGACTGCGACGGCGATGGCCACATTCGGGTGCCTGAGATTCTCTCTGCGGCGGAGTGGGCCGGCAAATGCCTGTATGACCGGCGGATGCTGGCAAGCGGCAGCGAGGGGGTTCTGTTGTCGGCAATATCCTCTGAAACAGAAGAGGGGGCACGAATTTTAGGTGCTGCCCGGACACTGCTCGCTAATCTTGGTAAATCGGATGCAGAACTGATCACTGTAGCTGACACCTGTAATAGCGAAACCATTCTGGCTCAGGCTCGTTTTAATGGCGATGGTATTATTACCGCTGCTTCGACTGACGATGATCTTCTTAAAACATGGATTTCAGACATCATCGCCTGCATGGGGAGTGAAGTAGACAGAAGTGGTGACGCGGGAATAACTCGCGAAATTATTGGCCGATTTTCATCAGACGTCTTAGCCTGGCTGGCCTGGCAGGAAGAGGAGCTTGAAGGCATTACGACCAGATTTCCTGAAGATGCTATTGCGCTTTGGCACACCGCAAAATCAAAAATTGATGACTTTTTTCTCCGATGCCGATTGGCAGCATTTGACAGCCGCGCCGCTATCATAATGAACTGTAGTGACGAAACTCTTTCGACTCTCACCACCCGAAATCTGTCGGAGAGCGGCGATGAAATTGCTGCCCTTCCCCTATCCGCAGTAACTGCTAACAGCTCACTTGATCTGGTTCATGGTCTTAACCCGGCCTGGACCGGAACCATTACCACACTGCGTCAGACCATTATTAAACCACTTTTGGGGGATATGGATCTTCTCTCATATGACCAGTGGAACAAGCTGAAATCGGCGGTCGAACTCCATGAGTCATGGTGGAACAGCCGGGTTGAGACACCGGTCACCCCTCTGGGCAGAGAACGCCTGAAACAGTGGACGGAGGCGGGATACGAAGGTGCACTTCTTGCGCTTGTTGATCAGGATCTTGCCTTAAAGCCTGCCTTCGACGCGATTGTTGAGGTTGAGCGCCTGGCGCGCTATTGCCGTGATCTTTTGCCGTTGGCAAACAACTTTGTCTCCTTTCGTGATTTTTACACCGGGCGCGGAAAAGCTATTTTTCAATCAGGATCACTTTTTCTTGATGGCCGCAGTTTCGAACTCTGTATCACCGTAACAGATGTAGCCAAACACGCGATGCTTGCCAATCTGAGCCGGGTCTACCTTCTGTATTGCGATTGCATCAGAAATGGCGGTGCCGATAAAATGACTATCGCCGCAGCCGTTACCAATGGCGACTGTGATCAGCTGCTCGTCGGACGCAACGGGATTTTCTACGACCGCCAGGGAGTTGACTGGGACGCCACGATCGTCCGGCTTGTGGAGCATCCGATCAGCATCCGTCAGGCCTTCTGGGATCCCTACAAAAAAATCGGCAAGATGGTCGGTGAAGCACTCCAGAAGATGGCTGCAGCGCGTTCAAAGGCTAATGAAGATAAAGCGTTTGCCGGGATCATCCCGGGGGGAACGAAAAAGCCTGATGCAACCCATGTTCAGCAGGCATTTGATGTCGGTAAATTTGCTGGAATTTTTGCTGCGGTCGGACTGGCGATTGGCGCTATAGGCACAGCGGTTGCGACTATTTTGACCGGTTTTTTAAAGCTGCCGTGGTGGCAGATGCCGCTGGTAATCGTCGGTACCATACTATTTATTTCCGGCCCTTCCATGCTGCTCGCCTGGTTTAAATTGCGGCAGCGTAACCTCGGTAGATTGCTCGATGCAAACGGTTGGGCGGTCAACACCCGAGCAAAAATTAACATCCCTTTTGGCGCATCCCTTACCGGTATGGCTCGCCTTCCGCAGGGATCAACCCTTTCTCTTATTGATCCTTTTGCGGAGAACAAGCGTCCCTGGAAGGGCTGGCTGGTTATTCTGCTGCTGGTTATAGCTGCGGCGGCCTGGACATTGAAAACTGGCTGTCTTCCAATAAAATAACCCTCTTTATGTTCCATTTTCGGTAAAAGGCAATGTCTGTGCATATTTGTTGTGCAAGTAGCTTATAATCAAGGCAGACATGTGTACTTGATCAATATAAAATTGTTGTAATATTAGAGCGTTAAGTGATTGGCAGAAATCTTGCTTACTTCCGGGGTTGCCCAATGATGGGCAGTATTTCACAGATACCAACGGGGTTATATGTATGGATTCCATGTCAACGATGACTGGCCTCAAGAGTAGTGCTGATATTTTGTTTCTGATGCTGGGCGCAGCGATGGTTTTTGCGATGCATGCCGGGTTTGCCTTCCTTGAAGTCGGCACGGTTCGCGGAAAAAATCAGGTGAATGCACTGGTAAAAATTCTCACCGACTGGTCTATTTCGACGGTTGTCTACTTTATCGTCGGCTTCCCAATCGCCTACGGCATATCGTTTTTGAAGCCCGCAGGAGAGCTTCTAGGTACCACTCAGGGGTACGATCTCGTTCACTATTTCTTCCTTCTCTGTTTCGCAGCCTGCATACCTGCCATTATCTCCGGAGGTATCGCTGAGCGAGCCAAATTCTGGCCACAGGTAACCGCTGGAGCCATCTTTGCCGGACTCTTCTACCCACTGTTTGAATCACTGATCTGGGGACAAAACTCCTCTCACATCCAGGCGATCTTTAAATCACTGGGTGGTGCAGAATTTCATGATTATGCCGGTTCGGTCGTAGTTCACTCCATTGGTGGCTGGATCGCACTACCCGCTGTTATTGTCCTAGGTCCGCGCATGGGGCGCTATCTGCGGGGTAAATCCCATCCGATTCTGGTAAGCAACATCCCGTTTCTGGCTCTTGGTTCATGGATTCTGGCCGTTGGCTGGTTTGGCTTTAATGTCATGAGTGCCGGCAATCTGGAAAAAATATCCGGGCTTGTCGCAGTCAATTCACTGATGGCAATGGTTGGCGGCGTCATTGCGGCGCTGGTGGTAGGCAAGAACGACCCCGGATTCATTCATAACGGGGCGCTGGCCGGACTTATTGCGGTCTGTGCAGGTAGCGACATCATGCACCCTTTGGGAGCGTTTGCAGTCGGTTGCATCGCCTCGATTATCTTTGTTTACGGCTTCCATTTTGAACAGGAAAAACTCCAGATTGATGATGTTCTGGGAGTATGGCCGCTTCATGGAATAATCGGCACCTGGGGCGGAATTGCTGCCGGTATTTTCGGACAGAAATTTTTCGGCGGAATAGGCGGGGTTAGTTTTGTGTCACAACTTGCGGGGAGTTCGGCAGCGGTTATATTCGCTCTGGTAAGCGGCTTTTTGGTTTACGGCGCACTGAATAAAACCGTTGGAATACGTTTGAATCAGGAAGATGAGTATATCGGCGCCGATATTTCAATTCATAAAATCGGGGCATACCCGGAAGATAGTATCCGCTGAAAATATTGGAGAACAATTGCGTTATATGAATCCCTTTAAAGCCGCGTACCATAACGGTTGATAAGATACTGACATACAGTTTCTTTCGTTGACAATAGAGCAGAGAGGTGCTACTTAGGAAGCATTTTACCTGTAACTCCATCTGCTCTCAGTGTGCCGCCATTTGCGTGGCTGGCCGAAAGAGGTCAATTAAAGTGATTTTATTGAAATTGTGCTGCCACACCCTTCCGCGACTCTTGGTCGTGTTGTTCCTGACCTCTTTACTGATCGTGCCCCCTGCGTTATGCAAAGAAACGGAAGATTCACTGGCTTTTATTGCCGGGTTTAATGCCTACCAGCAGAAAAATTATGCCTCTTCAATTGAAAAAATGAACGAGGTGTTGCAAAAATTCCCCGATACTCCTCTCAGGGACATGGCCCTTTTTTGGCTCTCCCGTTCCTATTATAAAGTTGGCAACCAGCAGGAAGCCGCCCGCTATCTTTCTCAATTTTCCAAAGAGTACCCGGATAATCCACTCAAAAATACTGTTGAGGATGAACTACTTACTCTCACTACGCGCTTTGAGAAAGGCGAAAAACTGCCTGTTGGAGTTCCTCCGGTTAAACAACCTGACCGCCTGGCCGCTCTTAAAGCTGAAGAGGCCAAACAGGCCGCTGCGGCAAAAGTTGAGCGGGAACGGATAGCCAGGGAAACCGCCGAGCGTGAAAAAGCGGAGATGCAGAGAGTTGCAGATCTTAAAGCAGAAGAGGCCAGACAGGTTGCCGCTGCAGTTGAATCAGCGCGTGTTGCTGCGGCAAAGGCTGAACAGGAACGGATTGCCCGAGAAGCCGCTGAGCGTGAAAAAGCAGAGATGCAGAGAGTTGCAGATCTCAAAGCAGAAGAGGCTAAACAGGTCGCTGCCGCAGTTGAATCAGCGCGTGTTGCTGCGGCAAAGGCTGAACAGGAACGGATAGCCCGAGAAGCCGCTGAACGAGAAAAAACAGAGATGCAGAGAGTTGCAGATCTCAAAGCAGAAGAGGCTAGACAGGTCGCTGCCGCAGTTGAAGCAGCGCGTGTTGCTGCGGCAAAGGCTGAACAGGAACGGATAGCCCGGGAAACCGCGGAGCGAGAAAATGCGGAGACGCAGAGAGTTGCAGATCTCAAGGCTGAAGTGGCTAAACAGGTCGCTGCCGCAATCGAGTCAGCGCGTGCTGCAGCGGCAAAGGCTGAACAGGAACGGATAGCCAGGGAAACCGCTGAGCGAGAAAATGCGGAGACGCAGAGAGTTGCAGATCTCAAGGCTGAAGAGGCACGAAAAGTCACGGAACAGATTCGCCTGGCTGCATTGACGGCAGAGCGGGAACTGCTTGCTGCAGCGAAGGCGGAAGAGTTTAAACTGGCTGTTGCTGTGGCTGCCGAAGAGAAGAAAGAACAAGAGCGTTTGGCTGTTTACAAAGCCGAACAGAATCGACTGGCAGCTCTAAAAATGGATGAAGAATCCAGGCTGGCATCGCTGAACCCCGCTGGGGAAACTGGTGAAGCTTCAAAGCGGACATATCGCGAGAAGGCAATAAGCGAGTATAAATCAATTATTGACAGATACCCCGCTTCAACCGCTGCAGCCACCGCAGCAGTAAAACTGCGAGAGCTTGGAGTTACGAACGCTTTGCCTCCTAAAGTCGTTGAAGCGCCTCAGCCTGAAAATGCCCAGGTATTAAGGTTTGAAGTTACTCAGTTTGCCGCATTTGAATTTAATCTTCTTACCCGCCCGGAAGTATTTAATGTCGGACGTCAGATACTGGTTCCGTTTGAAGTCACAAATAGGGGTAACGGCATCGATTCGTTTTATCTAGAATCTGCGTTCCCTACAGATTTTAATGCGCGTTTTACCTCCGTCACAGGCTCTGGCGGTGCTATCAACCAAACCCCCGAGCTTGCCCCGGGCGAAACATTTAAAGGCTCTCTTTCCCTTGTTATACCGCCAACCACTACAGACGGCCTACGCATAGCGCACCCGGTTAAAGCAGCTTCACGCCTGGCTGCCGAAGCGAGCCAGTCACGTGAGATCAAGATCATTGCATCATCTCCACTCCTTCGAGCGATTCTGCTGACAGAAAAAACCAGGCCACTCCCGGGCGACAAGATTTTATATCGCATTGCTATACGCAACGCAGGTTCAGATGCTGCGGAGGATGTTACTTTTCGTCTTAATTTCCCGCCACAGCTCGAGCCGCTTGATTACGTAGCAGCCGGTTTCAGGCAGGAGATGAAATCAGCACTGGTTCTCGACGGAATGAAGGTAAAATCGGGTGAAAATCGCGAGTTCACCATGGTCTTCCGGCTTAAAGACGATTCTTTGGCTGGACAGGAGCTTGTGACTCGTGCCGAGCTGATTAACAACACCCTTAAAACCACCGCCGCGTTTGTTGCAAATACGGCTTACGTGGAGCCGCAACGGAGAATTCTTGTTCGAACCGGTTCAGAACACCTGGTTGCATTTCCTGGCCAGACAATAACGGCTCCTTTTGTTGTCAGCAACATGGGCAATATTCGGGAAAAATACAAGATCGTTTCTGCCGTTTCCGGCAGTCAGGATGCTGTTATTTTTCACGACACCAACCGTGACGGAATCAGACAGGCCACCGAGCCGGTGATCACTGAAATTGGCCCATTAGCTCCTCATGAAGAAGCCAGCGTAGTAGTTGAAATAAAAACCGCAAAGCGCGCAATAGATGGCAGCCATGACAGTGTCAAGGTATCATTTATATCAGAAGGCGACTCATCCAGCGTGGCATCAGGTTTAACTCAACTGACCTATTCAAGACCTGTGCTGCAGATGGTCATGTCCGGGCGTGACGGCCAACTCAAGCCTGGTGACTTAACGTCATTTGATTTGGTGATCACTAATCAAGGCTCCAATCTTGCGCGTATAGTAGAGCTACAGAGTGTCTGGCCAGAGCAGTTGGAGCTTATGGCAGCGGATCCTTCAACCAGCGCAGTCGTGAACGGGGCCATTATCTGGCGCTTTAAGGAGTTGGGTGCCGGAGAAAAGAGAAACATCAGAATTTCATTCAGAGTCAAGGCGGGCGTCGGCGTAGGAACGGCTATCCAAGTCAAAAATATTCTGACCTACGAAGACCGATTGGGGAACAGGTATTGATATGGCACATTACGCACTCTATATAATAGTCACAATGCTCATTTTTTGCGCGCCACTCTCATCCTGGGCTCAAAAGTATCTGCTCTACTCTCCTCAGCCAGTGGCTACCAAGAATCTGCCTCCTTCGCAGGAAGGGATAATTGTTCAGGAAATTGATATCAAAAAGGGCGATACTCTGTATAATATTTCTCGCAAATATAGCGGTCATGGCATGTATTTCCCCCAGATACTTCTGTTTAACTCGATACGTAATCCTGACTTGATTTACACCGGGAGCAAGCTCAAAGTTCCGTTAACTCTACGTGCCGGCAACGATGAGCGCCCTGATTCAAAACCATTGGACAAGTCTAAAGCAACTGGTACCCAAAAAGGCCGACCAGAAGAGAAATCTGTTACTCCAGGACGTCAGTCGAATGCCTCGCCGCTGCCGCCTCAAAATACGGAGATTTCACTTAGCGAATTGAGAACTACTGAAACGGCTAAAAGCAGCCGCAAGAAAAAAAACTCCCTTCCGACCAGGAAAATAGCGGTGCCTGAGTTGCCGCCTGTGACGCCTCTTTCCGCGCCGCTCCCCGCATCGTATTCACGTCAGACATCACCAGCTCATACCTTTGAAGCAGTACCCGTACCGGGGCAAAAACTTTTCGAGGCGGCGGTAAAGGCCTATCGTCTCGATGATTGCCGTACTGCTCTTGAACTGCTGGATCGTTACCTCGCCAAAAATTCCGACTCGCCTCTAGCGGCAGATGCCAACCTGTACAAAGCTGAGTGCTACTTGAAATTATCCGCTCAATAAGCTCAAGGAGATTGATACGCAATGAGAATTTCCCCGCTTGACATTCAGCAGCAGCAGTTCAGGGTTAAAATGTTTCGCGGGCTGGACCCGGATGACGTAGATGCTTTTCTGCAGACCGTTGCTGGTGAAATGGAAGGATTAATTCGTGAAAACAGCCAGTTGAAAGAAGAGCAGTCCCAGCATAATCGTGAAATGCAGAATATGGCTGAGAAGGAACGGGAGTTGCGCGATACACTCCTTTCTGCCCAGCGCGTCATCGAAGAGATGAAAGCCAATGCCCGTAAGGAGGCGGAGTTAATTGTTTCAGAAGCCGAGATTAAGGGAGAGCGGATTGTTTCTGACGCAGAACGACAGTTGGGGGAGTTGAAGAGCCGTATTGAAGAGGTTCGCAGACAGAAGATTCAGTTTGAAATGAGCTTCAAGGGGTTACTCGAAAGCTTCAATAAACAACTTACCGGCGACGAACTCGCCTGAAAGAGGAGATAATGGCGCAGGCTAAAACAGGAGATAAAGTCACCGTACACTATACCGGCAGACTTGAAGACGGATCAGTTTTTGACAGTTCTGAAGGGGCTGCGGAGCAATCGCATGAACACGACTGCTGCTGCGGCAGCAAAAAAAGTGACGGTGATGGCTGCGGAGGCGATAAGCAAGGAACTGAACCGTTGGAGTTCGTCATTGGAGCCGGGCAGCTTATACCAAAATTCGAAGCGGCGGTAATCGGACTTAAGCGGGGAGAGAGCGTTACCATCGTCATTCCTGCAGATGAGGCATATGGGCAACGCGCCGAGGAGATGGTTGCGGTGATTGAGCGGAGTGAGATTCCGGCTGACATAAACCCTGAACCGGGGCATCAGATGGAGGTTATTCTGGAAGATGGCTCCCCACTTCCGGTGCTTGTAACAGATGTTACCGAGACAACTATTACTCTGGATGGCAATCACCCTTTGGCAGGACGTGACTTGACGTTTTCAATCAGATTGGTTGACATTTTGTAGACCGCTCAATGCTCCTGCAGAACTGAAAAGGCCGCTGACATAACTGTCAACGGCCTTTTTTCAAATAAATTCCCTCACTATTTTACAGTCGCCACTGTTGATCCGGCGGACTGCACACTAAAATCTTTGGCCCCTGAGGGTATATTCGCCAGCACCACGACAAAAGGAATAGATTTGCCCGGCACAACTCCCATGTTTGACAGAGAGTCACCAAACGGGTTTGCCATTGCTGCCTCTATTTTATCGAGCGGCAGATTTTCCAACTGCTCTTTCGTCAGCGGGTTGCCGCTATATGCGTTCTTGGAAGCAACTTTCTGTCCCGCCTGGTCAAAGACGGTTACCATAACCTGCAACGATGCCCTGGGTTTTGAATAGTCGTTGAACGCTTCACCGGAAACTACCAGCAGTTCACCGGCTGTACTGTTTTTAACAAAAGCGCTACTGATGCCCCGCACTCCAATTTTACCACTTTCTGGAGTTGCGGTTTCCTTGGGGGTCGAAAGTGAAGAATATCCGAAAAAGCCAAGAACAGAAATAACCAGCAGTGCAACAGCGCCAATTAAAACTCCAAACAGCGGACTCTGCTTTCGCCGCGAAGCTATTGAGAGCGGCGGCAACTCATCCTTCTGCTGCACGTTTGACGCTGCTTCCGGTGGAAATGATTGTGCAGGCTTATCGTCATCTGCTTTTACAGTAGTCTCAGCCATATTGGCAGACAGAACTTCTGAAAAAGGCTTCATCTCCTCCTGACTGACAGTCGAAACAGCAACCGGGGTAACTTCCTCGCCAAAATAAATTTCTCCCAGGTTGGACGGCGCATCAGCAGGCGTATCAGTTGATAGTGGCGTATCACTTTTACTGCCGGAATCCTGGCCGTCCAGAGCATCTGCACCGGCAAAACTGATGTCGCCAAAATCAAAGGAGATATCATCTTGCGCTGTTTCCGGACTGTTTTGAACAACAGATCCGCTCATTTTATCGTCTTCAGTAGCAAATGGAGACGATTCGAGCGGAGTGAAACTGAAACCGGCCGGTTCATTCTCAAGAGGGATGTCTCCGAAAACAGTTGAATCTGCAGCAGGCGGGGGAACCGCTTCAGCGGCAAAGCTCCACTCTTCATTAGCTACAGTGGTTGCCTGACTCTCGGCAACTGGAGGAGAAAAATCCGCTAATGCCGTCACAGGTTGCAAAGAGTCAGCATCCGAATCTTCCTTGCGCACGGTGAACACGTGTTTGCACTTGGAACAGCGAACTTTCACACCCTTGTTAGTGAATCTGGAATCGTCAAGCCGAAATCTGGTCTGGCACTTTTCGCATTGGATTATCATCTGCGACTCCTCGTTGACGAGAGCATCTGGTGGGAACTATCTGAAATAACGCTTGTCCTATAACAGAAAGAGATGAGGGTGTCAAATCATTACGCTGATACATTTCGACTATTTACTCCGGTTTTGTGCGCAGATCGGGGCAATCTGACACGAAACGCAGCGGCTCATATCTCTGCCGTCACAGCCGTCACTTATGCCAAGATGAGCCAGAGAAAAATCATATTTCACCGGATCAAGATGATCGAAAGCACGCAGAGCCGAGGTAATTTCCTGCGCCATGCGCCAGTCTGCAGCCTTTCGCTGGGTAAGGCCGAGATAGCGACAAATACGGCTGATGTGCGTATCAACCGGTATTATCAACTGAGCCGGAGATACCCCGTTCCAGATGCCAAGATCAATACCATCGGCCGGGCGAACCAGCCAGCGCAGCAGCATGCAGAGTCGTTTGCACGCGCTGCCGGAACTGGGGGCCGGAAACAGAAAGGGGAAGAAGGATCCTGTAGGGGGTTTTTCTGAGCCGAATACATCGGAATAATCGAGCGCCAGGACGGCGGTCGCATAGCGGTTCAAAGAGTCACTCACATCGACATCTGTAGCATTATACCCCCGCAGAAAAAATGCCTGTATGCTGCCGGTTTGCTTCACCATCTGCTGCAGCGCCAAAAAGAGCGCAGAGAGATCACGACCATCGTTAAAGCGATGTTTAAAACCGCAGAAGGTGCGCAAACTGAACCGTGGATCAAAATGCTCAATAAACTTCCTCGGCGATAAGCCGATCACAGAAAATATACTCTCCAGCGTCCGAAGGATAATAACTATTGAGCCATATGCAAACGATGAAGCGATAACCGCCGCAATCTCCTGATCCTCCGGATCGTGGAAGCGGTGGCAGAACGACAACGGGTCATTATGCAGATGCTGGATCGATCTGGACGCATACAGATTATCCAGCGCTCTTTGCAGTTCAGACATCCGCCTCTCTCAGAAACAGCGCGGCATCCTCGGGCGACGTCGGGTTGATGAAGAAGCCGGTACCCCACTCAAAACCGGCCATCTGTGTCAGTCGCGGCACCAGCTCAATATGCCAGTGGTAATCGTACTCCAGTGCATTCCAGTGTTCAGGCTTGCCAGGGCGCCGATGCATGGGT
>CAIMXI010000191.1 GCA_903845365.1 uncultured Geobacteraceae bacterium | reverse complement strand
TATTCACCCGGATGATAGAGAACGAGCATGGAAGTCAATCAATGACCATCTTGAGGGGCGCAACCCATTGCATGAAAATGAATACAGGTTGCTGACTAAGGATGGACAATATAAATGGATACTTGATCGAGCCACAATAGTTAAACGTGATGAGACAGGTCGTCCTGTTCGCGTGTGTGGTACGCACGCAGACATATCAGACCAAAAAAGAGCAGAGGAAGCGAAGTTGCTACTTGAACAACAACTTCAGCATACCCAAAAACTGGAGAGTCTTGGCGTTTTGGCTGGCGGCATCGCCCATGACTTCAACAATATCCTGGCCATCATCATTGGGTACTGCTCTCTGATAAAGTTGAATTATCAGAAGGCAGAGAAGAATATCCCTTTAATAGAATCAGCCGCTGAACGAGCAGCCGCTCTCTGCCGCCAGATGATGGCTTATGCCGGTAAAGCCCAACTCACCAAGACCAAAATCAATATGGTGGAGAAGGTGGACGAAATAGTCGGTATGCTGAAAGCGACCCTGCCCCAGAATGCCGTGATTAAAACCGATCTTTCCGCTGAAATCCCCCTTATAGAAGGTGATGCCAGCCAACTTGGACAGGTAGTCATGAACCTGATTATCAATTCGTCAGAAGCTATCGGTACAGAGCAGGGCGTAGTTGATGTATCGCTTGCCAGGATTAAGGTTATAGCTGGTAAGGCCTATGAGGACTACCACGGCAAACCGATCCCCCCTGGCGAATATGTTTGTCTGGAAGTGACTG
This sequence comes from uncultured Geobacteraceae bacterium, assembly GCA_903845365.1. Lineage (GTDB taxonomy): Bacteria > Desulfobacterota > Desulfuromonadia > Geobacterales > Pseudopelobacteraceae > JACRCG01. The sequence goes on along the minus strand of CAIMXI010000191.1, from coordinate 16,531 downwards.
ACAACGGCTGCGGCATGGATGAATCAGCAAAATGGCGAATCTTTGAACCGTTCTATACTACCAAATTCACTGGGCGCGGGCTTGGAATGTCAGCAGTACTCGGCATAATAAAATCACATGCCGGTGCGCTTCAGCTCTTCAGCAAGCCAGGTCATGGCACAACTATCAAGGTATATCTCCCCGCTCCAAAAAGTGAGAATGCCGAAAATGGCGGCCAAACTGCATCCACACTTCTCGCTCCATGGCGGGGAAGCGGCACTATACTGCTTGCAGAGGATGAAGACCTGCTTCGGGATATTGCGAAAGAACTGCTTGAAATGTTCGGATTCACCGTACTGGAAGCCGTGAACGGCAAGGAAGCGTTGGAGATTTTCCAGAAGAACGCCACAGAGATCACTCTTGTTTTTACGGATATGGGTATGCCGGTAATGGACGGCTATGAGCTGTTCCACAAGCTGAAAAGCCTTAACCCCCAACTGCCGATAGTTGTCTCCAGCGGATATGGTGATGCCGAAGTCAGTTCACGGATAGGAAGTGACAATATTGCCGCTATAATCAGCAAACCTTACAACCTCGGCCAGATGCGAGATGTGCTGAAGATGGTTCTGGAACGACACTGTTGTTGTAAGGGGCAATTCTCATGACGAAACCAGATCAAGAGATCGATCAGGTAAAGCCGCGCATTGAACTTTATTGCGCGGCATTTGATCCACCGGTCATTATTTGAAATCCTTCAAAGGAATACAACCCGAATCAATTACAAGATGTTCTGAAGAGTGTTATGGACAACAATTAAGGAGTAATCTCATGACGAATTCAGATCAGGAGATAGAGCGGTTAAAGCCTCGCATATTGGTTGTTGATGATGAAGCGGTACTCCGTCAATTGCTGGTGGAATACTTTCAGGATAACGGGTTTGAAATCAACACCGCAGGCAATGCATCAGACGCCTACAGTCTACTGCTGCAGGAATCCTATGACGTCATTTTAACTGATGTGAAAATGCCAGATGAGGACGGCATCTCGTTACTCGGTCGTGTTCGTCAGAAATGGCCTGAAATTCCGGTTGTCCTTATGACCGGCCACGCCCAACTGGAGATGGCGATTGAGGCGTTAAAAATTGGCGCCTTCGACTTTGTGCAGAAGCCGTTTCGTTTAGATTACATGGTCAAGATTGTGGAACGGGCGGTCAATTATGCCAGACTGCAGCGCCTGGAGAGAAACTACCACGCCGAACTGGAAGAAACGGTAATACGTCGTACAGCGGAGCTGAATGCCAGCGAACAGCGCTTCCACTCTTTTGTTGAAAATCTCAATGACGTCCTCTTTACACTTACACCATCCGGAATCTTCAAATATGTTTCATCACAATGGACGGAAGCTTTTGGATATGAACTTGACGAAACCATCGGTCAGTCATTTGCTCTCTTTGTTCATCCTGAAGACGTACCCGGCTGTTATCTATTCCTGCAACAGGTCATGGAAACGGGCAAAAAACTGAGCGGCGTAGAATACAGAGTGCAATGCAAAGACGGAACCCATCTATGGTACACGGCAAATGCATCACCTTTAATTGATCCTGTAGATGGTTCGCTTACACTTCTGGGGATAGGTCGCGACATCACCGAGCGAAAGTTTGGCGAGCAGAATCTGCTCAATAAACAGCAACAACTTGAACTGCTGAATCTTGAACTGGAACAGAGGCGTTTTGAGGCTGAAACTGCCCTTGAAGCTATACAACAGGGCAGACAAGCCGAACGGGATTTGCATGAAGCGAACCGGTTTGTCGAACAGATCATCAACTCCGCCCAAGAGGGGATTGTCGTCTATGGCATGGATTTCCGGTATTTGGTCTGGAACCCTTTCATGGAAGAGATAACCGGCTTGTCTGCCGGTGAGGTGCTGGGAAGGTATCCATGGGAACTGTTCCCGTTTTTAAAGGAAAAGGGCGTGGTGGAAAGGCTGGCAAATATACTGGCCGGAGAATTACCTGCTACCCTGGACTTTCAGTATACGGTACCAAAGAGTGGAAAAACGGGGTGGGCTTCGGATCTGAGCTTTCCTTTACGGAACGCAAATGGCGAGATCATCGGAGTGATCGCGACAATCAGGGATATCACACTGCGCAAACAGATGAATGAGGAGTTACTCCAGGCTAAAGAAGCCGCCGAATCGGCCAACATCGCCAAGAGCACTTTTCTGGCCAACATGAGCCACGAGATCCGCACTCCTATGAACGGTGTTATCGGCTTTACCAACCTCCTGCTGGATACAGACCTGAACGGAGAACAGCTCCAGTTTGCCGAAATAGTACGCAAGAGTGGCGAGAACCTTTTAGAGTTGATCAACGATATCCTCGATTTCTCCAAAATAGAGGCGGGGAAACTGAACATCGAAATAATCGACTTTGACCTGAGAACAACCGTGGAAGACACCGGTGAACTGCTGTCGATGCGGGCTGCGGATGCCGGTCTGGAGCTGATCTGCAAAATTGATCCGGACGTGCCGTCAAAATTGAAAGGCGATCCGGGAAGGATCCGCCAGATCATCACCAACCTGGCAGGTAATGCCATCAAATTTACCCATGAGGGGGAAGTGGTAATCAGCGCAGAGACCGACTCTGTAAATGACGAATCGGTTATGATCCACTTTTCTGTGCGCGACACCGGCATAGGAATTCCGGAAGACCGACAAGCGGCCATCTTCACTCCATTCACCCAGGCTGACGGTTCCACCACCCGCAAATACGGCGGCACCGGCCTTGGACTCTCCATCTCCAGACAGTTGACGGAGTTGATGGGGGGAGAGATCGGCGTCGAGAGCGCGGAGGGGAAGGGCTCCACATTCTGGTTCACCGCACGGTTTGCGAAGCAGACCACTGAGGTTTCAGAAACCTCGAAGGTCTTGGAGAAAGCCGATATAACCTCGGCGCGAATTCTGGTGGTAGATGCCAACGCCACCAACCGTACAGTGATGACTACCATGCTGAACTGTTGGGGGTGCCGGTTTGAGGCGACCGGTGACGGAGAAACAGCACTGACGCTCCTGCGTGAGGCGGCGGAGCAAAACGATCCGTTCCGCGTCGCCCTGCTTGAGCAGCAGATGCCGGGCATTGGCAACAGAGAGCTTGGCCGCCGGATCAAGGCGGATCCGCAGCTCAAATCAACACTGTTGATTATGTTGACCTCTCTGGGCCAGCGTGGCGACGCTGCCACCCTGAAACAGATAGGCTTTGACGGCTATCTGGCAAAACCGATCCGTCAGTCACAGCTTTACGACTGCATTGTCCTTGTTCTTGATCGCGCAAAGCAAACCACCGAGGTTTTAACCACGGAGGTTTCAAAGGGCATTGTCACGCGGCATACCGTTGCAGAATCTGCCAGGCATGATGTCCGTATCCTGCTGGCTGAAGACAACATGATCAACCAGAAATTGGCGCAGAGCATGCTGACCAAACTTGGCTACAAGGCGGATATGGTTGCCAACGGCCTGGAAGCGGTGCAGGCGCTCGAGTTTATAAACTACGATCTGGTGCTGATGGACTGTCAGATGCCGGTGATGGGCGGCTTTGAGGCAACCGCCCTGATACGCGACAAACAGACAAAGGTGCTCAATCACGATGTAACCATCATAGCTGTCACCGCAAACGCCATGGCTAAAGACCGCGAAGAGTGTGCTGCAGCCGGAATGAATGACTATCTCTCCAAGCCTTTGAAGAAGGAGGTTCTGGCGGCAATACTGGAGAAGTGGCTCCCTCGACGTGAAATGCCTGAAGACGACACGGGCGATGAATCCTCAATGTTATATGACACCGGTTCGATTGACATTTCGGCTGTTGCGTCGATCATGAACAGACTGCAGTGGTACATAAATACAAGGGATGGCAGGGCTGAAAGATATCTGGACGATTATCATAAAGAACTTGCGGAGTTGCCGGATAAGAACATTAAACATATAAAAACCCATCTCAAGAACTTCGATTTCGACGCAGCACATAACTCACTTCTGTCATTTTCAGAAAAGATCGGTATCAACCTCACCTCAGACATCACGAAGATGGAGCCAGCCACTAAAACGGCGTCTGCACCGGCAAGCGTACTTGTTGTCGACGACTTGCCGGAAAACATCAGTCTGCTGAATGCTGCACTGGCAGACGAATTCACCATTAGAGTAGCAACCAGCGGCACAGAGGCTATCGATATCTGCAACTCAATGCCTGTTGACCTTGTTCTGCTTGATGTAATGATGCCGGTTATGGACGGTTTTGAAACCTGCCGAAAACTCAAGAAAAATCCGATGACCCGTGGCATACCGGTAATCTTCGTCACTGCTCTGGGCGAGACTAAAGACGAATCCATGGGATTTGCCTGCGGTGCTGCCGATTACATCAATAAGCCGATTCGAGCATCCATTGTGCGCATAAGGGTCAAAACTCACCTTGCGCTGTACGATCAGAAGCGTGCTCTGGAGCGTCTGGTGCAGGAGCGCACCGCTGCGCTGAACGAGACACATCTTGAACTTCTGCACCGACTCGGCAGCGCCGGAGAATACCGGGATACCGATACCGGACTGCATGTTGCGAGGGTATGCCACTATGCGCGCATAATAGCTCAGGCGTACGGCCTCCCGGAAAGCGAAGCGGAGCTGCTCTTCAATGCCGCCGCCCTGCACGATGCCGGAAAGATCGGTATACCGGACGGCATTCTCTTCAAGCCGGGCAAATTGGACAAGGATGAATGGGAAATCATCCGGTCACACTGCGATATCGGCCACAAAATAATCGGCAACCATGAGAACAGTCTGCTTCAAACAGCGGCTATTATCGCCTTGACACATCACGAACGCTGGGACGGGACCGGTTATCCGCAAGGACTTAAAGAAACCGATATACCGCTTTTCGGTAGAATGGTAGCTGTTGCCGATGTGTTTGACGCCCTCACCAGTGAACGCCCCTATAAAAAGGCGTGGACAATGGCCGAGGCGGTCGAGGAGATTATGCGCTGCAGTGAGGCGCATTTTGATCCGAAAATTGTGGAGTCATTCAAGCGTAAAATTCCGGAACTCAGGGAAGTACAGCTACGATTTGTCGACGAGGTCTGATCAGTATTTGTAATAAAACTTTCAGGTATTAACAAAATACCCTGTTTAGGGGATTGCGTAGGGGATGGGGTTTGACTGTATACAGGTAACCGTTATTATCAATTTCCCGATGGGTGCAAGAGTCATAATTGGGAGTAAACTTCTGTTGCGACAACTACTTCTTCTCATAATCGCCTTTGTGACCCTGCTCCCCTCCCTGGCGGAGGCGTACGACATTCTGGTGCTTCAGAGCAGTCGTGCTTCCGGATATGAAGAGACGCTGAATGGTTTCCGGAGCGGACAGAACGTTTCGCTGCGGGTCATCGTACTTACTGACTACGCCGAAGTTGATGTTGTCCGCATCGTGCGTGAGGATCGCCCACGTATCATCCTGGCTCTGGGGGATGCCGCATTGACTGCAGCCCACCAGATCAAAAGCCTGCCTGTGGTCGCGGTAATGTCACTTGGAATCAATAATTCGAAGTATACCGCGTCCAACCTGACAGGTATCAGCATGTTTGTTCACCCGGAGCGGTATGTCAGCATGTTCAGGAGTATGAAAATCCGGCGGGTCGGCGTGATCTACAGTGAGGAAAAAAGTGGCTGGTATCTGCAACTGAGCCGCAAAGCAGCCAGCGCAGCGGGCATTGAACTGGTAGTACGTGAAGTATCCGCACCCCAGGAAACGATTGAAAAACTGACAACACTGGCCGGTAAGGTTGATGCGCTCTGGATGCTCCCCGATACGACCGCCGTGAGCCGTGAAAATTCTGAGGCGTATTTCCGCTTCGGCATGCAGAAATTGATCCCGGTGATCTCTTTTGCCCCTGTTTATCTCGATGTGGGGGCTGCTGCCGTCCTCGAAATAGATCGGTTTGCGATGGGGCGGCAGGCGTTTGCCATGACGGCGAAACTGCTCAAAAGCGGCCCTGATAACAAAGAAAAGATGAAGTTCAGTTTCCCCCAGAAAACAGAACAGAAGAATAATCCCGCCGTGTTAAAACGCCTGGCGATGAAACCTGAACAAGCTAGGAATATCTTTTGGAACTCTCAGAGCAACAACCAAATCGTCCCGACTACAGCAAAGTATTAACCTATTATTACTCACTCAGGCAGACTCTGTTTCTGCCACTCGCTTTAGCCTGGTACATCGCCTGATCGGCGCGGTTCAGCACCATTTCCAGTGTATCTCCGACTCTGTACTCGCTGACGCCGATACTGGCCGTAATGAAAAAAGCGCTCCCATTGTGTAGTATCTCTGATTTCTCCAAATTCATCCGCACTTTTTCAGCAGCTCCCATAGCGCCATTGCAATCCGTCTCGGGAAAAGCGACGGCAAACTCCTCACCACCCAGCCTGCCGATAAAATCTGAGTTTCGCAGACCCGAACCCTTGATAACCTGACAGAGGGAGCGTAGCGCCTCATCTCCGGCTGCATGACCCCGCGTATCGTTGACTGATTTAAAGTGATCCAGATCAAGAACCAACACGGAGAATGGCCGACCATACCGTTTGGCCCGTTCCATTTCCATGCCAAGCAGTTCCATAAAATAACCGCGATTATTGATACCGGTGAGCGGATCGGTATGCGCCATCAACTCAAGTCGAAGATTGAAGTCCCTCAACTGCGATTGATATGAGTCACTGAGCGAGACTATTTTGTTAAACCGTCTCAGGAGCTTGGTATGATTTTTTACAAGCCTTTCAATGTCCGGAGTTAGAGGATTAGCCGTATTGGCCGCACGTTCCACCAGATCGCGCATCTCCTTCAGCTCCTCATCTTCGCGCGGTTCGCTGATTCTCTCGGTATGTCTAAGTTCTTCAGTCACCTTTTTTACCCTATTCCTCAATTGCCTCGATCACAAATGGAAAGGTAACCTCTTCACGGAAATCTTCAGCCATCTCGTATGAGCGGGGATTCTCGCGGTCATAGCGCCAGATGATAGCACTCTTGACTCCACGACCGTAGGCCTCTTCCATCGTATCCATAATGTCAAATGCACATTTGGTGCTGCTGCTGTTCATGTAAGTGACCGCTATATCGAGCGTCAAGCCTGGGAGTTCAGTCAGAGCGGTTCTCAACCACGAAATTACCGGTGCATAAAAATCGAAGGAGTTTTCCGGATATGACTCGCCGATGATGTAGAGGGTCTGCGTGGCAGGATTATAACTGATCGACGGTGTTGCCGATGTTGGCTCTAGAGTAATAAATTCCATGAAATTCTCCACTTATATGATTGCTGTCAGGGTAAAAAAACCGAAGGTATCGTCAACAACCCGAAAGGTACACTCCAGTTTTCCAGTTGTCCGCCTGGAAATTTCAAGAAAACCGAGACCGGCACCGATCAGACCTGGCGCGAGATCCTGACGCAGCAGTTCGCGATATTGACGTTTTTTCACCTCAGCAGTCATGCCGTTGACCTCTTCAACTCGTGCCAGCAGCGCTTTCCCATCTTCATGCAGCACCATGTTTCCGGAAGAGACCGTATAAACTCCTCCGTTTTGTGCAATGGTTATGATTGAAGACAATGCTTCAGGCGGGGTAATTTCTCGCACCACAAGATAGTTGCGTACATTCTGGGCGAGTTCAATATAGACAGCAAAGACATCCAGTACCGCAGCTTGTGCGATGTTCTCCGCAGTCAGATAGGTGCGCATCGCTTTTCCGGTCTCTTCAATAATGCTGTGGGAAAACGGCCCGTTGAAACACATCATAATGCCGGACTTGTTAAACTCGCTTCTCAGATCATATAAATCCATATCTTCTCCTTTTCTATTTCATCCGGAATCCGATTGCTGTTATATCATCCCTCTGTTTTCTGGTTCCACGCCACTCGTCAAGGGTCTGCACAAAGTATTCTTTCTGCTTCTGCAAAGGATAATGCGCGTACTTCCGGATCATGTCCTTGAAACGCTGACGGCCAAAACCGAAACCCTTTTCACCGCCGCTCTCATCAAAGAAACCATCCGTTGTTGCATAACAGGTCGTCGCAGCGCCGAGATCCCGGACGTGGTTCGTGTAAACAGAGTCCGGATTGCTGGTGCTATACCCGATTCCCTGCCGCTCGCCTTTTATCTCGGTCACTGTACCGTCGGTGAGCAGATAGAGCGAAAGCCCGGCACCGGCACAGATCATACTGCGGGTGGTCGGGTCAATACAACAGAGAATAATATCAAGTCCGGCGTCCACCATACTTTTATCGTCCCGGCGAAAATGAAGTGTCTCCTGGAGCACACGGTTCAGCTCTTTCAGAATGCGCGCAGGATCATCGGCGCTTATCGTATCAACAACGTGATTCAGCACCGAGTTGACGGTCATCGTCATAATGGCACCAGGAACACCGTGTCCGGTACAGTCGATGACAGCCAGGAGGAGTCGCCCGTTTATTTCACGCAGCCAGTAAAGGTCGCCGCCGACGATGTCACACGGTTTATAGATGGTGAGCCAGTCGCTGAACAGCCGGTCAAACGACTCACTGCGGGGCAAAATAGAACCCTGAATGACTTGGGCACAGTTCAGGCTTTCCAAGATGCGTTCCTGGGACTCCTCCAGTTCACCGTTCGTTGTCTGCAGCTCTCTGTTTGCCACTTCCAGCTCTTCCCCTTTCCTGCTCAACGAGGTCATCAACAGCGTCAGTTGCGACAGGGAGGGGCGAAAGACGAAGTGGAACTCGAAGGCGAGGATCAGGAGGCCGATCACCAGGACAATCATCTCCAGGCGCTGCATGGAGGAGATCCGCTCTTTTGCCTCTTTGTCAAACTGGAAGGTGATCTTGTCCATCAGCGGCAGGAAGCGGGGTTCGTTCGTCAGCATTACTTCAGCGGTTGTGTGCAAATCGGCAGGGTTGAACGTCCCATCCCTCAATAACCTGTCCAATTCATTGCGCATAGCGGTGAAAAAAGGCTCCATCTCGGCGAAGAGCGACCTTATTTCAGCACTATTTTCCCGCTGCGGCAACCCCAGTTTCTCATCGCCGCGCTGCAGCCCGAGGTGAGCCGCTTTCCAGGAGGCGAACGACTCGGTCAGCTCCTTTACCCGCTGGTTCTGCACCCCCTGAAATGTTGGCCGCTCGAGAGCCAGTACGCATTTAGTCAGCCGTTGGCTCAGCATGCGCTGGCGCCCGGAGAGGTTTATCACCCGCGAATCGCCACCGTTGCTCCTGATGGCATACTGCATCAGAAACGATGACGAAAGGAGCGTCAGGGCGATAAACGCCAGGGCGATGCCGTAGACCAGCTTGAGGTTGTGCAGCCGTTTTTCATTCATTGGTTGCATGCAGTTTTCTCAACGATATGTTGGAGTGGACAATTAATGCCCTTGCGAAGTATTTGGCAAGAGCGTACTCAAAAACAGATAATTCCTCTTATTCGTATCCTAGTTCTCTCAGTTGTGACGGGCGTTCGCTCCAGTTTTCAACAACCTTGACGAACAGTTCCAGATAAATTCTCGTGCCGAGCAGACGTTCGATATCCTGACGAGCCTGACTGCCGATCTTTTTCAGCATCTCACCCTTTGCGCCGATTACAATCCCTTTCTGGGTATCACGTTCCAGCATGATGGCAGCAGCGATGGCGATGACACCATTTTCCCGCTCAATGAAGGACTCCACCACAACCGCAGTAGAATATGGCACTTCGTCGCGCGTCAAACGGAACACCTTTTCGCGGATCATCTCGGCTACGATAAATTTTTCCGGCATATCGGTCAATATGTCATCCGGAAACATCGCCGCCCCTTCAGGCAGATAGGCGCTGACAACTGAGACGAGGCGGTCAACGCCATCATTTCGCCCGGCTGAGACAGGAACAATTTCCTTGAACGGATACAGCGCAGCCCAGTCGGCAATTTTTTTCAGGATTATATTTTTGTCAGACAATAGATCAATCTTGTTGATTACCAGCACGACCGGCACCTTCACCTTGCCAAGAACATCCTGAATAAAGGGAGCATCAGCGCCGCCGGTGGCCTCAACCACCAGCAGCAACAGATCGACACCGCTGATCGCCGAACGCGCCACATCTACCATGCTCCGGTTCAGCCTGGAATGTCCGCTATGAATTCCGGGAGTATCGATGAAGACAATCTGACCGCCAGGAATATTGTGAATACCCTGAATACGGTTGCGGGTCGTCTGCGGTTTATCGGATGTAATGACAATTTTTTCGCCGATAATACTGTTCAGGAGCGTTGACTTGCCGACATTCGGGCGACCAATGATTGAAACAAAACCGGATCTGAATTTTTCTTTTTTCATCTAAAGGTTTCCTCTGCGGTAAAACTGGTCTACTTCTTCACCCAAACATCCCGCAACGTAACGACTCTGTTGAATACAAGTGAACCCGGCTTGGAATCTTTAGGATCCTGACGGAAATACCCCATCCGCTCAAATTGATACCTGGTTTCGCTATCCGCACAGGTCAGCGACGCTTCAAGCTTGCACTCCGTAAGTACTTCCACCGAATTCTGATTGAGAAACTGCTTGTAATCAGCCCCGCTCCGATCCGGGTTCGGGTCGCTGAAGAGCCGATCAAACAGACGCACTTCTGCCGTTATGGAATGGGCTGCTGAAACCCAGTGAATAACACCTTTGACCTTTCGACCATCAGCAGTGTGAATCCCTTCACGCGAAGCAGGATCATAATCGCAGCGTAATTCCAGGATATTTCCCAGCTCATCCTTGATTACGCGTCTGCAGGTGACGATATAACCGGAGCGCAATTTAACTTCGCCACTAACGGTCAGGCGATGGAACCCTTTGCTCGGCACCTCCATGAAATCATCGGCTTCAATCCATATCTCGCGGCTAAAATGAATGGTGCGGCTCCCCATCTCCGGTTTCTGTGGGTGGTTTGCTGCCTGTAGCTCTTCGGCTTGTCCATCGGGAAAATTTTCGATTACCAGCTTTATCGGCCGCAGCACCGCCATGGCTCGCGGCGCCGAGTCATTAAGGTCAGCGCGCACAGACTCCTCCAGAACTGACACATCAATCCAGGAGTCGCTCCGGCCAACTCCAATCTGTTCACAAAAATTGCGAATCGAGGTCGGAGTATAACCGCGCCGCCTCAGCCCCTCCAGTGTCGGAAGACGCGGATCATCCCACCCTGAGACGAGGCCATTTAGCACCAGCTCCTGCAGTTTACGCTTACTCATCACGGTGTAGGTCAGATTCAGGCGGGCAAATTCGTATTGTCTGGGTCGACTCGGCACCGGGAGATTGTCCAGGAACCATTCATAGAGCGGCCTGTGCGATTCAAATTCAAGGGTGCAGATGGAGTGTGTTATCCCTTCGATGGCATCGGTCTGGCCATGAGCAAAGTCATACATCGGATAGATTTTCCAGGCGTTGCCAACATGCGGATGCGGAGTATGGAGGATCCGGTAGAGAACCGGATCGCGCAGACTGATGTTAGGCGAGGCCATATCGATCCTGGCACGCAGAACACGGCTGCCGTCCGGGAACTCGCCGTCACGCATCCGCTGGAACAGATTCAGATTCTCTTCAACCGGACGGTTGCGAAACGGGCTCTCAACCCCCGGTTCGGTCAGTGTGCCACGATAAGCCCGTATCTGTTCGGCATTCAGATCTTCAACGTACGCCTTTCCCTCCGTTACAAGACAGACCGCCCATTGGTAGAGCTGTTCAAAGTTATCCGACGCATAATAGAGATGTTCTCCCCAATCAAAACCGAGCCACCTGACACTCTCCTTGATTGAGTCAATATACTCCTGTTCTTCCTTGGCCGGATTGGTATCGTCAAAGCGAAGATGACACCGCCCGCCAAATTCAGTCGCCAGTCCGAAATTGATACAGATTGACTTGGCATGACCTATGTGAAGGTAGCCGTTCGGCTCAGGTGGAAAACGGGTCACGACGCTGCTCTGCTTCCCGCTTTTGAGATCTTCGTCAATTATAGTTTTCAGGAAATTATTGGATGCTGATACCGCATATTCAGTAGACATTATACCTCACGTAAAAACCCTAGTTATTTAGATACGTTACCGAGGTTTACCTTGCGGGTTCCCCATACCGGCACTAAAACGTTCCTTTTTATATATTAGCTTTCCGGGAAACGCAAGCAACTCCACTTTGGAACAGCATGGCCTCTTTGTATTCTCTCAACACCTTGATAACAGAGATCTGCTCTTGGATATTATGTAGCTATTGTTTTCAAAATGATATGCGTGTATAGGTAACCTGAAGTGAGTCTACATGATTAGATTATTGAATCACTGGAGTGCACTCGTGGAGAACAGTCCGACCGACCCGGTGGTTTATGCGGGAATCTTAAAAACCACCAGACGCCGCCGTAAATTTTTATTCATCACAGTCCTGATATACATTCCTGCTTTATTGGTTATCCACAAAATTTCACCTACAGACAGAGCAATGGGAACATTATTTGCCGTTTGGGTTGTTTTTCTGATTATTTCTACGGTTCTGGTTGCATTATGTAGATGTCCAAGGTGCGGCAACTACTTCCACATGCACGGCATAACTCTCCTCGTTCTGCGCAAATGCCTCCACTGCCAGTTTCATATAGCCTCAAACAACATATCGTAAGCTGCGGATTGCTGTTCCTGTAGCTGAAGGTTTGGAGTATAAACGGAGGGAAACTACATTATCTGTCGAGAAGGAATAAAAATGCCAATCATCTATGATTTTTCAGTACAAACTGCAAGCGGAGTAACAAAAACTCTCGCCGAATACCGTGGGCATGTAATACTGATTGTAAACACCGCCAGTAAGTGCGGTTTCACGCCTCAGTATGCAGGGCTTGAGGCACTCTACAGGAAATATTCTTCACAAGGATTTGTGATCCTCGGTTTTCCATGCAACCAGTTTGGTGCGCAGGAACCGGGAGACATATCAGAGATACAGACCTTCTGCTCGCTTACCTACGACGTGAGTTTCCCGCTGTTTGCCAAAATCATTGTCAATGGTAGCGATGCGACTCCACTTTACAAATACCTGAAATCCGCTGCCACAGGCTTACTCGGAAGTGAGGCAATCAAATGGAATTTCACCAAGTTTCTTATTGACAGAGAAGGAAATGTGCTGAACCGTTACGCACCATCTACCAAACCTGAAAGCCTGGAAAGTGCAATAGAAGCTTCATTACGTCAGCCTGTTCGACATTGATTAACAATAGTCAGTGAATAAAACTCATGAATTGCTTGGCTTCCCTCTCGGGCTCAACAACCGTTCCCCTCCCGTATTTAACTAACTTTAACAGCCATGCCATGTTCTTGCCAAGCACCCGCATGATTTGAACACCCTCTTCATCCTGTATTACCTCTCCTGGTCGTGTACCATGAATTACATTCCAATAGTTGGACGTCGGAATCAACATCTCGGAATAGAGGATAAAATTGTTCAACTGATCAAATGTAGGCAGTCCACCGGAACGCCGAACTGCAACAACTGCTGCGCCGACCTTGTGCCTCAGCAAACCATCATTTACACCGGCAACATAAAATGCGCGATCCATAAATGACTTCATTGTTCCGGCCATAGCCGCATAATGAACTGGCGAGCCGAAAATAATTCCATCAGCCTGTTTCATCTTCTGTATCCAGCCATTAACTTCATCTCCAGGCAAGACACACTGCTCATTTTTGTTTTTTGCACACTGACCACAGGCGGTACAACCGCGTATTATTTTATTTCCGACATGAATTATCTCGATTTCAATATTCTCTTTTTCCAGTTCTGCAGTAACCATTTTAATGGCATGCCAAGTATTACCTTCCTTGTTGGGACTTCCGTTTAACGCCAAAACCTTCATATAAACCTCCGTTTTGATTATTGTTTTACAGTTCAGTGGGCATACATACGTTTCGGGACGAATTTGTTTCAGCTCCACAGTTTTCACATTTTACAGTCGGGTTCTCTGTTATCTGCCGAATGATATCCCACTCTTGTTGGCTTTCCAGTTCACACATATGACCAGAATGAAATTCTGGCTGAATGCAGGGCTTTTTTGTAGAGTTCTGTGTCATGATTTTCTCCTTATAAATAACGAATGTACACTATGGCCCACTTTACCACCACTGTCAAAAACGACCGTAGTTGTTTGTCCTATGCCGTCATTTTCTATTACCGTACGTGCATCCATGCCCACCCATTCACCTTCAGGTTGACGATGCAACCCGAGAGTCAAATCGACTGGAACAAATGTCCATGAACGAACATCAAGTTCAGCGCTAATCCCATTGGCAGAATCTACCATCAGCATAAGTGCTTCAAGCGGGTCGATTGCAAGGTTTTCTACCAACGGAATACGGGGTTTGCTCCAGACTGTTGCGGGCCCCAATGTATCATAACCACCGTTGGTAAACCGCCAATCTATGGCTTCTCCGTAAGGGAAATAGCTGACACCCTGAAATGATTTATAGATTTGCGGCTCCGGGAGCATAGGAACTTTATATGAATCCGATAACACCGTGGTTGCTCCCGGCTCAGAAATAAAACGCCAGGCGTGGGCAATCAAATATGTTTTACCTTCTGCTCTGTACTCTCCACGAAGCAACTCAATCCGTTTGCCTCCCCGAACAACTTCTATCGATATCTCGCATGGTTTTACTGGAACAGCACTTAAGATCTCAATAGTTACCCGTGTAATCTTTAAAGGAAGAGATGATGGATAGGTGCGAAGTGCATGTGTCAGCAATGCCGATGGCGGACCTCCATGTTGAAACTCTGGAGACCAAGGACCAATAGTAGCCTCGCTTGGCTCGAAAGAGTATTTTCCTGTTTGCCTGAAAAATGCTGCCGGTAAAACAATCATTAAGCACCTCAGTTACTGCTGATTGGTTTTTAGTGGTGTATTCTCACGTCCGCTGTGCTACGCCACGAAAAATCTGTTTCAACCACCCATAGCCGCTTACCAGTATTATGCCGGCAATGACAAACAGTGCACCGGTAAAAAAACTCGGTTCAAGAGTTTCGTTTAATAACCACACCCCAAAACCCATGCCAAAAAGCGGTGTCATAAACGAAAACACCCCCAACCTGGATGCAATATAGTTACGCAGCAACCAGAACCAGACAAGAAAACTTGCAAAGGACACAACCAGCGAATGAAAAAAAAGGCTTCCCCACGCAAGAGGCGTACTTTTGAAACCGGTTTGTCCAAGCCAGATGGCTGCCGGAATCAACAGTACAAATGCACCGAGAAGTTGATAAAGCAATGTCCGTGTTGCTGAAGTTGTGGAGAGACGTGAGCAGCGTATTACAACCGTTGTTGCTCCCCACGCAATCCCGGCGAGAAGTGCCAGGAAGTCACCCCATTGGGTGTTTGATTGTACGCCGCCATTTGTGGCGCCCCTTCCGAAGAATGCGATGGCAATACCGGTAAAGGCCAGTAGAATTCCAAGCCATTGTAATAACTGCAGTCGTTCCACAGGCAGTTTCGAGTGAAGGCCAAGGGCTGCAAAAAGGGGAGCGGTATACAGAAAAACCACCACATGGGAGGCGCTGGTATGGCGTAATCCTTCACCAACAAAAAGAAATTCAAGCGCAAAAAGCAGTCCGACGAGTAATCCAGGGCGCCACGTACCATCTTTAAGCAGAAGCCTTTCACCTCGAAAGAGCATCAGTATCCCCACCAGAAGCGCAGCGATGCCCGATCGCAGTGCGATCTGAAAGAGTGGAGCAATATCCGATGCAGCGGCCTTTAGTACGACTTGTTGCAGTCCCCATATCATGCAAAGGAGAAACATTATTCCTATTGCCTGACCATCTATCACTTTACGGGTGTCTATGATTACTCCTCCTGATTATACTTTGCACGGCATGAAATTGTGAAGAATGAAGATGCGACACCTTTTACGACTAATCATAAGACACTCCAATTCAAACGCGCAGTCAACTCCCGCTGATTGACTCTCTTTATTGCTTTCGAAGTACCTCTGCTTTTAGTTTTTGCCCTTTTTGAGTGAGGCGGTATTTTTGTTTAACGCTTTTGGGTTTATCCGGGATGGTCATTTCGATGTATTCTTCTTCTAATGACGGTCTTATATATTTTTCCATAAAGTTTACTCGATGCCTTAATCGCAAAGCGTCCATAAGCTTTTGTCTATCCATTTCACCAAAAAGTACCAGTACTAATCTTCGTATCAATTCTTAAACATGATCGGCGACATGTGCGGTGACATGATCGGTGACATGTGCGGTTTCCCGCCAAAGGCACACTTTAAAACCATCGGGAAGGGTGAATTGAGGTGTTGTTAAGCCCTGCTCTTCTGAACGTTTGCACAATTACAACAGATATTACCCGGTGAACTTCCGCAATAAACGCTAAACCAACTCCAGGCGCTTTATTTTCGTAATAACGGAAAGCCTCCCGGAACTCTTCATCCGCATCATGTAAAAATTCGTAGTTCATGGCAATTCGGCTACTGCTCTTTTAAAAACTTCGTTGCCCGGTATTCCCTGAACCTTACCGGTTC
>CAIMXI010000190.1 GCA_903845365.1 uncultured Geobacteraceae bacterium | reverse complement strand
TTCAATCCTGCCGTTTGCCGATTTCATGTCAGCGTCATCGCTGGCACAGCTTCAGGAGGAGTACGTCGCCACCTTTGATTTCAATCCGGCCACAGCACCGTATCTGGGGCATCACCTCTTCGGCGACAACCAGAAGAAGGCTGTCTACATGGTCATGCTGAAGCAGGAATTTGAACGCCGTGGCTACACCCCGACCGGGGTGGAACTGCCTGATCATCTTTCAGTGCTGCTAGCTTTCCTGGGGCACCGTGCGAGGAGAGATGGAAAAGATGATGGTGATATGGATCAAGGTGGAGTCTCCTCAAGGCGAAAATTCATCGCAGATTGCGTATTACCGGGAGTGGAGCGTATGAATGCCGCTTTCGCAACAAAACATGACTCCAACTGGAAAGCTCTTGTAGAAACGGCTTGGCTGCTCTGTGCAGCAGACTGTAAGGAGGTGCCATCATGCTGAACAACTTTATCTTTATCGTTATGCCCTATACAGCCCTGGCGCTGCTGATTTTTGTCGCGCCATACCGTTTTTTCACCAACCGTCTGACCTGGTCTGCCTACTCGACACAGTTTCTGGAGCGGAAAAGTCTCTTCTGGGGGATCAATCCATGGCATTACGGGATTATCCCGATCCTGGC
Organism: uncultured Geobacteraceae bacterium; assembly: GCA_903845365.1. Lineage (GTDB taxonomy): Bacteria > Desulfobacterota > Desulfuromonadia > Geobacterales > Pseudopelobacteraceae > JACRCG01. Next base: position 4,399 of record CAIMXI010000190.1, on the reverse strand, counting down.
GGCTCACTTCCTGGCGTTCATTGCCCCAGGTCCCATCAAGACGCTGCTTGGAAAGCAGAGTAATCTGGTTGTTATTGAAAGTATCGGCCTGGCGCTCGGCCTCTTTGCAGTTTTTGGCTGCATAGCGCTGCTGCTCCGCCGTGTAAATGCGCCGATCCTGAAGAAGGTTACTTATGGATCGGACTGGTTTTTGCTTTTTCTCCTGGCTGCCCAGGCTTTAAGCGGTGTCTACATCTCCACATTCATGCGCTGGGGAACAGAGTGGTACCTCTATTCGGCGGTTCCCTATTTCTGGTCGCTCGCGACTTTCAATCCCCAGATCGAGTATATGACCGACTTCCCGCTGATCCTTAAGCTGCATGCGGCCGGAGCCTTCCTGATCGTATCTGTGCTGCCTTTCACTAAGCTTGTGCATCTGCTCTATGTGCCATGGCGCTTCCTTGCCGATCCGCCGATCCTGTATCGCTGGCGGACAAAATAAAGGGGGAAACAATGACCGGATCAGGTAGAACAGACGAAAAAACCATGGGGTGGCTGGATCTCTTAGCCTTCGGGCGAGCAGAGATCATGGCTCTTCACAAGACATGGATTGCATTTTTCATAACCTTCTATGTCTGGTTCAATATGGCGCCGCTGGCATCCACCATCATGAAGGACACCGGCCTGACACTTGATCAGCTCAAGATTCTTGCAACATGTAACGTCGCGCTGACCGTGCCGATGCGCGTCATCATCGGCATGCTGTGCGACAGACTGGGGCCGCGCAAAACCTTTTGCCTGGTTATGTGGACCATGGCCGTCCCCTGCATCTGGTTCGCATTCGCCAGCACCTTCACCGAGATGCTGATTTCAAGGCTGATCTTGAGCTCGGTCGGCACCGGTTTTGTAGTCGGGATCGCCATGACCTCGCTCTGGTTCAAGCCGCGAGACACCGGTTTTGCCCAGGGTGTCGAAGCGGGACTCGGCAACTGGGGTTCATCCCTGGCGGCGATCACCATGCCTATCCTGGCTCTCACAGTGCTTGGTAGCTGGCGATGGGCGATAGCCCTGAGCGGCGTTATAATGTTTGCATACGGTGTCTATTACTGGTTCGCCATCACCGACGGCCCCAAAGATGCTGTCAGGACGGTGGCCAGAAAGGCTCAGGCAATCGAAGTCTCCACCTGGGGCGACCTGGTCAATGCAATTTTCTGGACGATACCGATTGTCGGAGTGCTTGCGCTTGTTGTCAGAACGGTGGCAAAGAAAGGTTTTATAACTCCCGAGATGTCATACATGCTTTACGCTCTGATTGCGATCGGTGTGACGTATCAGGTGTGGGCGCTCCTGAAGGTGAATATCCCCATCCTCAGAAAAGGGGTGCCGGAAGATGACAAATACCGTTTCACTCAGGTAGGCACCCTCTGCGCGTCTTATGTCGTAACTTTTGGCGCCGAGCTGGCGGTTATTTCGATGCTGCCGATGTTTTTTCAGAAGACCTTCCAGATGACCCCGGTCATGGCCGGCCTGTTCGGGTCGATGTTCGCAGTGCTGAACTTTTTTTCAAGGGCGCTCGGCGGTTATATCTCTGACAGAACTCCAACAAGAAAACTTGCCCACCTGATCTACCTGGGTGGTGTGACTGGAGGCTTCATCCTGATGAGTTTCATCAGCGCCAGTTGGCCGCTGATCCTGGCGTCTCTGGCCGTGTTTGTCTGCGCCATGTTCGTTACGGGAGGCTGCGGCACAACCTACGCTCTGGTGCCGTTCGTCAAGAGGCGCATCACCGGCAACGTGGCGGGGTATGCCGGAGCTTACGGTAATGTGGGCGCGGTCGTATATACCTCCGCCTATATGCTCCTGACCGACAGCCAGTTTTTTCTGATGATCGGCGGCACGGCTGCGGCAGTTTTTGTCTTCTGCGTTATTTCCATGAAAGAGCCGGCTGGAGCATTCGCCAAAGAATATCGTCTCTCGTCTGTTGACAAGGAGTTGATGTCGGGCGGGGGACATTAAAATTATAAAGGAGAACTAAGACATGGCCAGATTACCAAGATGGGAGCCGGAAGACTCGAAGTTCTGGGAAGAGACAGGCAGCGCAGTTGCGTGGCGCACATGCGCCCTTACAACCTTTTCGCTGATTTTTTCGTTCGCTACGTGGTTTGTCATGAGTGCGGTGGTTGTAAGGATGCCGGCCATAGGCTTCAAGTTCACCACTATGGAGTACTTCTGGCTCGCCGCAATACCTGGGTTTGCCTCCGGTATCCTTCGATTGATTCATTCCAACTTTATCCCGGTTCTCGGCACTAGACCGGTCGTCAGCATCTCTACCATCATCAAGGTAATCCCGATGATCTGGCTCGGTTTGGCGATTCAGGACACTAACACCTCCTGGGGTACTTTTATGGTGATTGGATTCCTGACCGGCATGGGGGGTGGTGACTTCTCATCATTCATGCCTTCCACAAGCATTTTTTTCCCGAAAAGACTTCAGGGTCTGGCAATGGGGATACAGGCTGGCCTGGGCAACTTTGGTGTCAGTATTGTCCAGTTTGTTGCGCCATGGATTATTGGCTTTGCCGCTCTAGGGGCCATCGCCGGTGGGCCGCAGAATTTTACCAAGGCAGATGTTCTTAAAGATATAAAGGTGACAAAAAACGCCAGTGGTATTGTTACGGATGTCGTAGCCAAAAGGCCTGACCTGGCGGCCGCAACTGTCATTACAAAAGATGGCGATGTAATAAAAGACGTGGTGATTAATGAGACTGCAACCACCAAGAACATGAAGGTGGAACTGAAAAAAAATGAAGCCGGCCTGATTACGGATGTGGTGGTCAAAAAGGTAATAAAGAAACAGATATATCTCCAGAATGCTCTGTTTGTCTGGGTTCCATTCCTTATCGTTGCCTTTATACTCTGTGCGGTGTTCTTAAGAAGCGTTACAGTTCCTGCCAGGGGATTCAAGGGGCAGTTTGAAATCCTCAGCACTCTTAACAGGGCGCGCACCCACACCTGGAACTGCACCATAACCTATATCACTTCATTTGGTTCATTTTCCGGTTATGCAGCGGCGTTTCCGATGATGATCAAGACCATATACGGAGGCTTTGACGGCGCACCTGATCCGTTGGCATACGCCTATCTGGGACCCCTGATCGGCGGACTGATCCGCGCCCTTACCGGGCCGATATTCGACAAGTGGGGCGGCAGCAAGGGGATGCACTGGACGACGCTGGGGCAGATCGCCGGATGTCTGGCTCTTGCATTCGGAGGATTTCTCACGCCGACTTCTCTCGGGCAGTTTCAGGGTTTCGTCTGGATCATGCTCTTTATCTTCCTTATGACCGGCACCAACAATGCGGCGACGTTCCGCCAGTACCCGATTGTGTTCGCCTATTCACCTGCCAAGGGGGCGCAGATGCTCGGCTGGACCGGAGCGTGGGCGGCATTTGGTCCGTTTATCTGGACTTCGCTTATCGGTGGCGCCATCACCAAATTCGGCAGCGCCATTCCGTTCTTCGTAGGGGTATCAGTTTTTTATGCATATTCCTGGTTTATCAACTACTATTACTATACCCGCACAGGTGCAGAGCGTTTTGACTTCGGCTACTCTGGCGGCACCTGGTGGGATAAACTCTCCGACAGCGAAAAGCAGGAGATGAAGCGGATAGATTTACGGGCAGCATAATGGTAAGGCAGGTTGAAGGTTGAGGAAAAGGCAGGTTAAAGGTCGAAGGTGGAAGGTTGAAATCAAGCGGTTTTGCTTCAACCTTCAACCTTCAACCTGCCTTACCTTATGAGATAACATGGACACCATAGTCAACATCATAGGCATACTCTACGGACTTGTGCTGATTCTTGCTTTTTTTGTCCGCAATAAGATCATAGAGTCAATGCGCATCGATGCGCTGTTTATGCCGCAAGCCACCGAGAACAGCAGGCCGGTCAATCTGGTTGCTGGGGTTTTGGTTGCCGGTTATGGGATATACTCTTTGCTAGCCAGATGAACATTGATTTGCTGGTGCGATTTGTCATAAAGAGGGAAAAATTGACCTGCATCAAAGTACCTGTATTCATGGTGATATAAAGTTGCTCCATGGATCTCCTAAAAAAACATGGCAAAACTTTGCCAATCATAATGCTTCTGCTACAGATTGTTTTTCCTCTTTACGGGTCGCTCTACATCTTTACTGTTGCAGATTTGAATGAAAGCGAACATGCAGGGATGACAGCCTGCGCCCACACAGATGCTGATTCTGACCATGAATCAGGAGAAAACCACCAACAGGTCCTTCACTGCCACGTACTTGACGCGCCTTACGACACTGCATCCCGAATCGTTGTAAAGCATTCTCCACTCGTTTCACAACTCACAGCTTCATACAAAGGCGCACTTCTGCCAGGCTATGGAGTGCCCTTT
>CAIMXI010000189.1 GCA_903845365.1 uncultured Geobacteraceae bacterium | reverse complement strand
TTTCTCGAATATCGAGGCGGGTATTCTGGAGATTGTGAAACAGGACTTTGATTTTAAAGACCTGCTGGATGAAGCCACCGAAATTCTAAACGCTAAGGCCGCCAACACAGGTCATGAGCTGATCTGCAGAGTCGACCCCGGTGTGCCGGCTTACCTGAAGGGAGACCAGAAACGACTGCTCGAGGTTATTACCAATATCGCCGGCAACGCCATCGAGTTTACCAGCAAGGGGAGAATCATCATCAGCGCCTGGGTGGAATCAGATATGGGTGAATCCATAATCATCCGTATTTCGGTCAAAGACAGCGGCAGCGGCAAGTCGGATGAACGCCACTCGGCTCTCTACGATCCGTCCGTTCTCATACAGGGGACCACAAGCAGGCAGTACGGCGACGCAAGTCTCGGGCTAGCAATGAGCAAGCTGCTGGTAGATCTGATGGGAGGGAAAATAGGTGTTGACACCATCGAGGGGAAAGGGACCACCTTCTGGTTTACCGCCGAGCTCGAAAAGCTGGATCCCGACTTTGCGCCGCAAATCACACCTCGAATCAAAACGTCGGAGATTTCAGGCGAGGCGGTTGCCCGCCCCACCATGACTGACTCCGCCAAAAAAGGGATCCGGATCCTGTTGGCGGAAGACTACCTGACCAACCAGCAGGTAGCCATAATCATACTTAACAAGCTCGGCTATCAGGCGGATGCCGTTATAAACGGGGCGGAAGCTGTCGCCGCTCTTGAGAGAACCAACTACGATCTGGTGCTGATGGATTGCGAAATGCCGAAGATGGACGGCTTTGAAGCGACCACTCTGATCCGCAGCAGCAGCTCGAAAGTTTTCAACCACTCCATACCGATCATCGCTCTTACCGCCAATGCTTTGGACAAGGATCGCGAAAAATGCCTTGATTGCGGAATGGATGACTTCCTTACCAAACCGGTCAGAATGGAAAAACTGGCGGCGGTATTGGATAAATGGCTCCTGCCTGGCGTCACGCATACCCAGAGTACGCTCCCGCTGTTTGAAGAAAAAGATCTGATGGAGTATCTGGATGGCGACCAGAAGTATGCCAAAAAAGTATTGAATTATGTGCTGAAGACATTTCCTGAACATATCGAAACTTTGAAAAAACTTGCCAAAGGGGTTGACTTGCAGGCAGTTCAACAGCAGGCCAACACAATGACAAGTCTTGTCTCATGCACGTTCACACCGGCGCTGCAGGAGATCTGTACCAAAGTTGAAGCAGCGGCACAAAAAAGTGACCTCGAAGCCACAAGAGGATTGCTACCGGAACTGGAGCGGACCGGCTTGATGACGCTGGAGAAGATGCGTACAGCAGCGGCTAGACTCTGAAGCTGATCTTAAAGATTTCATCCGCCTTTATCTTTCTTTATCCCTGTTAAAAGGCCTTTGCAGTTAAAAGCAAACCTTTATTTAACAGGGATAAAAAGGATAACGGCGGATAACGTCAAAAACAAAAATATTTTATATGGCTAGACCAAGAGGGAGACGGGCGTATGAATCGGTTGAGTATGCATATAAAAGATAAAACCGGATTTTTTCCGGTTTTTCGTGCAGGGCTTATTTTTTTCGCTGCGGCACTGCCGCTCATCTTGCCGATGTACGCAGTTGAGGCGCTGTCAGCTCCCTCCGCTGGAGTGACCTTCGATTTACCAACAGCTGAACTGAGCAGAGAAAGGAGCGAAGCCTCGGCAAAACCAGTAGCCCCCAGGCCCAAAAAAAAGAAAAAGAACGTTGCCAAAGCTCCGGAATCAAAGACCACTGCGGCAGCGCCAACTCAATCCGCCGACCAGGCAAAATCTCCCGGGAGTATGACTGCAAGCGTCGCTCCGGTTTCGGCTTCTCAAAATTTACCTCTTCAGCCTGAGCCGATCCAGCCTTTCAGGGTATTCAATGTCCCCTACAGTTTTGTGGTGACCGGCAAGCGCACCGTCATCAAAGCGGTGATCTACCGCGAGGCTTATGATCTGCAGGCGGTTAACTGCAAAATCCGCGCTGCTGATTCCGGAGCGCTGTCTGTGGTAAAGATGGCAAAAGTGGACGGTTCCCGTTTCACATACTCGGCAACCCTGCCTGAAGTTCCAGCGGACGCCGCTTCTCTTCGTTACAGAGTTGTTGCTGTTGATTCGTCAGACAGGGAGGCAATCAGTCAGGAATTCTCAACTCCGATAAGATTCTCACCACTGGTGCCTGGCTGGCAGTTTTAAACCTATCATATTTTTAAGGGCGTGCAGATACCATGACAAACCAGATTGATGAACATGCGCCTGAAAACTCGGGTGTGATGGACTGGAGCGTTCTTGACGCTCTGAAAGCGATGCAGAGAGCGGGGAGGCCGGATATTCGCAAAACGTTGATGACGTCCTATCTCGGCTCAATACCGGCGCTGATGGATGGAGCCAAAGCGGCGGTAAGCGCAGCAGATGGCAATGCGCTCAGAAATACGGCACATTCCATGAAATCAAGCAGCACAGCCATTGGCGCCATGCTCTTTGGCAAAACCTGTGCAGAGCTTGAATTACTTGGAAAAAACAATACTCTTGAAGCGGCTCCGGCACTTTTGGTTCGCGCTGAAAACGAACTCGCTGAAACGTGCGCGGCTCTTCGCACGGCACTGGAATGCGGGGAATGAGAACTTTCCGTGTACGTCAGCTTTTAAGACAAATCCCCCTCAATCCCCCTTCAAAAAGGGGGAGGCTATTAGTTCCAAGTGGGAGGTTTTTAGTCCCACCCCTCAGAAAGGGGGGTTAGGGGGGATTTGCTTTTGACTGCAACAAAACAGCAATCATCCCAACCCAGAAAATAAGTAACGAAAGGAGCAGCGCATGAGTACGGTACAGATGCGAAGTGTCTGTCTGTTGGGTCTGATTTTGAGTTGTCTCCTGGCCGGAGCGGTTTCAGCTTCCGCCGCTCCCCACCCCCTGACCCTGCAACAGTGCATAGATATCGCACTGCAAAAAAATCTCTTCCGAACAGCCTCCCGCTACAGCATCGAAATTGCCGAGGCGCAGCACCGGCAGGCGCTCTCTGGCTACTGGCCTCAAATCGGCGCCAAAGCCAATTATGCCATCATGGATCAGGAGCCTAATTTCATTTTCCCGTCGCAGTCCATTTCAATGCCGTCTGGAACCTCCTTGGTAATGCAGGTGACAAATCCTGCCGCCCCCGGCGGTTCAGTGCAGGTTCCTCTCGCCACTCTCCCTGTCCCCGAGCAGAACGTCAAGCTGATGGACAGGCACAACTTTACCGCCTCACTCAACGCGACCCTGCCGCTCTACACCGGTGGCCAGGTCGGTGCGATCGTGCGCCAAAGCGAACAGGGGATGAAAGCCGCAAAAGAAGAAGCCCGCCGCACCGACCTCCAGGTCGTGTACGATACAACCCGCTATTACTATGGAGCGGTATTAGCCCGTGAACTTGTTCAGATCGGCAGGGATGCGCTTACCCGTATGCAGGTGACGCTCGATCTGACCGAGAATTTGTATACCAAAGGTTCCGGCAAGGTGAAGAAGACAGACTTCCTGCGCAACAAAACCGTGGTGGAATGGCTGCGCTCCGCAGTCGCATCTCTGGAGGGGAATGAGCAACTGGCGAAGGCCGCGCTGACCAATTCAATGGGGCTTGAATGGCAAAATCCTGTGGAACCGGCAGCAGAGCCGCTGCCTTTCATTCCGTCCAAAGCGGAGTTACGGGATCTGGTGAGCGGAGCATACCGGTTCAATCCTGACTGGGCGCGCCTTGATGCCGGCCTGGCTGCCGCAGAGGCCAAAATTGACGAAGCAAAAAGCGGGCATCTGCCGAAGGTCGGGCTGTTCGGCAGCCTGACCGGCATTGTGAATTCATACGATAAAGGTATTGTCACCCCGGATAATAAAAATTCATGGATGGTCGGCATCGGGATGGAGCTCCCTCTCTTCAACGGCTTGCGGACAACAGGCGAGGTGCGAGAAGCGAAGGCGCGCCTCGAAAAGCTGAAACAGCAGCAGTTCCTCCTCAAGGAAGGGATTGCCCTCCAGGTCAAGCATATCTTTATTCAGTTGATAACTGCGCAGCAGCAAAAAGTTTCTTCAGAGGCAGCAGCCGCTTCGTCCGAGGAGAACCGCTCATTAAATGAACGCGCCTATCAGGAAGAGATGGTGGAAACCAAGGATGTCATTGAGGCGCAACTGATGGAGTCGCTGATGAAAGCCCAATATCAGAAAACACTCTACGATAACCTCGATGCAAGAGCCAACATGGATTTTGTCGTCGGCAGACAGATAGCGGAAATTATCTCAACCACTTTGCCTCGCTAGATATTGTATGTTCGCAACGGTCTTATTCAGAAGGTGTTTTTTCTGTGCATCGGGACTGCTGATACTCTTTTGTGCCTCGCAGACAACTCACGTCATTGCCGAAGAAGCTATTGATAAAATCAGACTCGGTTTTTCTGTCAACGCCTTTGTGAACATACCAAAAAATGATATGAAGATCGCGGTTCAGGTGTTAGCCAAAAAGGTTGCCGGTAAAACGTTTGGCTCCGTTGATTCGCACATTTATGACTCTATCAGTGATATCGAGAATGATCTGAAGGCTAAGAAGCTCGATGGGCTGGCAATTACACCGGATGAGTTTATCCACCTCAGGCAGCGAGCGCCAGTTGAACCTGCTATGTTGACTGTCGCGGGAAGTAGCCATGAGATTGAATTGTTACTTCTTGTCAGGAAAGACAGCGGTATTAACGGGGTCGAAGACCTGAAAGGACGTGTTATTACGCTGCCGATGCGAAATGCCCAGTATGGCGCTATCTATCGTATCTGGGTAGAAACTCTGGTGATGAAGGAGAAGGGTGCAATAGATACTTTTTTTTCATCGATTAATGAAGCAGAATCCGTCAGCAAGGCTATTATGCCGGTTTTTTTTAGAAAGGTTGCTGCCTGTGTCATCACGAGGCAAGCTTTTGAGGTTTCATCCGAGCTGAATCCGCAAATTTCCCGCGAATTGAAGGTAATCAAGCAGATAGGGCGATTGGTAGGTGGAGTCATTGTGTTCCGCAAAGACCTCTCAGACGCGAGCAAACAGAAGATGAGGCAGGGGCTGCTGGATCTTGAGAAAGATCAGGAGGGGAGACAGTTGCTCATGCTGTTTCATCTGAATGGCCTTGCACTATTTCAGCCAGAATATATGAAAAGTACTGAAATGCTGTATGCTGAACACTCCAGGCTGGTTGCACGAAGGCGCTGAGGAATCGTTACATGAAGCAGTTCCGACAAAATTTTTCTGCACTGCTGCTCGCTCTGCTGCTCCTTGTGCAGCCTGCCCTTGTCGCAGCAGAGAAAGATGACGGTACACAAACTTTGTTCCGTACCGGTTTTATACAACACGCCATCTTCAACTCTGACCCCCGTGATGCCAGGGCTGTTCTGGAAGTGCATAGCCGCGAAATCTCCCGCCAGATTGGCGAATCCCTGAATATCAAAGTGATCCTGTTCCCGGAAATGGACGCCATGACCAACGCCCTTCGTAAAGGTGAACTGGAACTGGCAGCCATGCCGAGTGTCGACTTCCTCCGTCTCCGAAAAACGGTTCCACTGATCCCTTCCTTTGTCGGAAAGAACAGCAAAGGCCCTGGGATCTCGTATGTTGTCATAACCCGCAAAGATGGCGGCTTCAGATCATTTTCAGACCTGAAGGGAAAAACCATAATGATTCCTGCTGTTACAAAATATGAGTCCAGTCAGATCTGGCTTGAAGTTCTCTTTATGAGAACGGAGAAAGGGGGATATGACAACTTTTTTAGTCACATAAAAGAGACTCCTAAATTAGCCAATGCCATCATGGGAGTTTTTTTCAGACAGGCTGATGCCGCCCTTGTCACCCGCACAGGTTTCAACACAAGCTGTGAACTTAATCCCCAGTTGGCCGCCCAATTGACCATCCTGGCCGAGTCACCAAACCTTAGCGATGCGGTTGTCTGCCTGATTCCGGGCACATCGGAAAAATTTCGTACCAAGATTTACAACGCCATGCTCCAGCTCAATGAAACCAAAAGTGGCAAGCAGATCTACACCATTTTTCAGACCAACGGCATAACCCCTTTTAAAGAAGAATATCTCGACGGCCTGGAAAATCTGATTGGCGAACACAAACGCCTTAAAGCAAAATTGGCAGCCAGGAAATAACTTAGTGAATAATAACAGTTTTTTTTCACGTATGGGACTGTCAAAACTTGCCTTGATCTGGCCAAGACATATTGCTGCCCGGATGACTCTGATAGTGTCAGCGCTGATTGTTTTTACGCTCACCCTGTTTGTTATTATCAATATGCCGTCTCAGCGAAAGGCGATTCTTGAGGCGATGAAGTCGGAAGCGAGAACCACCGTTACTTCCATCGCACAGGTCACGTCAAGTTCCGTCATTGCCGAAGATTTCGCCACGGTTATAGAGCATTGTATGAGGGTCGTCAAAGAGAGCCCGTCGGTTATCTTTGTTGTCATAACCCGCAACGACGGCTTCTCCCTGATATTTACGAAAAGCGGCTGGAGACAGGCCACGTTGGGTGGTGAATGGATACCTACCGGGAACAGGGATGCCCGGAGCGATATCCATATAGATGAAATTTCAATCGACGAAGTGTATCACTACTCGTTCCCCTTCCAGTACTCCAGTATCGACTGGGGTTGGATCCACATAGGGCTTTCTCTCGATACATTCAATGCAAATGTAAAAACCATGTATCTTCGTACCCTCATACTCGCTATAATCTGCCTGGCCGTCGGGTGTAGCGTGGCGCCTGTTTTTGCCCGAAGACTCACCAAGCCGATCTCTATGCTTGCCAATACAACCGAGTTGGTTGCAGAAGGTGATCTGGGCATACATGTAAATATCAATACCGGCGATGAGCTTGAGTTTCTGGGCCAGGCGTTCAATGTAATGACCGAGAAATTGCTGCGCACGCAGGCAGTAATAATTGCCGCCAAGAATCATGCTGAAGCGGCCAACAGGGCGAAGTCGCAGTTTCTGGCCAACATGAGTCATGAAATACGCACCCCCATGAACGGTGTTATGGGGCTGTTGGGGCTGTTAAAGGAGTCACCTTTGAGCGACGAGCAGTTGAGAATGATCAACATGGCTCATGGCTCTGCCGAAAAGCTCCTCGATATTATTAACAATATCCTTGATTTTTCAAAAATTGAGGTGGGTAAGCTCCAGTTAAGGTCGACTTATTTCACACCCGGTGATCTGGTACGTGAGGTTATCGATATGTTCTGGATAAGGGTTCAGAATACCAAGGTCAAACTCGTATACTCTATTGATGATGCTGTGCCTGAAGCGGCAATATCCGATAATGTCAGAATCCGTCAGATACTGATCAACCTGGTCGGCAACGCGTTAAAATTTACCGAAGAGGGCGAAGTTTCTCTGAAGCTGACTCTTGCCGAAAAAAGAGCAGAGCAGTCGCTGCTCCGTTTTGAAATTCAGGACAGCGGCACCGGAATTCCGCCTGAAAAACAGCAGGTCATTTTCGATCCCTTTGCACAGGCGGACAATTCAAGTTCGAGACGATACCAGGGAACCGGCCTTGGTCTGGCTATCTCGAAAGAGCTGGTGGAAGCCATGGGGGGGCAGATTGGATTACAGAGTGAACTAGGCAAAGGGTCGCTCTTCTGGTTTACCATTCTGGTGCAGAATACTGAATTCATCCCTGTCAGCCCCTCCCCTGATGACACGGCAACGGAAAGTGGGCTGCGTCAAGAGAACGAGCAGATGCCGAGAGTGCTTCTGGCGGAAGATAACATCGTTAATCAGGAACTCTGCCGTATGGTGCTTGAATCGCTTAATTGTGAGGTTGACGTGGCCTGGAATGGTCGCGAGGCCGTGGAAGCGGCTTTCAAGCAGGATTATGACCTCATATTGATGGATTGCCAGATGCCTGAAATGGACGGCTACGAGGCTACCGCAACCATCAGGAGGCTCGAATCAGAAAGTCAGAGCGAAAAACGACGCTTATATATCGTTGCCCTGACTGCCAACGCCATGGATGGGGACAGGGAAATCTGCCTTGCTGCCGGCATGGACGACTATGTCATAAAACCGTTTAAACCACAGCAGATCAAGACTCTTCTGGATCGCTGCTGCGGAACACCGCCAACTTGAAAAGGTGACTACTCATGGATCAGTCGCAAACAATATTTTCCGGTAAGGTTTTGGTTGTCGATGATGACTTCGCTATTCAGATCATTGCCGCCGAAACGCTTGAGCAGGCAGGTTTTGAGGTAACAGTTGTTGATAGCGGGCTTAAAGGCATTAATATGGTCAGCTCCTTCAGCCCCGACATTATCCTGCTTGATCTGCTGATGCCGGGCATTGACGGCTTTCAAACCTGTAAGGAGATACGGGCTCTGGCCTGCGGCGCCGATGTGCCGATCCTGATATTGACCGGGCTTGACGACCTGGATTCGATTACCACCGCCTACCAGTTGGGTGCAACCGACTTTGTCACAAAGCCGATCCAATGGCTTAGCCTGCCGCACCGGATTCAGTATTTAATCCGATCCAGCAGGGCTATTACCAAACTTAAACTTGCTGACCATGCTTTGCGCCTGGCCAAGAATCAGGCAGAAGCTGCCAACCACGCCAAAAGCGATTTTCTGGCGAATATGAGCCACGAAATCCGAACGCCGATGAACGGGGTCATAGGGATGGCCGACCTTATGGCAGATACGCTGCTGAATGAAGAGCAGCGGCAGTTCATGAACGCCATCCGCACCTCGGCTGACCATCTGATGGGGTTGATTAATGACATACTGGACTTCTCAAAGATTGAGGCCGGCAAAATTGAGCTGGACAAGGCGCCATTTCTCCTGCGCACTTTCCTCGGCAATACACTCCGCTCGCTGGCAGGCAGGGCTGCCGAAAGAGGGTTGGAACTGACCGAGCATATTGATTCTGAAGTGCCAGATTCGCTGGAAGGCGATCCAAGTCGCTTGCGCCAGATACTCCTCAATCTGCTGACTAATGCAGTCAAATTCAGCAAAAACGGAGAAATACGTGTTCATGTGGCACTGGAACAGCCTGTAGGGGATGATCTGATGCTCCGCTTTTCGGTGCGGGACAACGGCATAGGCATACCTGAAAACAAGCAGGCGCTGATTTTTGACTCTTTCACTCAGGCAGATGCTTCTACCAGCAAGAATTATGGCGGCACCGGGTTGGGACTTACCATCAGCCGTCGGCTTGTGGAACTGATGGGGGGGCGGATCTGGGTCGAAAGTGTGCCTGGCGAAGGGAGCACCTTCAGTTTTACAACGATTCTGGTTGAGCGGGAGCAGAGAGCAACCACCCGCCTCTTGTCTTTTACAGGTCTGGGAGCAATGGTAGCCGGCGACAACCAGACCAATCGGCTTTATCTGCGTACCCTGCTATACGACCTCGGTTTCACTGTAAGCGAAGCTGACACAGTTGACGACGCCCTATTAAAACTCCGCTCTGACAGGGATGAAACACGTTTGCCCGCACTGCTGGTGGCCGATCTCTCCGCTTTTGGCACCGATAGCTGGGCCCTCATGCGGGCTCTCAAGCTTGAAGAAGGTTTTGAGACGGTTCGACGCCTCCTGATGACCAGTGTGGGGATACGAGGCGACGCCACACTCTGCAGGGAACTGGGTATTGACGGCTACCTTGTCAAGCCGCTGGTCAACGACGAGTTTGAAGAGTTATTGAGGCGCGTGCTTAGCTCTGATGAGGAAGATCGCCGCGAGTACCGCCCTCTGACAAGGCACCATCTTGACGAGGGTCAAGTTCGCTTGTCCCTGCTGGTAGTTGATGATATTGAAGTCAACCTGATGGTCTCCCGTGGCATGCTGGAGAGGATTGGACATGATGTGGTATGTGCCGGGAGCGGGCAGGAAGCGCTGGATCTTATGACAAAACAGGAGTTTGACGCTGTCTTCATGGATGTACAGATGCCGGAAATGGACGGACTTCAGGCCACGACCGCCATCCGGGCACGGGAATTGTCATCAGGGGCGCGCAGGACTCCGATAATCGCCATTACCGCATATGCATTGTCGGGTGACAGTGAACGCTGCCTTGCCGCCGGGATGGATGATTACATCAGCAAACCGATCAAACCGGAAAAACTGCGGGAGGTGCTCACCACGATCTATAAGCGGGTTGTGGGCACTACTGTTGATCAGACGCCCCCGGATACCGGAGGGGAAATTACCGCTTCGCATGATATTCGCATTCTGCTGGTCGATGATAACAGTATCAATCAGCAGGTTGCACGGGGCAGACTGCGTACTCTCGGCTACGAACCTGGCATCGCCTCTAATGGGCTGGAGGCGGTCAAGGCACTGGAGCAGACTGATTACGATCTGGTGCTGATGGATTGCCAAATGCCGGAGATGAACGGCTTTGAAGCAACCGGAGTGATTCGCGATCCAGGCTCAAAAGTGCTCAATCACAGTGTGCCGGTAATCGCCATGACCGCCAACGACTCAAAGAGTGACCGGGAGCAATGTCTTGCGGCAGGCATGGATGATTTCCTGACCAAACCGGTTAAGGGTGATGCACTGGCGGCGATGCTGGAAAAGTGGGTAAATAAAAAAATAAACAGACCTGATTCGTTCTAATTCGCCGAAGACCCTTCTCCCTTCTGAGGGAGAAGGTGGCAGAAGGCCGGATGAGATACAAGGGGGGAATGATGCAGCATAAACCGGGCATTCCCCCCTCACCCTAGCCCTCTCCCTCAGGGAGAGGGGACTTTTTGGATGCCAAGCGGCAAATGAGAAAGAATCAGATAAACAGAGAAATGGAGACCATTTATGCTATTTGATAAGGAACAACTGCTGGATGATATTGGCGGCGATGATGAGCTGGTTCAAAAAATATTTGATTCCGCAGCAGCGGAAATCCCTAAAGAGGTTGAGAAATTAATAGTTTGCTGCGCTGGCAGCGATACTGAACCGATCCGTCTACAGGCGCATGGCCTAAAAGGTATTGCCGCCGATTTATACGCTTCAGATTTGCGGGAAATCTGCGCAAAAATGGAAGCAGCGGCAAAAGAGTGCAATCTGGAACGTGCCGTGGCTCTGCTACCCGAGTTGGAGCAGGTGGCGAGGATGACGGTTGAGGCGCTCAATTGTAGCAAGAGTAAGTAGAAAACGTCGAAATCACCCCTCATCCGCCCTATCGGGCACCTTCTCCCTAATGGAGAAGGGAAACATCATGCCTTCTCTCTCGCGGGGAGAAGGTGGCCGAAGGCCGGATGGGGGTTAAGGCATATCTGTTCACCTTCGAGGAATTCCGTATGAAACATCATCGATTGGCGTATCTATCCCAAACTCTCTTTTTCCAGCTCGCACTCTGCCTGCTCTGTTCCGGCATAGCCTGGTGCGAAGCCCCGATAATAGAGGCGCGCGCTGATTTAAGCGAACTCTCCATGGAACAGTTGATGCTGATTGAAGTGGAGAAAGTGGTTACCGCTTCGCGCTTTTCCCAGCAGGTTACCGAGGCTCCCGCTTCCATGACCGTAATAACCAGCGAAGATATCCACAAATACGGCTACCGCACTCTGGCCGACATCCTCCGCTCGGTGCCCGGCATGTATGTAACAAATGACCGGAACTACAGCTATCTCGGTGTGCGTGGCTTCAGCCGTCCCGGAGACTATAACAGCCGGTTTCTGCTGATGATCGATGGCCACCGGATGAACGATAATATCTATGATACCGCCCAGATTGGCACCGAGTTTCCATTGGATGTCGACCTGATTGATCACGTCGAAGTAATGAGGGGGCCAGGCTCTTCCCTCTACGGCAGTAATGCCTTTTTCGGGGTAATCAATGTAATCACCTTCAAAGCCGCTGATGTTGGCAGGGAACTTTCTGCTTCAGGAGCCAGCTACAATACCTGGAGCGGGCGGGCAAGCTACGGCGCTTCCCTTGATTCCGGTCTGTATATGATTATCTCCGGCACAGCCTTTGAGAGTGCCGGCAAAAACCTATACTTTCCCGAATTTGCAGCAACGCCGAGCAGAGGCAACACCTATCATAGTGACGATGACAGCAGCAAAAGCATTTATGCGCGTTTATCGAACGCCAATTTTACCCTTACCGGGCTGTTCGCCAGTCGCGAGAAGGGGATTCCGACCGGGGCGTATCAAACGGTATTCAATGACCCCGCAACCAGAACTACCGATGATCGGGGCTATCTGAACCTGGGATACCGGCGGGCGTATTCCGACTCGTTTGAGGTTTCGGCCCAGCTCTTCTACGATCACTACCGCTATGACGGAACATACATCACGGACAACACTCCTGCCGCAAGTACAACCAACCTTGACACTGCGCTGGGAACCTCATTGGGGGCGGATACAGTCGTCACATTTTCTCCGACCCCGGAAAACAAGATCTCCCTCGGTCTGGAGTTCCGGCACAGCGTTAATCAGAACCAGAAAAATGTCACTGCTGATTCTTCTGTCACAAATCTGGATGATCAACGTGACTCGAACAACTGGGGGGGCTTCATCCAGGACGAATATCATATTTTAAAGCCGCTCCGCATCAATGTGGGGATCCGCTATGACATCTATGATTCTTTCAGTGCGGTCAACCCGCGAGCCGCGCTGGTCTACACTCCGGTGGAAACCACGGCATTGAAGCTGCTCTACAGCGAAGCCTTTCGTGCCCCTAATGCCTACGAGCGTTTTTACCAGGATGGTGCCACGTCTGTTGCAAGTCCGGAGCTGAAACCGGAGAAAATCAGGACTGTCGACGCCATCTGGGAACAATATTTTCTGGATAATTATCGTTCATCGTTTGGCGGCTTTTTCTACCGGGTTACCGATCTGATCAGTCAGTCAACGGATGCTGCCGGAATGCTGGTTTATCGCAACATTGATGCGGCTGAAGCGGTTGGCATAGCGGCCAGTCTGGAGGGCTTCTGGCGGAGCGGTTTGAAAGGGCGGCTCAGCTATAACTGGCAACTGGCAACCGATCAGAGCAGCGGGGCGCAACTCAGTAACTCTCCACGGCATCTTGCCAAAGCGAATGTAAGCATCCCCCTTATCAGGCAGCAGCTTTTTATTTCTCCGGAGATTCAATACAGCTCTCCCCGCATTACCCTGAACGGAAGCAGAACAAACGATCCGATACTGGCAAACCTGACCATCTTCTGCCGGGATATCGGCTTTAAAGGAGTTGAAGCCTCGGCAAGCATATACAATCTTTTTAACGTCCATGCGCAGGATGTAGCAGGGGAAGAACATGGCCCGACACTACAGACGATTCGTCAGGACGATATGACCTTTCGCTTCAAGCTATCATACCGGTTCTGAAAGGGTGCTTATGAAGCTTCGTGTTCTCTACATGGCACTGTTTTTCATTTTTGTTTCCGCCGAGTTGGCGTTTGCCGCAGAAGACGAATATAAAGTCAAAGCGGCCATGATCTACAACTTTGCCAAGTTTGTAGAATGGCCTGTAAATTCGTTTGCCGGCGACAACCGCATAACCTATTGTATTGCGGGCAAAAGTCCGCTTATTGATATTTTGATGCATCTGCAAGGGAAGGTGGTAAAGGAGCGTACCGTTTTTGTCCGTCTAATTGATAGCCCCACTAATGTTTCAGGATGCCAGTTACTGTTCATCGCACAATCCGAGAGAGCCCGCTTGTCCTCCTATCTTCAGCAGTCAAATCAACACAATATTCTGACGGTAAGCGATCTGGAACTATTTGCGGAGTCTGGCGGGATGATCGGCTTTACTGAGTTTGAGAAAAAAATCCGCTTTGAGATTAACCAGGGGACCGCGCAAAAACAGGGGATAAAAATCAGTTCCCATCTACTCAATCTATCGAGGAAAGCTAGATGATGATTCGAATTTTCGGCGCATTCAGGCATTTTTCGATCAAGCGTAAGCTGATGATTTTTTTTATGCTGCTCATTTCTGTCGGTATAATTATGACGTCAACCGCCTTCATGCTTAACCGTTTATACCAGTTCAACAAGAATGCTCGCGAAGAGATTATCACTCAGGCGCAGATTCTCGCTAAAAATACGGCTGCATCATTGATGTTCAGTGATGTATCGGCGGCCAATGAAACCCTGAACGCACTCAAAGCCAATCCCAAAATTGTGGCTGCTCTGCTTTTCAGTGGGGACAACAAACTATTTGCCCAATATGTAGTGAGCCACGAAGGGAGTGTTCGTCTCCGCAGTGAAATCTCGTCCCAGTTGGTTCCAGGTTCCAACAATACGGTACTTTTTGCGGCTCTGCAAAAGGGTGCCAACAGTTTCAGCTTCCTGGAGATCAGGCCGTTGGCATCAGCGCCGATTATGCTCGATAACGAACGGGTCGGAACCGTTATCATTCAGGCTGATTTGCATTTCATGTACCGGGAACTGCTGTTTCTTGCAGCGATCATGACCGGCGTTGCCGTTACGACCTTTATGGTCGCCTGGCTGCTCGCTTCCCGCTTCCAGAAGATTATCGCCGATCCCATAATCTCGCTTTCGGAAGTCATGAGTCAGGTATCGGCAGAGAAAAACTATGCCTTACGGGCAGTTAACGATTCTTTCGACGAGATTGGCACCCTGATCAACTGTTTCAATGAAATGCTGCAGGAGATCCAGGAGCGCGATAAAAAAGTATTTGAGCAGCAACAACAACTGCTGAGCGAAAAAAACAGCCACATCCGCAAGTTGACAGCGGCGGTAGAGCAGAGTGCAAATTCAATCATGATCACGACGCCTCAAGGTGACATTGAATATGTAAACCCTTATTTTTGCAGCACTACTGGGTATAAAGCCGATGAAGTTATCGGCAGGAACCCACGATTTCTGAGCGGCGAGGTTGCTCCCACGGAAAAGTATCGCGAGCTCTGGCAGACTGTTCTGAGCGGCAGGGAGTGGGAGGGAGAGTTCCTGAACAGAAAGAAAACCGGCGAACTTTATTGGGAGCAGGCGAGCATATCTCCGGTTATGGATGAACAGGGAATCATATACGGTTTGATAGGTATCAAAATTGACATCACTGAGCGCAAAGCAACGGAACGTAATTTACTGGCGGCCAAAGAGGCCGCCGAGGCGGCTACCCGTGCCAAAAGTGAATTCCTGGCCAATATGAGTCACGAAATCCGTACGCCGATGAACGGAGTGATAGGGATGTCGGATCTGCTGGCAGACACGCCGCTGAACGAAGAGCAGCAGCGTTTTATGAACGCTATCAGAAGCTCGGCCGATCACCTGATGGGGCTCATCAACGATATTTTAGACTTCTCAAAGATCGAGGCGGGCAAAATTGAGCTGGACTCATCACCGTTTCTCCTGCGCCCCTTCCTCGGCAAATCCCTCCGGTCACTGGCCGGCAAGGCTGTTGAAAGAAGCCTGGAACTGACCGAGATGATTGGTTCGGAAGTGCCTGATTCGCTGGAGGGCGATCCGGGCCGCCTCCGACAGATACTCCTGAATCTGTTGACGAATGCCATCAAATTCAGCCAGAACGGAGAGGTCAAGGTCGATGTCGGGCTGGAATCGCGCAGAGGCAATTCTCTGATGATCCGTTTTTCGGTGCATGATCAGGGCATCGGCATTCCCGAGAATAAGTTGGAGTTGATTTTTGACTCCTTCACTCAGGCCGATGCATCCACCACCAAGAATTATGGCGGCACCGGATTAGGCCTTACCATCAGTCGGCGTCTTGCCGAATTGATGGGGGGGCGAATCTGGGTGGAAAGTACCCCGGGCAAAGGTAGTACCTTCAGTTTTACCGTTAATCTGCTTGAGCGGGAGCAGAATGTCATTGCCCGACCCCCGTCATTTACAGGTCTCACCGTACTAACGGTTCTCGGCAGCCTGACCAACCGTCTCTACCTGAGTACCCTGCTCTCCGATTTCGGTTTCACGGTATCTGAAGCTGACAGCGCTGCTGATGCAATGGGCAAGCTCTGCTCTGCAAGGGACGAAGGGGAGCTTCCGGCGCTGCTGCTCGTCGATCAATGCATTGAGGGGTGTGATGGTTTTTCCCTCTTGCGGGATCTGAAAACAGAAGGGGGCTTTGATCGGTTGCAGCGCATACTGATCACCTGCGTCGGGATACGCGGTGATGCTTCACTCTGCCAGGAGCTGGACGTTGACGGCTATCTGGTCAAGCCGGTAATCAGTGAGGAGTTCTACGAGTTATTGTGCCGTGTACTTGGAGCGGAAGATCGCTCGGAGCGCGGACTGGTTACGCAGCGTCAGATCCGCGAGGAACAGAAGCGGTTGTCCATTCTGGTCGTTGACGATATCGAAATCAACCTGATGGTCGCCTGCGGCACACTGGAAAAGATCGGCCATGACGTTACCTCCGCCGGAAGCGGCCAGGAAGCGCTGGAGCTTCTGGAGAAACAGAAGTTTGATGCGCTCTTTCTGGACATACAGATGCCGAACATGAACGGCTTTGAGGTAACTGCCGCAATCAGGGTACGGGAGAAGGCTTCAGGCTGCCGGAGAATGCCGATAATCGCCATGACCGCGTACGCCCAGGCGAACGATAGAGAGCGCTGCCTTGCCGCCGGTATGGATGGTTACGTCAGCAAACCGGTCAAATTGGAAAAGATCAGGGAGGCGCTGCTCCTCATCAATAAGAAGCCTGAAGCTACTCTTATTGATCAAACGCCGTCAGCAGATGCTAAAAGAGATATAGCTGCGCATGATATTCGCATTCTGCTGGTTGATGATAATAACATCAATCAGCAGGTCGCCAAGGGTAAGCTGCGCAGTCTCGGATACGAGTCGGATCTCGCCTCTAACGGCGTTGAAGCGGTCAGGGCGCTGGAGCAGATTGATTATGATCTGGTGCTGATGGATTGCCACATGCCTGAGATGGACGGCTTTGAAACGACCGGAGTAATCCGTGATCCAGATTCAAACGTCCTCAATCACACTGTGCCTATAATCGCCATGACCGCCAACGACATGAAGAGTGACCGCGAGCGCTGCCTTGCGGCCGGCATGGATGATTTCCTGACCAAACCGATGAAGGTTGATGCGCTTGCGGCGATGGTGGAAAAGTGGTTGGGCATGAACCGTTGAACCTATGTCTTATCGTGGTTCTAGCGCCTTTACCAGACCACGGATCATGCTGTTGTACGGCGTTGGCACCCCGGCCTGCAGGCCGTATTCAACCACCTTGCCGTTGATGTAGTCGATTTCTGTACGCCGACCCGCTTCAATATCCTGAAGCATCGACGGTTTATGGTTGCCGGCTCCTTTGATGTAGTTGATGCAGTACGGGTAAAAATCATAGCCAAGTGCAACTTCGTTAGCGCGAGCCACGGCAACTCCCTCCTTGATCAGGGCGTCAACCAGATTGAAGAGAATCGGGTCGATAATAAGCTCCACCATAGTCCGGCCGGTTACGGCGCAGAGCGGATTCATACTTGAATTCATAAGCGTTTTGCGCCAGACCATGTTGTTAATCTGGTTGGTATGATGGGTATTCAGCCCGCATTCGGTCAAGACCCGGCAGATGCCGATGGCTGCGTCCTTCGATTGGGGATCAAGTTCCTGAAGGTAGTGGGGACGATGATGGAAGGCGATTCTGAAGTGTCCGGGAGCCAGCGGAACACAGCCGAAATTGACCACCGCCCGCATTACCGATTTCGCCCCCAGGTGTTGCGACAGCACAAGCTCTGTATCTATGCCGTTCTGCCAACTGACTACGTAGCGCCCTTCGGCGACAAAACTCTCCAGTGTCGAGGCAATCAGCGGCAGCGCGGTCGCTTTTACAGTAAGAATTATAACATCCGGCGGATCGGTCAGCAGGTCGTCAACATGGAGCGTTGTCCGGGCCACCCGCGCCTGCAGGTTGTCGGTACCCTCGATGATTATACCGGGATCAAGGGCCGGTTCAAGCAGTGCCGGGATAACGTCGCAGAGGGTGACATCATAACCGCCCCTGGAGAGAAACGCCGCCACAATCCCGCCCACCGGACCGGCTCCGATCACCGCAAACCTTTTTGGCTTATACCCGCTTTCTTCATTCATCTCAGCCCCCTTCTGGAACCGTACTACCTGACCGTATCAACAATCCCGAAATCCTTGGCATCAAGCAGCTTGATGTTGTTTTCCAGCAGTATTTCAATTGCCCGGTCGTTCTCGCTGAATCTAAAAACCATCACTGCCTTGTCAGACGAACCGCCTGTTCCCGCCAGGGCGTACATGTATTCAATGTTCACCTGTGATTCCTTGAACAGGTAGAGTACCTTGGCCAGACTGCCGGGAACATCGTCAATTTCGACCGCTACGACATCGTCAACGCGGGCGGGAAGCTGCTTCTCCATGATTACCCGCCTGGCCAGCGCCACGTCCGACACCAGAATGCGTAACACGCCGAATTCCATGGTGTCGCAGATGGAGAGGGACCGCAGATTTATACCGGCAAGCCCAAGAGCATTGGTGGCCTCGTACAGGCGACCGGGAGAGTTTTCAAGAAAAACGGATAGTTGCTTCAGTTTCATGGTGGTCTCCTAAGCTGTTACGTTTCCAGAGCCTTCACTAGGCTGCGCAGTGTTGTGTTGAATGGTGTGGCTATTCCAGCCCGGACACCATATTCAATAATCTTGCCGTTGATGAAGTCGATCTCGGTACGTCGTCCGGCCTCTATATCCTGAAGCATGGAAGGTTTATGATGCCCGGCGTTGCGGATATAGCTGATGGTGTCCGGGTAGAAATCAGGCCCTAAGATGAATTCGTTGGCGCGGGCCACCGACACCCCTTCTTTGAGGAGCGAGTCTACCAGATTGAACAGGATCGGGTCGTTGATAACGTCAAACATGCTCTTGCCTGTTACAGCGCAGACCGGATTCATGCTGGAGTTGTTGACCGCCTTACTCCAGACCATGTTGCGAATCTGATCGGTATGGTGGGTGTCGAGCCTGCAGCCGGTAAGAGCGTCGCAGATGCCGATTGCGGCACCTTTGGAGTCGGGATGGAGTTCCTGGAGATAGTGGGGGCGCTGGTGGAAGGCCAAATGCGTGCGCCCAGGTTGCAGCAGTGTGCAGCCGTAGTTAACGACTGCCCGCATGACTGACCTGACACCGAGTGTTGCCGACAGTACCCGTTCGGTATCGATGCCGTTCTGCCAACTGACAACGTAACGCCCCTCGCCGCTTAAAAACTCGAGAGCGGAGGCGATCATCGGCAGTGCGGTCGCCTTGACCGTAACGATAACGACATCGGGCGGATCTGCGGTAAGATCATCGACTCGCGTAGTTATCCGGGAGACTCTGGCCTGAAAATTTTCACTCCCCTCCAGAATAATTCCAGGCTCCATGGCCGGCTCCAGAAGGCTTGGCACAACATCACAGAGGGTAACATCATATCCCCCCCTGGCAAGGAAAGCAGCCACAACACAGCCGACCGGACCGGCGCCGATAACCGCAAATTTACCAGGCTTATAGCTGTTTTTCTTACTCATTGCCCCCCCTCTACGGCTGGGTTTCCAGGATGCCGAATGCTGCGGCATCAAGAAGCTGTACCCCGTTTTTTTGCATGATTTCGATCGCCAGATCATTGTCGTTGAAGCGGAATACCATCACCGCCTTTCCCTGCGTGGCGCCTGCCACGGCATACATATACTCGACGTTCACTCTGGTTCCGAGAAAAAGTCTGAGGATCCGGGAGAGGCTCCCAGGACTGTCTTCGATCTCGGCGGCGATGACGTCGTCGACCCTGGCCGGAAAAAACTTGTCCATAATGACGCCACGGGCTTTCTG
Source organism: uncultured Geobacteraceae bacterium (assembly GCA_903845365.1). Taxonomy (GTDB): domain Bacteria; phylum Desulfobacterota; class Desulfuromonadia; order Geobacterales; family Pseudopelobacteraceae; genus JACRCG01. Next base: position 17,998 of record CAIMXI010000189.1, on the reverse strand, counting down.
CAGGTCGGAAACAAGAATCCGCAGCACTCCGAAATCGTGAGAGGTATCAGAAATGCAGTGCGCCCTCAGATTTATACCGGCAGCCCCAAGCGCCTCGGTAACATCACAGAGGCGACCCGGCGCATTTTCCAGGAAGATGGACAACTGTTTGAGTTTCATACGAACCTCCATGATTACAGATACAAAAAAGTGCTATTGGCGTAAATGAGTACCGCAATGCCGATTTAAATGTCAAGGGGAAAAGGGACTAGCCTTGATATCCTGGTGAAGCAGATTGATGAGGCTATTGTCGCATAATGTCGGTTGCTTTTACGTATTATCTCTGATAATTTATACGTACTGGAGGTGTCACATGCAAACGAAACTGACATTGAGTATTGATAACGATATTATCGAACAGGCCAAGGAATATGCGCGTCAACAGCATAGGAGTCTTTCCAATTTGGTTGAAAATTATCTCAAGCTGGTTGTGCGCAAAGAAACGCCAACAGAGGAAATTTCTCCAATTGTGGCAAGTCTTATGGGGATTCTGCCTCCAAATGGCGCAGATAATTTCAGGGAGGAGTACACTGACTATCTGGAGAATAAATACCGATGAAACAGCGCATTTTTCTTGATACTAATATAATGGTAGATCTTTTCAGCCAAAGAATCCCTTTTTACGCGGGTTCAGCCAAATTGTTCGTGGCAATTGAAAAACATGCGGTGGAAGCCTATGCCTCTTCGCTGACTTTTGCTAATCTTCATTATATTCTGCGCAAGGAAATAGGTTCGCGACAAGCGGTCGATGTATTGAAAAAACTGCGTAAGCTTGTGACGATTCTGTCCGTTGATGTTGCTGTCATAGAACAGGCTCTTGACTCCGGTTTCAATGACTTTGAGGATGCAATACAATATTGCACCGCCCGTACCCATACCATTCCTTATTTCATAACTCCCAACATCAAAGATTATAAGGCCTCCACAATTCCGGTAATGACCGCTGAAGAATTTCTCGCCCAATTTACCCCATAGCACAGGATATAAAATGCCTGATCATCACCGATTGTAGATGGTCTGCCCTGCGTGTCAGCTTTGGCACGGCGGTATCCGGTTGACTGAGCAGCAAGAAGATGTGGATGTGCAACAAAAACCCATTTAAACCGATTTACAGCACGTTTAACAGGTGCTATTATCAGGTCATCTAATGTATCAGGGAGGTTCAGATGCAAGCTGTAAAATTTTCTGAAGATATAATTCCTTTGACTGATGTGAAAATTAATCCTGGAAAATTGGTTAAACAGGTAGCCGATAACCACCGACCGATGCTCCTTACCAGTCGCGGGCGTGGAGTCGCCGTACTACAGGGGATTGCCGACTTTGAGGCTCGAGATGAGGAACAAAAGTTTATGCGAGCCATTGTTCAGGGCCTTATGGAGCTGGAAGAGGGGCGGGAGATAAGCCTTTCTGATGTGAAGAAGCAGTTGAATCTGGGCGTGTGAGTATGCCGGCAAAAACTACTGTTTCATTCGCTCCATCGGCTTTGGGCGATATTCAGGAAATGCAGGCTTGGTATGTAGAGCAGCTTGTACCGGCGATCGGTGAGCGCTTTGCCAGAGAGATCATTGTAAAGGTTGAGGCACTTCAGATACATCCAGATATGGGGCGCATTGTTCCTGAATTTGGAGTTGCTACGCTGCGAGAACTGATTCATCCGCCGTTCAGAATCGTCTATCGACATGATGGGAACAGAGTGCGGGTTGTGAGAGTGTGGCGAAGTGAGCGGTTGTTGCAACTACACGGCTTTAAACCGGTCTATCCAGTTTTTCTTCGAGGAGAGGAATGATGACGACCTTGATCTTACCTTTGCCCCAGAGGCCGATTTTTTTGGCGGCGGCGCGGGAAAGATCGATAAAGTGGAAGGATTTCGGGGCACAGCGGTCTGTGATAGTGACATTTACTTCCTGTTTGCTTTCCCGGTTGATAACTCGCACGACTGTGCCGAGAGGCAGGCTTTCGTGGGCGGCAGTCATTCTATCGGGATTATAACGGTGGCCGGAAGCTGTGCGGCGCCCTTCAAATCGGCGGGCGTAATAGGTGGCAACACCTTCGACCGATTCGTACGGACTGCTTTTCAACAGCAACTCTTCCAGCAGAACTGTCGTCGAGTGCAACATTTCCTGTTGCAGAGCTTCGACTGTGCTCATTCCGGGGGTGGCCTGAGCAACAGAACCCGAATAAAGCAGGGTCGCAGCCACGATTACAACGGCTATAATATTGGGAGATAGACGATTCATGCCAACGCTTATACCCCACCTCGAACCGATAGTCAAGCTTTACCCAGATATTCAGCAATGCCCTCCCGTAGTCCGCGCGCCGTAAAGCCGAACAGCTGCTGCCATTCGTTGCCGCCGATACTCTCCTCCAGCAGCATCTGCAACTGATCGGTTGTGATAGGAAACTGGGGGGCTTTCTGTAAAACCGGAATTAGCAGCTTCATTAACCCCAGCGGAAGGTGCGGCTTCATTGGCCTATGCTTTCCGAGAACGTCGGCAATCATATCAAGCAGATCTTCATAACTAAGGCGGTCATTACCACACAGTTCATACGTCTTGCCGATTGTCACCGGCAATTCCAAGGCTCGGGCAAAACAGCGGGCAACATCATCGGCATGAATCGGCTGCAGTCGATAGCTGCCGCTGCCGATTACCGGCATTACCGGAGCAAGACGCAACTGAGCCGCCAGCATATTGACAAAGGCGTCATGAGGGCCATAGATCAGTGATGGACGGAAGATGGTCCAGTCCAGAGCGCTTGCCCGTACGAGTTCTTCCCCCCGCCACTTGCTTTGGTGATAAGCGGAAACTGCCGACGGCCTGGTTCCGAGAGCCGACATCTGCAGGTAGCGACTGATCCCGTTAGCTGTGGCGGCGGCCAGCATGTTTGCCGTTGCGGTGACATGCATTCTCTCAAAAGTAATATCCCGTGAAGGAGTTTCTCTAATGATGCCGACCAGATTAATAATTGCGTCGCACCCTGCCGTACTCTCCGCGAAACTCTCCAGCCGGGTAACGTCTCCGGTAACCTGCTCGCTCTCCCCCGGCAGCGTTTTGCGGCTATGTCGCAGCAGTCGCATGGTGTGGTCGCTCTTCTGAAGCTCCTTAATAAGATGCACCCCGACAAAACCTGTTCCACCCGCGACGAAAATTTTCATGGCGACTCCTTTACTTATCAAACTATAGCGTTGACACTACCCTGCAACGGTTGTATTTTCAAGCAAACAAAAATAGTGTGCTCAATAAATATTTGTGCTGATAAAAAGGAGAATTTGATATGAGGCTTTTAACACGTTCTGATTTTGATGGTATCTGCTGTGCTGTGCTCCTGAAGGAGTTGGGTTTGATGGAAGAAATGGTCTATGCACACCCTAAGGATCTGCAGGATGGCAAAATAACGGTTGGGAAAAATGATATTCTTGCAAATGTTCCTTTTGTCCCTGGCTGCGGGCTCTGGTTTGATCATCATTCAAGTGAAAATGAACGCCTTGCACTAGAGGGCATATATGAAGGATGCAGCCATGAGGCCCCCAGCGCGGCTCGCGTAGTCTGTGACTACTACGGGGCTGATAAGTTCGAGCGATTTAAGGAGATGCTTGAGAACGTCGACAGGATTGACGCGGGGTTCTTGACGGAGGATGAAATACTGAATCCGAGCGGGTGGATTCTCCTTGGGTTTATCTGTGATCCAAGAACCGGGCTTGGCTATCATAAATCCTACCGGATCAGCAATCTTAAATTTATGAATGATCTGGTTGATCATCTTAGGGAAAAAACCATCGATGAAATTATCGCTCTTCCGGATACTGTGGAGCGTATTCAACGCTACAAGGAGAACGACCCTAAAGCGAGGGAGTTTTTGAAACAGCACTCTGTTGTGTATGGCCCGCTGGTGGTTACCGATGCGCGTGGTGTAGAAGAGCTCCCTCCATCCAACAGATTCCTTGTTTATTCGCTCTATCCTGAAACCAATATATCAATCCGTATGATCGATGGACGTGGGAAAGAGTTTGTCGCCATTTCTCTCGGCTACAGCGTCATAAACAGAACCGCGACAGTTGACGTCGGCTCGCTGATGCTGAAGTACGGAGGGGGCGGTCACGAGAAGGTTGGAACATGTCAGGTTCCATATAATGATGCTGACAGAGTCCTTAAAGAACTGATTGATGCTTGCACTTCAAAATGAATAATGCGGAACGGAGGCAGTCATGGGTCTAAAAAAAGTAGGAATTTTAACAGGCGGTGGTGATTGTTCGGGGTTGAACGCGGTTATCAGGGCTGTAACCAGATCGGCAATCATCGGGCACGGCGCAAAAGTAGTAGGAATCGAGGGGGGCTTTGAGGGGCTTGTCTTTAATCACACTCAGGACCTGACGATCAGAAGCACACGAGATATCCTGACGCTTGGCGGGACTATCCTCGGCACCACCAATAAGGGGAACCCCTTTGAGTGGTGGGAACAGAATCACGACGGTTCAATAGCGGTGTATGATTATTCTGACCGTGCTGCCCAGACCGTTAAAGATCTGGAGTTGGACTGTCTTTTCGTTGTTGGAGGAGAAGGGACGCTGGAAATCGGTTATAAATTCCAGCAAAAAGGGGTTCAGGTAATCGGGATCCCGAAGACTATCGACAACGATCTTGATAAAACAGACTATACCTTCGGCTACCAGACCGCTGTACAGGTCGCCTGCGAAGCGCTGGATCGCCTCGCAACTACAGGCCGCAGCCATCAGCGGGTCATGATTTTGGAGGTTATGGGGCGCACAGCCGGCTGGATTGCCCTTGAGGCGGGGATTGCAGGGGGTGCGCACATTATTCTGATCCCTGAAATTCCGTATGATATCGAAAGCGTTGTGCAGAAGATCCGTCACCGGGCAAAAGGGGGGAGCCCTTACAGCATCATCATGGTGGCAGAAGGAGCAAAGGCAATCGGCGGCGATGTTATTACACAGGAATCAGCAACCACAAGGCTTCAGGGGGTGCCGCAATTAGGCGGCATCGGTTTCCATCTTGCAAACGAGATAAAGGAGAGAATCGAGCTGGAGGTTCGCACAACGGTTTTGGGACATATCCAACGAGGAGGCTCCCCGACCGCTTTCGACAGGGTACTCGGGACAAGACTTGGCAGCTACGCCGTGCAGGCGGCAGCGGAAGGCAAATTCGGCACCATGGTTGCGCTTCATACCCCGAATATGGCACTGGTGCCACTGCATGAGCTTGCCGGTCTTGTGAGACGCGTTCCACCAGATGACCAAATGATAAGCTGTGCCGAGTCAATCGGTATAAATATGGGACGAGAAGCGGCATGATTGATTACAGTCGGCCTGTTTTGCAACTAAACCACTAAAACAAGGAGGATGAACATGCGACTTTTAACACGCTCTGATTTTGATGGCATCTGTTGTGCGGTACTACTCAAGGAATTGGGATTGATGGACGAAATGATCTATGCACATCCCAAGGATTTGCAGGATGGCAAAATACCGGTTGATAAAAATGATATCCTCGCAAATGTTCCGTATGTTGCGGGATGCGGACTCTGGTTCGATCATCATTCCAGTGAAAATGAGCGCCTTCAACTCGAAGGCAAGTTTGAGGGGTGCAGCAAGTCTGCGCTCAGCGCAGCGCGTGTAATCTGTGATTACTATGGTGCGGAAAAATTCGGACGCTTCAAGGAGATGCTTGAATACGTTGACAGGGTCGATTCGGGACAGTTGAATGAGTACGAAATTTTAAGCCCGCAGGGATGGGTCCTTCTGGGGTTCATCTGCGACCCGAGAACCGGTTTGGGGTATCACAAAGGTTATCGCATCAGTAATATTGCCTTTATGAATGATCTTGTTGATCATATCAGAACCAAATCGATTGAGGAAATCCTCACCCTCCCGGATGCCAAAGAGCGAATCCAGCTTTATCTTGCAAACGACCTTAAGGCAAGGGAATTTCTTACCAAACATTCTGTGGTGAAAGGCTCGGTGCTTGTTACAGATACCAGAGAAGCAGAAGAGATACCGCCATCAAACAGGTTTCTTATTTACTCGCTCTTTCCGGGAACCAATATTTCAATCAGGATGATTGACGGTCGAGGGAAAGAGTTTGTCGCAATTTCTGTCGGCTACAGCATCCTTAATAGAACCGCAACGGTTGACGTCGGGGCGCTTATGCTCAAGTACGGTGGCGGAGGCCACAAGAAAGTCGGTACCTGTCAGGTTCCATACGATCAGGCGGAGAGGGTACTTAATGAGCTTATAGCGGCCTGTGAAGCATAGTCGGGAGCAGATGAAATGAAAAAACAGTTCATAATAGGAAGCACGGTTCTGGTAATTATTCTTGTTGTTATGTCGAGAGTGCTTCCACCGGTTTATCTTCCGGCACATTATACTGTTTCCGCCGTTCTCGGCTTTTTTATACTCCTGGGCGTATATGACATGTTTCAGGCCAGACAGACGATCAGGCGAAATTTTCCACTCCTTGGCCGGTTTCGTTACCTGCTTGAATCTATACGGCCTGAAATCCAGCAGTATTTTATCGAGAAAAACACCGAAGGGATGCCGTTCAGCCGGGAGGAGCGGTCGGTCATATACCAGAGGTCCAAGGCCGCTATCGACACCCTCCCTTTCGGCACTCAGCTCAATGTTTACACTCCGGGGTATGAATGGGTCAAACATTCGATCATCGCCAAACACGTCGACTCGGCTTCGCTCAGGGTAACCATAGGTGGTAGCGACTGCAGGGTGCCGTATCAAGCAAGCATTCTCAATATCTCGGCAATGAGCTATGGCGCCCTCAGTAAAAATGCAGTAATGGCGCTTAATGGCGGGGCAAAGGACGGCGGCTTCGCGCATAATACCGGTGAGGGGTCGATCACGCCGCATCATCTGGCTGCCGGGGGCGATCTCGTATGGCAGATTGGTACAGGGTACTTTGGATGTCGTGACATGGAGGGACGGTTCGACGCCGGGAAGTTTGCCGAGAAGGCGAAGCATGACAGCGTCAAGATGATCGAGATCAAGATCTCCCAAGGGGCCAAACCGGGTCACGGCGGTATACTTCCGAAAGAGAAGATAACCCCCGAGATCGCTGCTATCCGCGACGTGCCTATGGATCGCGACGTCATTTCTCCGCCGAGCCACTCGGCTTTCTCGACTCCAGTCGGCCTGCTCCTGTTCGTCAAGCAGCTTCGCGAACTCTCCGGTGGTAAACCGATCGGTTTCAAACTCTGTATCGGCATCCACCGCGAGTTCCTGGCTATCTGCAAAGCGATGATAAAGACCGGCATTAAGCCTGACTTTATCACCGTCGACGGCGGTGAAGGGGGTACTGGTGCCGCACCGATCGAATTCAGCAACCACATCGGTGAACCGAGCATCGACGGCATCATCTTCGTCCATAACTGTCTGACCGGCTTCGATCTGCGCCATGAGATCCGCCTAATTTCGAGCGGGAAAATCACAACCGGCTTCGGGCTGATCAAAAGGATAGCCATCGGTGCCGACCTCTGCAACTCGGCTCGTGCGATGATGCTCGCGCTCGGCTGCATCCAGGCACTCCGCTGCAACACCAATGACTGTCCATCCGGCGTTGCAACGCAAGACCCAAATCTCGTCGCCGGGCTCGTAGTAACGGACAAGAGGAAAAGGGTAGCAACCTACCACGGCCAAACGGTTAAAAACGCCGCCGAGATCTTAGGTGCGATGGGGCTCACTTCGACGGCAGAGTTGCGACCCTATCACGTAGTGGCTCGTGTCGGAACAATCGAAAACAAGAGCTACAATGAACTATTCGGCTACGTAAAGCGGGGGGCGTTCCTGCAAGGAGATATACCGGAAGATTTTAGGGGCGCCTTTGAAAACGCGACACCCGACTCGTTTGACTCGCTAAAGAGGTTGGAACGCAAACAGTGATGATCTCTCCGAGCCGGTTCCTAAGTATTATACTCGTGGCCATACATCATACCTTACCGGCAAGGGTCGTAAATCACGCCAGGTTCCTCTCATGTCCTGTGAAGAACATCGGAAAGCCGGATGCGGGAAAACTGCACGTCAGGTTTGATGAGGGGGGACTGGGTGAAACCTGTTCCCTACTCTACCCATAGGTTTTTATAAAAATAGTGCGAAATATAGGCTTCAATATTGGTGCCATAAGTGAATCATGAGTTCTTTCCTGTCTTCAGCTTTCCAAATGTCGGGAGGCCTTCCTGTCCAGCAGACCCTGCAAGCTCCGCAGTGACAGGATATGCGCATATACAAGGGCGAGCCCGCCGCTCCGGAACAGCTTTTCCATAGATTCTACGTCTATCTCAGCAAGCTTTTGTTCATCAACGATCAGAAAATCTGTTAAATTGAACTTACGGCTGTCAACAAGCTGTATCGTTGCACTCATCGGTTTGAGCAACCCCATATCCTGCAATTGCCTGGAGAATACATCTGTGGCCTTCATCTGTATCAAATATTCATTCAGGAACTCCATGGATTTCTGCAGATACGGTCCCGGCGCTTTTCCCTCAAAAAGCGGCTCTCCCCCCTCCCTGTTAAGGCCGTCGAACTCTTCGTCAATGCATACAAGAATTGCAGCGTCGTCACCTTCTGTGTTTATAAAAGGGTAGCGGCGAATATAAGCCGGAAGATACCCTGCTTGCCACTCGCCCGACGATCCCACGAAGAGGTTCTCGCCGGACTGGAGTCCCATCAACGCGACAGGGAGAGCAGAGCCACTGTCCGAAGTGGCGAACAGGATTGGAAAGAAGCGGCACGCTTCTGCAAACTCAAGCCCCGCCAACATGACGCTGTGAGCCGAAGCGGCAAACTCAAATCCGCGCGGACTCTGGCTGATTGTCATGGTAGCGTGGGTTTCGCTATTGAGCGGAACCGGTTTTTTGTAGAACATTGGGAGTTTCGATTGATATTCCATGTTATTTTCTCCAGTCGTTTTGCCAGCAGGATGAAGGATGAGGTTATTGGTAAGGTAGCAACTCAGCGGGGGCACCCGGCAAACAGGAGAGCGGTAGTGAATGGCCGTAGCTGTGTTTCAGCGAGACAGCTCTCTTTCTGCACATAATTCCCTCAATAGTGTCGGCAATGTTTTCCAGAACTTTGTCCTGATCATAGCCGGCATACTTATTTGCAAGCGCAGTCGCAGAGTCGCGGAAGGAGGGTTCAGTAAGAATTTTCCCTAGGGCCGTGGCGAACAGGGTTTCTACCCGGTCTTGTGCTACCCCAAGCCCTGCTCCCAACCGCTCAATATTGTTGGCGGTCATTAACTGTTCTATCATGGGAGGTATGGCGATCATCGGAATCCCCTGCAATATGCAGATATTCGCAAAACCGTGACCTCCATAAGTCACGGCCAAATCCATTTTGTTCAGGATACCCCCCAGACGTACCGGATTTTCGTTGATCTGGAAGCGTTCGCCCGAATACCTGCCGACGAGTTCAGGTGCTATTCCGGGAATTACAGCAATCACTGAAAGCGACCGTTCTGCAAGTTCCCTAAGGACAATCTCCAGCCCATTAAAGGGGCGTAAATATACGAATACTCTGGGATCATCTTCATCCGGCCATGCGACATAGCTGCCATCTGAGATGTTAAACAGTGGGCCGATATAGCGTCCGAAACGCCGCCTCGGGTAGCTATCAAGTTCCGGAACTGTTGTCAGCAGATCCATATCGGTTGCAAGAACCTCCTGAAGAGTTCTGAAAGGTGGACTTCCCGAGCCCCTGCATACTTCGTTGATGTTTTCAAGCAGCTTCTGCTCCTTTTCAAGCATCAGCTCAACAGGTATTCCTAACCAGGGACGAAAGCTGGGAAAGGGGGCCTCATCGGGAGGGATGTCGAAGCCGTTGTCCAATCTCAGCAGCGGGATCCCTTTAAGCTTTGCGGCCAGTACCGCCAAGGGGGAATAATCTATAACAACAATTTCCGGGGCCACTGCTTCAAAAATTGCATGCCATGATTCCATCAACTGCTGTAGAAGGATAGCCGAATCAAATCCATTAACCCTCAAGATATCAACATAGCTGGACAGTACCTCTGCTACTCCTTCCGGGGTGCAGTAGTACGGAGCTTGAAGAATTTCGATATTTTCACCCTTAAAATGAATTGAAGCTGCAGACACATCCCGAACAGCGAACAGACAATGGTATCCGCGCCGTCTCATTGTTCGCGCGACCATCAACTGTTTGTTAAGATGCCCCAGATTACCGCCTAATTCCAATGCAAACAGGATCTTTATCATATCCTCATCCTCTCCACCGCCTGATGTTTCAATAATTGCAGCGGTTAGATCCGAGCGACTCCGCACGGTGACCTTTTGCCGTAATGACGGCTCCCTCCCTGTTCTCTGATAAGGAAAAACCGCCGGGGTCAGGCTTTCCTTCATGCTTTTACCTGACTCGTTATAATTTGCGGCTAAAAAGATTGTCATCCCCGAACCTGATTCATTCTAATCTTCCGCTCATGGTTCGACAGGCTCACCACGAACAGAAGATCAAAGAGGTTAAAAGTCTGGATTCCCGATTACTTCCTCGTGAATGACAGGCAAAAAAACCAGGCCAAAAACTGGTACGAATCTCGACCTTTTAATATTTTCCTAAGTATTATACTCATGGCCATACATCATCACCAGTCTGGCTCGGTTCTCGAGACAAAGTGGGCATAACCTGCCCGCATCCTGCCACACTTCACCGGCCAGCCATTCACCTGCCTCGGCATATTCGGATCGTGCGGCGCATTCGTCATACTCACTCTTGCAGATGGCACAGGTTTTCAATTATCACCTCCCGCCAATGCCCGATCATACTCCTGCCGTAGCACCGTTTCAGCCGTGCCGATAATGCTCCACGGCAGGATCTCCTCTGCCGCGATTATTCGCTGTACATACCACTCAGTATTAATGCCGCACGTTTTCGCCGCTTTTTTCAGGCTGGCTCCCTCAGCCATCTCGGCCAGCAGCGGCGCCAATAGTCGGTCTCCACGCGACAGGAGTGCTTGCAGAAACGATTCACGCAGGCTTTCGACCTTCAGTTTGACGTTGGACAGCCGTTTCAGGTGACTCTCAAGCCGCTTGACTTTGCGCTCCAGCGAGGGGAGCGGTTCCATACCGCACCACTGAAACGGGGTGAACGGCTTGGGAATGAAGGGATTGAGCGACACGGTTATTTCACCCAGCCGTTTGTTGGCGCGCCCCCGTTCGATAACCCGCTCTCGAATTGTTTCGATCAGGCGGATCATCTCGCCTAGATCGCCATCTGTTTCACCCGGCAGACCGATGATAAAATAGAGCTTCAGATTGAGGATGTCGCGTGAAATAAGCATGTCACAGGCATCCAGAATCTGTGCCTCGGTCAGGTTTTTACGAATCAGATCGCGTATCCTCTGCGAACCACCTTCGGGAGCCAGGGAAATTGTTTTGTGGCCACTGGCAATCAAGGCATCAAGCATTTCACTGTCTATCCGGTCGATGCGCAGCGACGAGACTGACACTTTGCCCCCTCTGTCGACGACATAGCTACAAAGTCTGCCGATCTCGGAATAATCTGAAACCGCCGCGCCAACCAGCCCCACCCTGTTTCGATAGCCGAGTCCCTTATCAATAGATTTAACGATGTTTTCAAACGGCTGCTGGCGAAATGCACCGTAGATGAAGCCGGAACTGCAGAAGCGGCAGCCGCGCGGACAGCCACGGCTGACCTCCACCAGGAACATATCGCCGAATTCGGTCTTGTCGGTCAGGATCTCCGAAGCGGACGGCTCGTGTTGATCCAGGCAGACCGGAATACGCGTGACAGGCATCGGGACACCGACCACAGCATCGTAGGCTGCCAGGATACCATTATGATAACGGGGTTTATAAAAGGTGGGAACATACAGTCCGGGGATCATCGCAAACGCCTGCAGCAGTCCACGCCTACCGTTGTCACCCGTAGAAAGCAGGGTTGCAACCATGGCCGGGACTACATCCTCTCCTTCACCGATACAGATTACGTCGAAAAAATCGGCTACCGGTTCAGGGTTGATAAAGAAGGCGGCACCACCTGCAATGATCAGTGGATCAGAGTCGCAGCGCTCGTTTGAATAGAGCGGAATGCGGGCCAGCTTTAGGATCAGGGGGATATTCAGGTAGTCCGGTTCAAACGATGTGGAAAAGGCGATTGCATCAAAATCGGCCAGTGGAGTTGAAGATTCGAGTGAGAGTAACGGTGTGCCGCTGCGCCGATACTCTTCCAGCTCTTCGCGATCAGGGAGAAAGGCGCGCTCGCAGCGAATACCGGGTGAGCCGGCCAGAAGCCGATAGATCGTCTGAAAGCCAAGGCTGCTCATACCGGTCTGATAGCGGCTTGGTGAGACAAGGCAGATATTCAACTGTCCGACCCGTCCGTGGGGATGGAGATGCACCTCCGCCTTGAGCAAAGCCCGGTGATGCTGACGGATGTCGAAGCTCATGAATAAGCAGCCGGAGGCGATGCCGGAAGTTCAAAACAGAAACGCCGCTTGAGCGGCGTTTGCTTGATCATATTCTCTGCGTCGGACATGCTCTCAGGCTTTTGAAAGTGAAACATGCTGCGGGAAAGATGGAGTGCTGCTGAGCATGTTAACTGCAGCACTCCTGAAGTGCGCCGGAACAAACAGGACACCCTTCTGGAGCTGATTAGTCAGGCGTGCTTTCAACGAGACACTCCCGGTATCAGACGTGATCGTCAACAGTTCTCCGGTTGTGACACCCAGCGAGGTGGCATCTTCGAAGGAGAGAGCCAGATATGCTTCGTCTGCAGCCAGCAGGTTGCTTTCCGACATGGTAGTCATTGAGCCGTTATGGTGCAGTACCGGTCCTATTGTCAGGGCAAAAGGTCGAGTTACCGCCGCAGGAGCAAGCGGGGCGAGTGGTTGGCAAACAAATGATGACGTGCGGTTTTTTATGCGCCCGATTCTGCAGCCGTCTTGATCGCAGACGTCACTGTAGAGACCGGTTAAAGCGGCGATCTCGTGATGCAGGGAATCGAGCGACTGTGCTATGCCGGGTGACTGCAAAGACATCAGGCTCTGCAGGGTGTTCAGGATGTCGGCATCAGTGCGGACATCACCGACCGGCTTGGCGGCGGCAGTAAAAGAGCGCACCCGGTTATCAACAGAGGTAAATGAGCCGGCCTTCTCGGCACCGGTTGCCGCCGGGAGAACTACGTGTGCCAATCCGGCTGTAGCGGTCATAAAGAGATCCTGAACAACGAGAAGATCGAGCTTTTGCAGCGCCTTTTCAATACGGGAACGATCAGGCATGAAATGAAGCGGGTCGCTTCCCATGACATACAACGCTTTTATCTCCCCGGCTTCAATCGCATCCACTATCTGGAACAGATCTTTACCTGGAATTGCGGGAACAGTGGCACCCCAGGCGGAGCCGAATGCGGCAGCGGCATGCTCATAGGTGTGATACCCCGGCAGGTATTCCGGGCATACGCCCATGTCCAGCATTCCTTGAATGTTGTTTTTCTCGTCGAGCGGATAAATTCCGGCACCAGCCTCAGTAACCGCCCCGGTCAGCAGGGCCAGATTCACCGTTCCGGCAACAGCATTTTTGCTGTCGACCGAGCGCATGACATCTGCACCATAAATTACCGCAGCACGTCCACCGGAACAGATGAGAGCGGCCGCTGTCCGGAGCTGATCTTCAGTGATACCGGTGATTTCAGTTATACGCGCAAACGAAATTGCATCGAGTGAGGATTCCAAGTTATCCAGGTTAGAGACGGCGGCTGCAGAAGCAAACCCCTCGGCCAGAACCGCCTTGTTAAGCCCGGCAACAAGCCACGCTTCGCTGCCGGGGCGGCACTGCAAAGACGCATTTGCAAACCTGGTCATTGAACTGGCACGGCTTCCCGCAAGCACAAGTTTTGCATCGTTTTTCGTGGCGGCCTGAATCACGCGATAGGCAAATCCGGCTGATTCCGCTTTAAGATCTGCTCCAATCACCAATATTGCGGTCGCCTTTTCTATCGCTTCCATACCGAAACTGCCACCGCTGTACCCAAGCATCTCATACTGAATAATCTGGGCAGGGAGGAAGCCGAGTCGCGCTTCAGAATCGATGTTATTGGTGCCAACGGTGCCGCGCATGAATTTCTGGAACAGATAACTATCTTCATTGGTAACACGCGGTGAACCGATTCCGGCTACGGCATTCGAACCGTTAGAAGCAATGATATGCCGCAGTTTTCCGGTTATTACGCCGAGTGCTTCGCCCCATGTCGCACTCTTGCGGAAACCGGACGACTCCTTGATCAGCGGAGACTTCAGGCGATCCGGCGCATTGAACGCAGCATAGCCAAAGCGGCCATTGATGCAGAGATTACCTTTGTTGTAGCTGTTGTCGTTACTGGTAACTCGCTCAACGCGACCGTTGCCGACATGATATTCAATTTCACATCCGGATGAACAGAACGCGCAGACGCTTTTCGTTACCTCAAATGTCCAGGGGCGGCCACGAAACTTAAACGGCTTGCTGATCAACGTGCCGGTCGGACAGACCCCGATACAGTTGCCGCAGAAATCGCAGTCAAGCGGTGCACCGGTAATGGTATCAATAATCGTATTGTCTCCACGGTCAACAACTTCTATCGCCTCGCGCCCGACAACCTCGCGGCAGACCTTGACGCATTTTTCACAGAGGATACAGCGGTTCGGGTCACTCTCCAGCAGTGTCCAGTCATAGCGTATCGGCAGTCGTTCCAGGCCTGCAGCGTAGTTGTTTTTGTCTACTTTGAGGGAATAACAGATGTCCTGAAGATCGCACTCTCCGGCAGCGTCGCAGATGGGGCAGTCGAGTGGATGGTTGACCAGCATTAATTCCAGCGTCTTTTTTCGAGCAGTCTCAAGTTCCGGTGACGTCGTGATGACGGTAATACCATCCTTTACCGGGGTATTACAGGCGGTCATGAAGCGTTCAACCCCTTCAACTTTTACGACGCAGATCCGGCAGGCACCGGTTGTGGATACTTTTTTCAGCCAGCAGAGGGTCGGTATCTTAATACCGATCTGCGCTGCCGCTTCCAGAATGGTGGTACCGACAGGGACCGTCACCTGGATGCCGTCAATGGTGACTGTTGCCGTCGTGCTTTTATCGCTGGGCTCTGTATGTGCCATCTTAACTGTGTCTCCTTTTATAGTGCAACCATCGCCATGCGGTAGCAGCGCAAACAGCGGTCTGCTTCTATCTGTGCTGTTCTGTCGCTGAAGCCCAGCTCGACTTCGTGGTAGTTCCCCTTGGCGGCTCGTGCGCGGCCATGAACCTCTTTCTGGTTGGCGCGATCGGAGGAAGCGAGCCAGGGAACCGACTCACCTCTGTCGTAGACGCCCAGATAGGTCAGCAGGTCATCAAAAATATCCTGATCGGAGAGATAGGCTTTCCCCTCTTCGAGCCAGCGCTGAATAACCAGTGCGGCGCGGTGAGCATTGCCGATGCAGGCAACTACTGTCAACGGCCCGATTTCGGCATCACCACCGGCAAATACGCCGTCGCAGTCTGTAATGAGCGAGCGGGAGAGCATATTGCCCATGCTGTCTTTCAGATCCTTGCCGGCAGCATCTTTCAGGGGCAGATGTTTGGTAACTACCGTGTTCCATTTGGTGATATCTATGCCCATATCGTGCGGTATGAAGCCGAGATCCGGGTCTTGGCCGATGGCCGGAATGACGGTGTCACACTCGACGATAAACTCGCTCCCCGGCACCGGTTCGGGGCGACGGCGACCGGAAGCATCCGGCTCACCCATTGCCATACGAACACATTCGACACCGGTTACCTGATCAGTTGCGTCCACGACAACTCTGGTCGGTAGGACCTGAAATTCAAAGCGAACCCCTTCTTCGTCAGCGCCGTCTACTTCCCATACGTCAGCCGGCATCTCTTTACGGGAGCGGCGATAGAGCAGGATTGATTCCTCGGCTCCTTCGCGCAGAGCCACCCGAACACAGTCGATAGCGGTATTACCGCCTCCGACAACACATACTTTTTTGCCCATGCCGGTCGGATTACCGAGATAAGCCTCACGCAGAAAATCGATACCTCCGGAGAGGAAACCCTTATACCCCTTGTCCTCCCCTTCAACACCCATCGGTTTGGAGCGATGTGCGCCAGGCGCAAGAAATACGGCGTCGTACTGCTGTTTCAACTCAGGGAGGGAAATATCTTTGCCGACGCGCATGTTGTATCTGATCTCCGAACCGACTGACTCGATGATGTCAACATCACGCTGTAGAACAGCGCGCGGCATACGGTAGGCGGGGATTCCGACGGCAATCATGCCGCCGCCATACCCTTCAGGAAGCGCTTCAAAAATAGTTGATTTATACCCCTCAAGGCCGAGATAGTAGGCGCACGCCAGTCCGGCCGGCCCGGCACCTACAATAGCTACCTTCTTTTCCTTCGCAGGTTTTGGAGCCATCGGCGGGGTGATATTGTGCTGCCACTCATAGTCGGAGGCGGTGCGCTTCAATACCATGATATTGATGGCATCATCGACGTTTTTGCGTCGGCAGGCGGTCTCGCAGGGGTGAGGACAGACACGGCCGCAGACTGCCGGCATCGGCATGTTCTCGCGGATAGTGGCCAATGCTTCGCCATACTGGTAGTTCTTGATTTCTTCTATATACTTTGGGATGTCAATGTGAGAGGGGCATTTATCCATGCATGGAGCGGTGATTTTGTGGATATAGGTGGCTGGCTTGGATGGTTTGCTTCCATGTATATACGCAATAAACTCGTCGCGGTAATGAGTTACCGCATCGAAAACCGGCACCGTGGCACTTTGGCAGAGGGTACACTTGCAGTTTTTCAACAGTTCGGCCAGGTCGCCGACCGTATCCAGATCCGCTTCGGCAGCGCTGCCGTTCAGCACATTCCGGAAAAGATCCATCAGTACCTTGGTTCCCTTCTTGCCCGGCGTACAGCGACCGCAGCAGTAGAGGGTCTGGACGCGCTTCATATACTCGGCTGTCATCTCAGGAACATCAACAGACTTGTCAAAAAGGATGATGCCGTCCCATCCCATAAAGGCACGTAGAGGACGTTCGCCATCAAAGGCCACCGGAAGCTTGTACGAGACGGCTTTCGCCTCGACTGATTCATCCCTGTTATCTACAACAGTCCTACCCCACGTGGAAAACACGACCTGTGCCACAAAAACCTCCGCCAGTCAAACCGGAACTCGAGTTAACTACCTGCATTTATTGAATAAAATATTTTACCGGAATCGTATACAGTGCGCATACCTATCACAACAGCATACGATAAATCAAGGGAAAAACAGTTATATAGCTCTCTTCTCCATGTACATATATTTTGTTTCCTGATCCTCCAGGAAAACGGCATGGCACATATTTTTTCTGGGAGCGCGGACATCCTGTCCGCATTCGGGCGGAATTATGCACCCACGGTCACCGTGGGAAGATGTGTTGGTTGAAATTCACCGTTGGTGGTAGCTGTACGGGACGCTGGAGCGTGGGAACGATAAGGTGGAGAACTGACACTGTTTTGTTCCCGTTGGTATGTAAGGGATGGAGAATTTGTAAAAATACCAATTATTATTTCGTAGGGGCGTATGGCATACGCCCTGTTTGGATCAGAAATGAAGCCCAATATTATCGGTTATCCCAACAGGGCGAACGCAATTCGCCCCTACAAAAACGGTATATTAACAATTTCCACATCCCTAAGAATCCGTCAGTAACTATGTGGTATGATCTCCCGTATTTGCCGCAACAGCTCAAACGGCATGATCGGTTTAGCTATTATTTCAACATCGGCACCAAACTCTCCTTCACGCAAGATTACATCGCTGGAATGGCCGCTGACAAAAATGAATTTCACGCTTTCAGACATCTTCCTTATTTCGTCGTACGCTGCCTTGCCGCTCTTGCGGGGCATAACGACATCGGAAATCACCAGCTCAATTTCGTCTTTCCTGGCG